>NZ_CP035952.1:4055500-4398500 GCF_004214895.1 Pseudomonas tructae | reverse complement strand
GTCTTCATCGCGGGTCAAGCCCGCTCCCACAGTTTGGATGTTGAACCTGTGGGAGCGGGCTTGCCCCGCGATAGGACCCTCAGAAACTCATGGAAGCTGAAACCCGCGCTGTCCGTGGCGCCCCCTGAAACAGATAGCCATCCCCCAGATACTCCCCGGCATCGCGCCAGTAGCGTTTATCGAAGACGTTATCCACCATCAGTCGCAGCACCGTGTCGTAGCCGCCAATCCGGGTGCTGTAGCGACTGCCCAGGTCAAACACCGCGTAGCTGCCCACTGCCACCGTGCCCGCCTGGTTGGCGTACTTGCTGGCGCTGTAGCGCGCCCCGCCGAGCAGGGCCAGGCCCGCAACCGGCAGACTGTAGTCGGCCTGCACGGCAGCACGGAAGTTCGGTACGTTCAGCGCTTGATGATCTTCAAAATCCGCCGTGCCGCTGTTCTTGACCCGTGCCCGAATTGCGGCGGCGCTGGCATTGACCTGCAGGTTCGAGGTCAGCCAGCCGCTGGCGCCCAGTTCCAGGCCGATGTTCTTTTGCTGGCCTTGCTGCACATAGGTGAAATGACCCGCACCGTCAGGTTGTGAATACTGATAGGCCTGACGCAGCTGGAACAGGGCTGCGCTCAGGCTCAGGCGCTGCCAGTCGCGCTTGATGCCGACCTCCAATTGATGGGACAGGGTCGGGGCCAGGATCTGCGCGCTGTTGCTGGTAAACCAGGGGGCAGTACCGCCGGCAGACAATCCTTTGCTGTAGCTGGTGTACAGCGAGATGTCAGCACGTGGTTTGTAGATCAGCGCGGCGTTGGGTAGCAGTTGATAGTCACGGGTGTGGCGGCTGGGGCTACCGTCTTCGGCAAAGGTCTTTTCATCCAGGCGTACCAGGCGCGCGCCCAGCACGGTTTGCCAGTGATCATTGAGGCTGATTCGATCGCTGGCGAATATCCCGTACTGCCGGCTATCGAGCCTGCGCGTGCTGTGGCCAGGCGACTTCTCGGACGGGTCAAGCGCTGGTGTTTGTTGGTAGATATTGCCGCTGCCGATCCACTCATTGAAGTAGGGACGCTGGTCGAGGGTTCGGCGCTGGGCGCTGCTGCCAACAGTCAGTTCATGGCCAATACCCTGGGTATCGAAGCGGCCATTGAGCGTCACCTGGGCCTCGTCGGTGCGCCGTGTGTCGTCGGGGCTGCGGTAGTCATAGATGTCATAGTCGCCTGCTTCACTGAAGTGGGCACCCTCGCTCGAACCCCAGGCAAACGAGCTGTAGTCATCGATCACCACCTTGCTGCGCGAGGCGCTGACGATGCCTGTCCAGTTGTCACTCAAGCGATATTCGAAGCGTCCGCCAAGGTTGAGCGAATCGATGCTCACCGGGTTGGCCCAGTGCTGGTAAGCCAGGCGATCGTGCGGGTCGATGCCGTGGGGCAGGCTGTTGCCACCGAGCAACTGATAGCCGGGCACTGAACGCTGCTCACGCTGCTGGTACTCGGCGTCCAGTTGCAGCACCGCGTCGGGGTTGATCTGCCAGTCGAACGCCAGGGAGGCGAAATCACGCTTGCCGTCGGCGTGATCGACGTAGGAGCGGATGTCCTCATGCGCGAGGTTGGCGCGCAGGCCGAACTGGCGCTGGCTGCCGAACCAGCCGCCCAGGTCGGTGGCGAGGTAGCGCTCCCCCTGCTCGTTGCTCGACACCGTCACCGAGTGCACCTCCTCCGGGCGCTTGGTGACGTAGTTGATCAGGCCGCCCGGTTCCGCTACGCCGCTTTGCAAGCCCGAAAGGCCCTTGAGCAGCTCTACTTGTTTTTTGTTTTCAAGGGCCACGTTCTGCTCACCGGCGATGGTCTGGCCGTTGATCTTGTAGCTGCTGGCGGCATTGAGCTCGAAGCCGCGCACGTTGAAGTTTTCGTAGTAGCCGATGGGGGCGTAGCTTTCACCGACCGAGGCGTCGCTTTGCAGCACCTCGCTGAGCTTGCGTACCTGGCGATCGGCGAGCAGTTGCTCATTGAATACTGCAATCGATGCCGGAGTATCCAGCACAGGCGCCGGCTGCCAGCCGCCGACCGCAGCCTCGCGGGCCTGATAGCCCTCGCTGTAGGTTTCGGACACCTGCACCGGCGCCAGGGTGATGCGATCCTGGGCCAGGCTGTGCCAGGCCGGCAACGCCAGGCTCAGGCTAAGCAGGCGCATGGGCAGGCGAGGGCGGGGCAGGGTCATGCAGAAGCTCCTTGAAGACGAACACAGACGCGCCGTTATCGTTCGGCTGCTGTCCACGGGCTGGATGCCCGATACGCAGAGGGAAATGGGCGGGCAAGGTAAACCTGCCGACATTGCGCCGGGCAGGCGGGAGCGCAATCTTAGCAGGGGCGGCTGACGGGCGGCGCCCCTGTTTTCAATCGATTGCCATTGTCATGAACGAACGAGTGTCATGCGGATTCAGCCGTTGGCTGCTGCCTGGGCATGCCGTCGCCAGTTGCCATCGATTTTCGACCAGGTCTTCTTGTCGGTGATGGCCATCAGCTTGCGGCCATCCTTGAAGGTTGCCAGGAAGGTCACCTCCTCTTCCTTGCCGCCTAGCCACAGGCCTGCGATCAGCCCGACCGGGCCTGCAACCAGGGCGCCGGCCATGCCCCAGCCCAGGGCACCGCCCAGGCTGCGGCTGGACTCCAGATTGGCGAGGACCAGATCGGTAATGCGCGTAAGGGCGATTTTCTCGCCCGGTGAGGGGCTGCGGGCGGTCTTGAGTGTGAGCGATCCATTGCGGTACTCGCCTTCACCTTGCAAGAAATCGCCGGATTGAACCGTGAGTCTTGTCATAAGGGCATCCAGGATAAAAGGGCTTTTGACCAATCCCTACTCAGCGCCAGCGGCCGACACAAGTCAATGCTCAGGCGACGGAGGGTCAAGGGGGCAGTTGTAGTCAAAAAGTAATACGCACAATCGCAGTGCATAGAACAGAAGTATATATAGGTCGCTTTTTTGTAAAAAAAGTTCGACTTTTACTATAAAACCCGGTGGTCACAACTCGTCTTGGCACACGCTTTTGAGTGTATTTCGTTTGCGCAAATTGACCTGCCTAAGTTGGTGTTTTTGCAATCTGCCTACATGAATATTTGGCGTCAAAAAAAGCTGGACAGCTCATTTCGTAGTGTGTCAGTTTTCTCCGGCCTCAAGTAAGGCGAGTGATAGGACGATCTCGCCGCGGGAGCGTCCTATCGGACAACAACTGCTTTTTGTGTAAACAAGGAAGTGTCTGTATGTCTAAAGTCAAAGAGAGCGCTATTGGTTTTGCCGGTTCTGTTTTGCAGCCGCACGGTGCGAGTTCTGCTTACGGCCTGATCAATAGCTTCAGCCATCAGTATGATCGTGGCGGCAGCGCCTTGGTCAATGGCAAAAAGTCGTTCACGGTGGATCAAGCGGCAGACAACCTGCTGCGTGCCAACGCCGCCTGGGATGACCTGAACGACAACGGTAGCATCAACCTGACCTACACCTTTCTGACCTCGGCACCGGCCGGGTTCGCCAGCCGTGGGCTGGGTTCCTTCAGCGCCTTCTCGGCGCAGCAGAAGGCCCAGGCCAAGCTGTCCATGGAGTCGTGGGCGGATGTTGCCAAGGTAACGTTTGATGAGGCGCGTTCAGGCGGCGACGGTCACATGACCTTTGCCAACTTCAGCGCCAGCAACGGCGGCGCCGCGTTTGCCTACCTGCCTAACAGCGCGCGCAAGGGCGAGTCCTGGTACCTGATCAACAAGGATTACCAGGCCAACGTCAACCCGCAGGACGGCAACTATGGTCGTCAGACCCTGACCCATGAGATCGGCCACTCGCTGGGTCTGCTTCATCCCGGTGACTACAACGCCGGGCAGGGCGTCCCGACTTACAAAGATGCGGTCTACGCTCAGGACACCCGCGGCTACAGCGTGATGAGCTACTGGAGCGAGAGCAATACCAGCCAGAACTTCACCAAGGGTGGTGTTCAGGTGTACTCCTCGGCGCCACTGATGGATGACATCGCGGCCATCCAGAAGCTCTATGGTGCCAACTACGCGACTCGCTCCGGCGACACCGTGTACGGCTTCAACTCCACCGCTGAGCGCGATTTCTACTCGGCCACTTCGGCGTCGTCGAAAGTCGTTTTCTCGGTGTGGGACGGTGGCGGCAACGACACCCTGGACTTCTCCGGTTTTACCCAAAACCAGAAGATCAACCTCAATGACGCGTCGTTCTCCGATGTCGGCGGCATGATTGGCAATATTTCCATTGCCAAGGGTGTCATCGTCGAGAACGCCATCGGTGGCTCGGGCAACGACCTGCTGATCGGCAACGCCGTGGCCAACGAGCTCAAGGGCGGTGCCGGTAACGACATCATCTACGGCGCCGGTGGCGGTGACAAACTCTGGGGTGGTGCCGGTTCCGACACCTTCGTCTTCGCTGCCAGCAGCGATTCGACCCCGAGCAATCCCGACCGGATCATGGATTTTGTCAGCGGCCAGGACAAGATCGATCTGTCGGCAATCTCGGCCTTTGCTGTCAGCAAGCTGCCGCTGCAGTTCGTTGATGCCTTCACCGGGCATGCCGGCGAGGCAGTGCTGAGCTTCGATCAGGCAAGCAACCTCGGTAGCCTGTCGATCGACTTCACCGGCAACAGCCTGTCTGATTTCCTGGTGACTACCGTAGGTCAGGCGGTCGCCACGGATATCGTGGTCTGATAGCAAGCTGAAGGGGCGGCGCTGTTGCGCCGCCTTTTCTGAGGCAGGCAGATAATGGCTCTCAAGCGAATGATCGCGCTCGGCGCGATTCCCCTGATGTTGATGACCGAGGTTGGCATGGCAAGCAGTCTCTTACTCCCCACTCCCGCGCAATTGGCCGGTGACTGGACGTTGTACCCTGAAGGCGATCGCGCTGCCGGTTGTGAGCTGCAACTGGAAGCCTCGCAAAGCTTGCGCGGCGACCTGGACTGCGTGGAAAAGTTGATCGGCGCGCGTCCCGGTGGCTGGCTGCCGACCCCCGACACGGTGGCATTGCTCGATGGCAGTGGCAGCGCACTGGTGCACTTCAATCGTGATGCGCCAGGTCTCTTCACCTGGACCTCGCCATCGCAAAAGATACTGTGGTTGGAACGTAAGAATAAAGATTAAAAACTTGTAGGTGATTGCCGATTTTTCAGGGATAGAAAGGCGGACGATGAACAGGCCGAATAATAAAGCCGGTGCGCTCTTGTGGGCGGCACTGGCAGATCACAAGTCCACGCTGATCAGTGTGGGTTGTTTTACCGCATTGATTAACCTGCTCATGCTGGTGCCCTCGATTTATATGCTGCAAGTCTATGATCGAGTACTGTCTTCACAAAATGAGACCACCCTGTGGATGTTGACCTTGATGGTGGTCGGCTTCTTTGTATTTATGGGGGCGCTGGAGGCGATCCGCAGTTTCATTGTTATTCGAGTGGGCAACCAGTTGGAACAGCGCTTTAACCTGAGCGTGTACCGGGCGGCCTTTGAGCGCAACTTGCGTCAGGGTGATGGTCAGGCCGGGCAAGCACTCAATGACCTGACCCAGGTGAGGCAATTTGTCACCGGTCCTGCACTGTTTGCCTTCTTTGATGCGCCGTGGTTTCCGATCTATCTGGCGGTGATGTTCCTGTTCAACGTCTGGTTGGGCGTCATGGCTTGCGCCGGGGCGCTGCTGCTGATTGTCCTGGCGGTGCTCAACGAGCGCCTGACCCACAAGCCGCTGATTGAAGCCAGCGGTTTCCAGCAGCAGTCCACGCACCTGGCCAGCAGCCAGTTGCACAATGCCGAGAGCATCCAGGCCATGGGCATGCTTGGCGCTTTGCGCCAGCGCTGGTTTGCCTTGCATTCGCGCTTTCTGACCTTGCAGAACCAGGCCAGCGACACCTCGGCTGTCATCACCGCGATCAGCAAGTCGTTGCGCTTGTGCCTGCAGTCGCTGGTGTTGGGCCTGGGCGCCTTGCTGGTGATCGAAGGGCAGATGACGCCGGGGATGATGATCGCCGGGTCGATCCTCATGGGCCGGGTACTGAGTCCCATCGATCAGTTGATTGCCGTGTGGAAGCAGTGGAGTGGGGCGCACATGGCCTACAAACACCTGGACGGCCTGCTGCGCGCGTTTCCCGAGCCGCCAGCACCGATGCCCTTGCCAGCGCCAAGCGGGCGCCTGAGTTTCGAGCAGGTCAGTGCCGGCCCGCCAGGCAAGCGCGTGGCCACCTTGCAGCAAATCAGCTTCAACCTGGGGGCCGGGGAAGTGCTTGGCGTGCTGGGCACGTCCGGTTCCGGCAAGTCGACCCTGGCCAAGGTGCTGGTAGGCGTCTGGCCAACCCTGGCCGGCACCGTACGCCTGGACGGCGCCGACCTGCACCGTTGGGACCGTGAGGACCTGGGCCCGTACATTGGCTACCTGCCGCAGAATATCGAATTGCTGCGTGGCAGCATTGCCGAAAACATCGCCCGCTTTGCCGAGCTGGACGGCCTCAAGGTGGTCGAGGCTGCGCGTCAGGCCGGCGTGCATGAGCTGATCCTGCGCCTGCCGCAAGGCTACGACACGCGCCTGGGTGAAGACGGCGGCGACCTCTCCGGCGGGCAGAAGCAGCGCATCGCCCTGGCCCGTGCCCTCTACGGTGGGCCGAGCCTGATTGTGCTGGATGAACCCAACTCAAACCTCGACACCAGCGGCGAAGCGGCACTGGCCACTGCCATTGCGCAGATGAAAGCCCAGGGCCGCACCGTGGTGCTGGTGACCCATCGCTCGGCCGCCCTGGCCCAGGCAGACAAGTTGCTGGTGCTCAGCGAAGGCCGCATGCAGGCCTTCGGTCCGGCCAATGAAGTCTTGCAGGCCCTGAGCCGTGCTCAGGAACAGGTGCAGCGCCAGCCCGCCAATGCCGCGCTGGCGACCGGAGGTGGCGCATGAGCCGCGTGGACAAGAGTCGCAGTGCCCGTTTTTATGTGCGCCTGGGTTGGTTGCTGACCTTGGTCGGCTTTGGTGGCTTCATCGCCTGGGCGACCCTGGCGCCGCTTGATCAGGGCATTGCCGTGCAGGGCACGGTGGTGGTCTCGGGCAAGCGCAAGGCCGTGCAGTCGGCGGCCGGCGGCGTGGTCAGCCGCATCCTGGTCCGCGAAGGTCAGCGGGTGACCCAGGGCCAGCCGCTGTTTCGCCTCGACCAGACCCAGGTTCAGGCTGATGTTCAGGCGCTGCAAGCCCAGTACCGGTTGGCCTGGGCCAGCCTGGCCCGTTGGCAGAGCGAGCGCGATAACCTCGGCGAAATCATCTTTCCCGAGCCGCTGAGCAGCAACCCTGACCCGCAATTGAGCCTGGTGCTGGAGAGCCAGCGCCAGTTGTTCAGCAGCCGCCGTGACGCCCAGGCCCGCGAGCAGGCTGCGCTGCGGGCCAGTATCGATGGCGCGGTGGCGCAACTGGCCGGCATGCGCCGCGCCCACGGTGACTTGCAGGCCCAGGCCGACTCGTTGCGCGAGCAACTGGAGAACCTCAAGCCGTTGGCCAGCCAGGGTTACATTCCGCGCAACCGCTTGCTGGAGTACCAGCGTCAGTTGTCCCAGGTCCAGCGTGACCTGGCGCAGAACAGCGGTGACAGCGCGCGGCTGGAGCAGGGCATTGTCGAGTCGCGGCTGAACCTGCAACAGCGCCGCGAGGAGTATCAGAAAGAAGTGCGCAGCCAGTTGGCCGAGGCACAGCTCAAAAGCGTGACCCTCGAACAACAGCTGGCCTCGGCCGGCTTTGACCTGCAACACAGCGAGATTCTCGCTCCGGCCGACGGTATTGCGGTCAACCTTGCTGTGCATACCGAGGGCGCGGTGATACGCGCCGGTGAAACCCTGCTCGAGGTGGTGCCCCAGGGCACTGCCCTGGAGGTCGAAGGGCGGCTGCCGGTCAACCTTGTGGATAAAGTCGCAATGCAGTTGCCTGTGGATATCCTTTTCACCGCCTTCAACCAGAGCAGCACGCCGCGGGTCTCCGGCGAGGTGGCATTGATTTCCGCTGACCAGTTGCTCGACGACAAGACCGGCCAGCCGTATTACGTACTGCGCAGCAGTGTCAGCGAACAGGCGCTGGCGCGCCTTGACGGCCTGGTGATCAAACCGGGCATGCCTGCAGAACTGTTTGTGCGTACCGGCGAGCGCTCGATGCTCAACTACCTGTTCAAACCCCTGCTCGACCGGGCAGGTACCGCGTTGACCGAACAATAAGGAAGCCCGTGCATGAAAAGCTTGATGACCGGGCTGCTGGCGGCGTTCGCCCTGACAACAGGTGCGCACGCGCAGACCATGGGGCCGTTTCAGGTGTATGAACAGGCGCTGCATAAGGACCCGGTGTTCCTTGGCGCGCTCAAGGCCCGCGAAGCCGGGCAGGAAAACCGCGCCATTGGGCGCGCCGGCTTGCTGCCGAACCTGTCGTACAACTACAACAAGGGCCGCAACGATTCAAAAGCCCGTTATCTGGGCGATTCGCGGCGCGAAGATGAAGACCGCCATTACAACAGCTATGGTTCGACCTTCATCCTCCAGCAGCCCTTGTTCGACTACGAGGCCTATGCCAACTACCGCAAGGGTGTGGCCCAGGCACTGTTTGCCGACGAGGAGTTTCGCGGTAAAAGCCAGGAACTGTTGGTGCGGGTGATGAGCAGTTACACCCAGGCGTTGTTCGCTCAGGACCAGATCAGTATCAGCGTTGCCAGCAAGCAGGCTTATCACCAGCAGTTCGAGCAGAACCAGCAACTGTTCCAGCAGGGCGAGGGCACCCGTACCGACATCCTCGAAGCCCAGGCCCGTTATGAGCTGGCTGACGCCGAGGAAATCCAGGCGCGCGATGACCAGGACGCGGCCCTGCGCGAGCTGGGCGCGCTGATCGGCGAGCCCGCAGCGTTGATCGACGAGTTGGCGCCGCTCAACGACGGTTTTACTCTGCTAGCGCTGCAACCTGCGACCTATGAGGCCTGGCATGAGCTGGCCCTGGCCAACAATCCGCAACTGGCGTCCCAGCGCCAGGCCCTGGAAGTGGCCGGGTTCGAAGTGGAGCGCAACCGCGCAGGCCACCTGCCCAAGGTATCCGCCTACGCCACTTCGCGGCAGATGCAATCGGACAGTGGCAACACCTACAACCAGCGCTACGACACCAACACCATTGGCATCGAAGTCAGCCTGCCGCTGTTTGCCGGCGGTGGTGTGTCGGCGGCCACCCGTCAGGCCAGTCGCAACCTGGAGCAGGCCGAGTACGAGCTGGACGGCAGTACTCGGGCAACCCTGATCGAGCTGCGTCGTCAGTACAACGCCTGTCAGTCCGGCGTCAGCCGCCTGCGTGCCTATGAGCGGGCGCTGACCTCGGCCCAGGCGCTGGTGCAATCGACGCGTCAGAGTGTACTGGGGGGCGAGCGGGTCAACCTCGATGTACTCAATGCCGAGCAGCAACTGGCGACCACTCGCCGCGACCTGGCCCAGGCCCGCTACGATTACCTGCTGGCCTGGATCAAGCTGCATTATTACGCCGGAACCTTGCGCGAAGAGCACCTGGCCCAGGTCGATGAGGCTTTCCTGCGCCGTTAGGCGGTACCCAGGCGCAAGACGCGTTGGCGTTCGGCCAGGCCCCAGACCAGCAGGGCCAGGGCGCCAATGCTCAGCCCGGCGACGACGATGCCGTCCCAGCCATAACGCTGGAACAGTTGCGTGCCCAGCAACGAGCCGAGTGCGCCGCCGATAAAGTAGCAGGTGATGTAGCCGGCATTCAGGCGGTTGCGGGCTTCCGGGCGCAGGGCAATCACGGCGTTCTGGTTGCTCACGTGTACCAGTTGCACCGCAAGGTCGAGCATCAGCACCCCGGCCAGCAACGCCACCAGCGACGACTGGGCAAAGGCCAGCGGCAGCCAGGAGAACAGCAGTGCCAGCAAGCCAACCGTAGTGCCCAGCGGGCCTTGGCCACGGTCGGCCAGGCGTCCGGCCCAGTTGGCCGACAGGGCGCCGGCGGCACCGGCCAGGCCAAACAGGCCAATCACCGCATCGGAGTAGTGGTACGGCTCGGCCGACAGCAGGAACGCCAGCGGCGTCCAGAACAAGGCGAACAGGCTGAACGACAACAGGCCCAGCAACGAGCGCAAGCGCAGGATCGGCTCATCGATGAACAGGCGAAACACCGAGCCCAGCAGCGCCGGATAGCTCAGCCCGGCATGCTGATGGCGCTCGGGCAGGGCGCGGAACAAGGCGATCGCCGACAGCCCCATCAACGCCGCGGCCAGCAGGTAGATGCTGCGCCAGCTGCCCAGCTCGGCCATGAAACCTGCGGCCGTGCGCGCCAGCAGAATGCCCAGCAGCAGCCCGCTCATCAGGGTGCCGACCACCCGTCCGCGTTGCGCGGGGTCGCTCAGGCCAGCCGCCATGGGTACCAGCACCTGAGCAACCACCGAAAACAGACCGGTGAGGGTGGTGCCGATCAGCAGCCACGCCAGGCTTGGCGAAAAGGCGCTGATCAACAGGCCCAGGGTGCTGATGGCAATCATGCTGACGATCAGCTTGCGCTGCTCGAACAAATCGCCCAGTGGTGCGAGCAGCAACAGCCCGGCGCCATAGCTCAGTTGCGCAGCGATGACGATGGCCCCGGCGCTGGCGGTGGTCAGGCCGAAATGTTCGGCGATGCTGTGCAGCAGGGGTTGCGCGTAGTAATTACTGGCGACGGCAAGGCCGGTGGCGGTCGCCATCAGCAGAATCAGGCCGCGGCTCAGGGTATGGCTGGAAGAGGTCATGGACCGTCTCGATCAGTGGCAGTTGGGAAGTGACAGTATCGGAAATGCGTTAGCATGACGCCAATGTATCGTTTTCATTCTATCCATCTTGAAAATAGATCAATCCATGAACCTCAAGCAGATTGAGTATGCCCTCGCGGTGGCCGATTCCGGCAGCTTCACCCGCGCCGCCGAGCGTTGTCATGTGGTGCAGTCGGCCCTGAGCCATCAGGTTGCCCGGCTCGAAGAGACCCTGGGCGTCAGCCTGTTCGAGCGCAGTTCGCGGCGCGTGCGTCTGACCCCGGCGGGCGAAGCCTTCGTGCACAGCGCCCGACCCGCACTGGAAGCTACCCGGCGGATTGCCGAGGATGTTGCCGCGGCCTGCGGTGAGGTGCGCGGGCAATTGTCCGTCGGTGAGATTACCTCGCTGACCGAACTGGATCTGGTCGATCTGCTGGCTGATTTTCATGCCCAGCACCCGCGGGTGGATATCCGCTGGCTGATGGCCAAGAGCGAACTGCTGATCGCCGATGTGCGCGAGCGGCGCCTGGACGTGGGCTTTATCGGGGTCTGGCCGGGCGAGCGACTGGACGGTGTCGAGCACCGCCTGCTGGCCGAAGAACAGTTGGTGGCGGTGATGGCCCTCGAGCACCCTTTGGCGGGCGTGGCGCGCTTGTCCCTGGCCGATCTGCAAGCACAGCCGCTGGTGGATTTTCCGGCCGGTAGCGGTGCCCGCCGGCAGACCGACGAGGCCTTTGCCGTCGCCGGGGTGCGCCATCGGGTGCAGTTCGAAATAACCAATATCCGCCTGGTGGAAAAATTCGCCAAGCGCGGCCTGGCTATCGGCCTGGTGCCGGCGCGGATCGCCAACAGTTTCAATGGCGTGGCAGTGGTCGCGCTCGAGGATGCGCCGGTACGTCACGTGTATGCGATCTGGTCGAGGCACCCGACCCCGGCCGCCAGGGCGTTTGTCCAGTTGGTTGAACAACGCCTGGCGGGCCGGGATCATCATTGACTGGCCTCAGGCCGCGAAGCCGCCATCGATGGTCAGGCTGGCGCCGGTAATGTAGGCCGCTTCGGGGCCGGCCAGGTAAGCGACGAAGCTGGCGATTTCGTCGACATGGCCGTAACGGCCCACTGCCATCAAGCCCATCAGGCTTTCGGCGAACTCGCCCTGGGCCGGGTTCATGTCGGTGTCCACCGGGCCGGGCTGGACGTTGTTGATAGTGATGCCCAATGGCCCAAGATCGCGGGCCAGGCCACGGGTCAGGCCGACCAGCGCCGACTTGCTCATGGCATAGGGGCCGCCGCCGGCGAAGGGCATGCGTTCGGCATTGGTGCTGCCGATGTTGATGATTCGCCCGCCCGGGCCCATGTGCCGAGCGGCGGCTTGGGTGGCAACGAAGACGCTGCGCACATTTACCGCCAGGGTGCGGTCGAAGTCTTCCAGGCTGAAACCCGCCAGCGGCCCGACTGCCAGTACCCCGGCGTTGTTGACCAGGATATCCAGGCCACCGAAGGCCTCGACCGTGTCCTGCACTGCCTGCTGCACGGCGCTGGCGTCGGCGCTATCGGCCTTGATGGCCAGGGCCTTGCCGCCGGCGGCGATGATGCTGCGTTGCAAGGCATCGGCCTGGGCCGTGGCGTTGGCGTAGGTGAAGGCGACACTGGCGCCTTCGGCGGCCAGGCGTTTGACGATGGCCGCGCCAATACCGCGCGAACCGCCCTGGATCAGGGCTGTTTTGCCGTGGAGGCTGGATTGGGTCGACATGCTGTGCTCCCGAAAGAACAAGGCCGGATGCCTTGGATGACGCCCAGTATTGGCCGCAGATTACCCTGCCGGTAGCCACTAATCGCTATAGTCTGTGTAAACCAGAAGTATGGAATCGCCGCAATGGAGTCGTTCAGCAGCATCGAGTGTTTTGTCCGCAGTGCCGAAGTCGGCAGCTTTGCCGAAGCGGCGCGGCGCCTGAGTCTGACCCCGGCGGCGGTGGGCAAGAACGTCGCCCGGCTGGAAGCGCGCCTGGGCGTGCGCTTGTTCCAGCGCAGCACCCGGCGCCTGACCCTGACCGAAGCCGGGCAGCGTTTTCTTGCGGAGGTGGCCGCAAGTTTTCAGACCATCCAGTATGCCGTGGCCAATCTGGCCAGTGCCGAAGGGCAGCCGGCCGGCACCTTGAAAGTGAGCATGGGCACGGTGTTCGGCTGCTTATACATCGTGCCACTGCTCGCAGAGTTTCTGCGCCGCTATCCGGCGATCAGTCCGGACTGGCATTTCGACAACCGTCAGGTCGACCTGATCGGTCAGGGCTTTGATGCGGCCATTGGTGGTGGTTTCGATCTGCCGCAAGGGGTGGTCGCGCGCAAGCTGACCCCGGCGCACCGGATCCTGGTAGCTGCGCCGGCATATTTGCAGGAGCATCCGCCGATTACTCAGCCTGCCGATTTGCACGCGCTCGATGGCATCCTCATTCGTTCACCGCAGACCGGGCGTGTGCGTTCCTGGCCGCTGACCAGCCGCGAGCGGGAGCAGAGCCCTTTGAGCCTGCGTTTGCGCATGACCATGAGTGACTCGCAAGCCGCCTGTGCGGCGGCGGAGCAGGGGTTGGGCGTGGCGCTGGTGAGCATGCCGTTTGCCGTGCCGTACCTGCAGGCTGGCCGGCTACAGCGAGTGTTACCGGACTGGTATGTGGATGACGGCAATATCTCGCTGTATTACGCCGAGCATAAATTGCTCCCGGGCAAGACCCGGGCCTTTGTCGACTTTGTCATCGAGCAGTTTGCCCGGCAGGGGCTGGCGCAGCGCTTCGATGCATTGGGTTCTTTATGAGCTGGCTGCCGCCGCTACACACTTGTAGGAGCGGCGATTGACCCGCGATAGCATTCGCTCAGCTACAGCGCATCGCGGGGCAAGGCCCGCTCCCACGTTCCCGGTCACAGAACCTCGAGGATGTAGTAACGCTGTGGCACCCCGCCCAGCACCAGGCTGACCTCATCTTCTTCAACTTTTCCGAGCAAATGCTGCCCCAGTGGCGAACGCGGAGTGATCACCGTGACCAGCTGTTCGCCCTGGCCAATCTTCAGCCCCGCGCCTTCGGGGCCGAGGAACAGCCGCTGGCAACTGCCATTTTCAGCCTCCAGGGTCACCAGGTTGCTGACCTGGATGCCGCGCTGCGGGTCATAGTCGCGTAGCAGCAACTGCTGGTACGCCGCCCGCGCCTGGCGGATTTCCTCCATGCGCCGGGCTTGGCCGGTGGCCAGGTACGAAGCCTCCAGGCCCAGGGTGTCGTACTTGTTTTCGGCGATGTTCTCTTCGGCGGTAGCCGCTTCATAGGCGGTTTGCGCTGCGCGCTGGGCAACGTCCAGATCAAGGCCCAGGGTGTCGATGATGCGTTGCAGCAAGTCGGCTTTGGTCATGGTGTCAGTTACAGAATTCGAGAACGAGGGCGCGGCTCTTTTCGCTCGGCGCGGTGCGGTCCTGTTGCAGCCAGAACTGGCACTTGGGGTTGGACAGGTTGCGCGGGTTGCCTTGCATCTGTTCCTGCGCCTGCTGAACTTCCTGTTTGCGCAGGATCTGCTTGTAGTGCTCGAACATCTGCTGCTGCGGATCTGTTGCTGCCGGGGCCGCGGCAGGCGGCGTGACCACCTGGCTGATGGGCTCCAGCGTCTGAGGCCACTGACGCCCGGCCAGCCACAGGCTCAGGGCGATGGCTAGCGCGCCAAGCCACAGGCCCAGGGCGATACACAGGATCAATTGCAGCGGCTTGAGGGTGATCTTCAATTCGCGGGGGCGGGGCATGATGGCCTCCTGGCCAGGGCAGGGGTGGCCATTGTCGCATGGCCGCGTGGATTTTTTACCTACCATGCTTTTGTCTGCGATGATTTACCCGGACAATCGGCGCTTTTTCCAAGGGGCCGCGATGAAAGCGCACTGGGACATCTTCTGTTGTGTCGTCGACAATTACGGCGACATCGGCGTGACCTGGCGCCTGGCCCGGCAACTGGTGGCCGAGCAGGGGCTGGCGGTGCGCTTGTGGGTGGATGACCTGAAGGCGTTCGTGCGCATCTGTCCCGAGGCCCGGGCCGATCTCGCCCAGCAATGGCAGCAGGGTGTGGATGTGCGCCAATGGCCCACCCAGTGGCAGGACACGGCGGTAGCTGATGTAGTCATTGGTGCATTCGCCTGCCAGCTGCCGCCTGCCTATGTGCAGGGCATGCTCGAACAAGCCCGTGCGCCGCTGTGGCTGAATCTGGATTATCTCAGCGCCGAGGACTGGGTCGAAGGTTGCCATGGTTTGCCGTCACCCCAGGCCAATGGCCTGCGCAAGGTATTTTTCTTTCCGGGCTTTACCCCGAAAACCGGCGGCTTGCTGCGTGAAGCGGATTTACTGTCACGGCGCGACGCGCTGCAGTCGGACCCGGCCGTACGCAACGGGTTTCTGCAGGGGCTAGGCATAATGCCTGAGCATAACGCTCGGCTGATTTCACTGTTCGCCTACGAAAATCCCGGCGTGGCCAGCTGGCTCGATGCCCTGGCGGGTGACAGCCGTGCCAATCACCTGCTGGTGCCTGAAGGCCGGGTGCTGGGCGACGTCAAGGCCTGGCTTGGCGAGCAGGTGCTGACGGTGGGCAGTATTGCCCGACGGGGCGCACTGACCGTGCAGATCCTGCCTTTCGTCAGCCAGGATGATTATGACCGCCTGCTGTGGTGTTGCGACTTCAATGCGGTGCGTGGCGAGGATTCCTTTATTCGTGCGCAATGGGCCGCACGGCCGCTGCTGTGGCATATCTATGTGCAGGAAGAGTACGCCCACTGGGAGAAACTCGAAGCGTTTCTTGATTTGTATGTCCAGGGTTTGTCCGCTCCGGCTGCCGCAGCGCTGGTGCAACTGTGGCGGGCCTGGAACATGGACAGCGACATGGGGCAGGCCTGGCAACAACTGCTGATGCACTGGGATGAACTGCACCGCCACGCCCGCCGCTGGAGCGCAGTACAGGCCGCTCAGCCGGACCTTGCCACGGCGCTGGTACAGTTTTACCGAAATTGGCTATGATATGCGGCCTCGATTTTTGTAAATCCATCCAAATTCGGATATATCGCAATGAAAACTGGTAAAGAACTGAAACCCGGTACCGTGATCCGTATCGACAACGATCCATGGCTGGTTCAGAAGGCTGAATTCACCAAGTCGGGCCGTAACAGCGCGATCATGAAGACCAAGCTGAAGAACCTGCTGACCGGCTACAAGACCGAAACCGTCTACTCGGCCGACGACAAGCTGGACGACGTGATCCTGGATCGCAAAGAAGCGACCCTGTCGTTCATCAACGGTGACACCTACACCTTCATGGACACCACCGACTACACCATGTACGAGCTGAACGCCGAAGACATCGAGGCCGTTCTGCCGTTCATCGAAGAAGGCATGGAAGACGTCTGCGAAGCAGTGTTCTTTGAAGAGCGTCTGGTTTCGGTTGATCTGCCAACCACCATCGTTCGTCAGGTTGACTACACCGAAGGTTCCGCTCGCGGCGACACTTCGGGCAAGGTCATGAAGCCTGCCAAACTGAAGAACGGCACCGAGCTGAGCGTTGCTGACTTCATCGAAATCGGTGACTGGATCGAGATCGACACTCGCGAAGGCGGCTCCTACAAGGGCCGTGCCAAGGTCTAAGCCTGGCATTGCTGCGAAATCGAAAAACCCGGCCTTGGCCGGGTTTTTTTATGCCTTGCGTTTGTCGATCAGACAGTGACGTGCAGGCGTACGTCGACATTGCCACGGGTAGCGTTGGAGTACGGGCAGACCTGGTGAGCGGCGTCCACCAGCTTTTGCGCCTCAGCCTGCGCAAGGCCTGGCAGGTTGATGTGCAGGTCGATATCCAGACCGAAACCACCCGGAATCTGGCCGATGCCAACCTTGGCGGTGATCGCGCTGTCAGCCGGCAGGGCTTTTTTCTCCTGGCCGGCGACAAACTTCAAGGCGCCGATGAAGCAGGCCGAGTAGCCGGCGGCAAACAGTTGCTCGGGGTTGGTGCCATCACCACCTGCGCCGCCCAACTCTTTGGGGGTGCTCAGCTTGACTTCCAGTTTACCGTCGCTGGAACGCGAACTACCGTCGCGGCCACCGGTGGATTTGGCTTCGGCGATGTAAAGCGCAGTGACCTTTTGCATGTTGTGCCTCGCGTGTGAGTTGCGCCGTGGCGCTGAGTGGGTGTGAGAATTAAATTAGCGCGCAATTATTTAGCGCGCAAGATAATTTTTCGACTGACCTACCAACGGTCATTTCTCAGCATAGCGTCTAGAGGCTTTTTTGCAGGTTGGCGCGCAGTGCCAGCAAGTCGGCCTGCAGTTGTTGCAGGCGTTCGAGGTTCTCGCCACTGGCGGCCAGGATGCAGGGGGGCACGTCTTTGGCACGGGCTTGCAAGGCGCGGCCCTGTTCGCTCAGTTGCACCAGCACCACGCGTTCATCTGCGTGGCTACGGGTGCGCTTGAGCAGGCCCTCGGCCTCCAGGCGCTTGAGCAATGGCGTCAGTGAACCCGGATCGGTGAGCAGACGCTGACTGATCTCTCCTACAGTCAAACCATCGCGTTCCCAGAGGACCAGCATCGCCAGGTACTGTGGGTACGTCAGTCCGAGTTGCTGCAGCAGTGGCTTGTACACCTTGGTCATCAGCAGTGATGTCGAGTGCAGGGCGAAGCACACCTGGTTGTCCAGAAGCAGTTCGTCGCAGGCAACAGGTGCTTTGGGGTCGGTGTTCATGCACATCCTTGAGTGGGTTGAGTGGTATAAATTTAGCACGCAAGTCATTAGTGCACTTACTGCCAGCGCAGCTCGCTCTGCAGTGCCAGGTCCCAGGGTGGAACAGGGCTGAAGCGACTCTTGAGGAATTCGAGCAGCAAACGGCTGCGAGAGTTCGTTTCATGTTCCAGGCGCAGGGCATAAATACCACTGCTTTCGGCGCCGGGCAGGCCGTCGTCGCAGAACAGCGGCAGCAATTCACCGCGCAGCAGGTACTCACTGATCAACCAGGTGGGCAGGTGGGCAATGCCCAGGCCGGCCAAGGCGCCGAACAGCAAGGTTTCCGCGTTGTTGGCGCTCATGCGCATGCGCGTTGGGCGATGCAGGCGCATCTGCCCTTGTACCGCAAAGCGCCAGGCGAAGGGCGGGGCCAGGCCGTCCCAGTCCAGGCCATCGTGTTCGGGCAGTTGCGCGGGGCTTGCGGGAATGCCGCGTTGGGCCAGGTAAGCGGGGCTGGCGCAGGCGATACGGACCATGTAGGCCAGTGGTGTGGCCACCAGGCGGGTATCGGCCAAGGGGCCGGCGCGCAGCACCAGGTCGACTTCGCCCAGATGCGAGCCGTGCAGGTCGACGAAGCTGTCGATCAGGCGCAGTTGCACGTCCAGGCCGGGGTAGGCCACGAGAAAATCGGCGATGGCCGGGGCCAGGTGGCGGCGACCGAAGGCGGCCGGAGCGTCGATACGAATCAGGCCTTCCGGCGCATTGCTCAACGACACCGCTTCAGCGCGGGCCAGGCGCAGTTCCTCGACAATACGCCGGGCGCGTTCGGCGAAGGCATTGCCGGCCGGTGTCGGGCGCACCGCGTGGGTGCTGCGAATGAACAGACGGCTGCCAACTGCGCTTTCCAGGCTGTCGATACGTCGGGCCACCGCTGAAGGCGTCAGCGGATGACGGCGGGCGGTGGCGGAAAAGCTGCCGGTTTCCAGCACATCAAGAAACAGGCTGAGTTGTTCAGTCAGAGCGTCCGGATTCATGTGGTCTCCTGCTTTTGCGTAAATGGCATAGCCATTGTGCGTTGCTGTGCGTTTCCCCGCTAGCGCCTGCTCGGTAGCATGCAGCCATTGATATTCCAGAGAAACGGCAATGATCGAGTGGGCGATGTACATAGCGCTGGGCGCGGCACTGGGCACAGTGGGCGGGTTGTTCGGCATCGGTGGCGGACTGATTGCGATTCCGGCGTTGGGGGTGCTGTTCGGTCTGGACCAGCAATTGGCCCAGGGCACGGCGTTGGTGATGGTGGTGCCCAATGTGTTGCTGGCGCTCTGGCGCTACCACCAGCGCAATCGCATCGAACTCAAGCATGCCGTGCCTCTGGCCGTGACCAGCTTCGCCTTTGCCTGGCTAGGTTCGGTCTGGGCGGTGGGGGTCGACGCCCAGGCGATGCGCTTGGGCTTCGTGCTGTTCCTGGTGGCGCTGGCGGCCTGGAACCTGGCGCGGATGTTCATGCGCAGCGCCCAACCTTCGCCTGAGCTGCGTCAGGCCTGGCCATGGCTGGGCGTGCTGGGCAGCGGCGCCGGAGTTTTGGGCGGGCTGTTCGGCGTGGGCGGGGCGGTGGTTGCCACTCCGGTGCTGACCAGCGTGTTCGGCACCACCCAGGTGGTTGCCCAGGGGTTGTCACTGGCGTTGGCCGCCCCCAGTACCGCCGTCACCTTGCTGACCTACGCTGTGCATCAGCACGTGCAGTGGAGCATGGGTGTACCGCTGGCGGTCGGTGGCCTGCTGAGCATCAGTTGGGGGGTGAAACTGGCTCATGCCCTGCCGGAAAAAGTCCTGCGTTCACTGTTCTGCGGCTTTCTGGTGCTCTGCGCAGTGATGCTGGCTTTCAAGATCTGAAGCCTTCGATGATGTAGTCGGCCAGGCAGTCGGTCATTTCCGACTGTGTGGTGCGGTTGCGCAGCAGCATGATGCTGGCGGTGGGCAACGGTGGCAGGCCCTCGGCTTCACCAATGATCTGCAAATCGCTGGTGATCAGGCTCTGCAGTTGCGCAGTGACGGCCAGGCCGGCACTGACCACGGCCATGATCGCCGCGGTGCTGGCACTGGTGTAGGCGATCCGGTACTCCTTCTCGACGGCATCCAGGGCGTTGCAGGCCCAGGTCCGGCAGCAGCAATCGCAATTGAACATCGCCAGCGGCAGCGGGCTGTGCTCGTGGGGGCAGAAGCCCTGGGCCTGCACCCAAACCGCGCGTTCGCGGCGCAGCAATTCACCGACTTCGTTGCCCGGCTCACGGGTGATGATGGTCAGGTCCAGGTCCTGGCGTTGCATCAACTGCCGCGAGCTGTCGCACTGCACCTCGACCTGGATCAGCGGATAGGTCTGGGCGAAGCTTGAAAGAATGCCGGGTAAAAAACGCATGGCGTAGTCGTCCGGCGTGCCGATGCGCACCACGCCGACCATGTGCGGCATGCGCAAAGTATTGAACACCTCGCCGTGCAACTTGAGGATGCGCCGGGCATAGCCGAGCAGCACCTGACCCTCGGCAGTCAGGCGCACCTGGCGGCCATCACGCTCGAACAGCTGGCGCTGGATGATGTCTTCTTCCAGGCGCTTCATCTGCATGCTCACCGCCGACTGGGTACGGTTGACCACTTCACCTGCACGGGTAAAACCACCGTGTTCGGCAATGGCGACGAAGGTGCGCAGCACGTCGGAATCGATACTCTGGTACTGGGACAAGGCATCAATCTCTTAGATGTATGACATAAGAAACATTCGTTGGATTGATCTTATGCTCGGTCTGACACTGTCGTCATCCCAACCAAGAGGGTAAGGCGATGAAAGGTCAGAAATCGTTTGTTCTGCAGTACTCAACGTCCCGGCACGGCTGGTTTGTGCACTTCATGCATACGATGGCCGAGCACCTGATGCGCTGGCGCCAACTGCACCGCGAGCGCCGCGAACTGGCGCGCCTGAGCGACGCGGCGCTGGACGATATCGGTCTGAGCCGGGCGGATATCCTGCGAGAGGTGGAGCGGCCATTCTGGGATGACCCCCTGAAAAAATGAGTCGCGTCATCGAGGTGCCACGACTAGTGTAAGTGGGCTTGTTCACAAGGAGCCGGGCATGCCCACCACACAGTCCCTTTCCCTGGCCCAGGCACGCCGCCTGGCGTTATCCGCACAAGGCTTCCACAACCGGCAGACGAGCCCGGCGATCGGCGCCGCGCAGGTGAAACGGATGATCGACCGACTGGGTGTGGTGCAGATCGATTCGGTCAATGCCCTGGTGCGTTCTCACTACCTTCCGCTGTTTTCCCGTCTCGGCAGTTATCCACAGGCGTTGCTCGATCAACTGGCCTGGGGCCGCAACCGCCAACGCAAGCTGTTCGAATACTGGGGCCATGAGGCTTCGTTGCTGCCGCTGGAAGTGTATCCTTTGATGCGCTGGCGTATGGACCGAGCGCGCCAGGGCCAGGGGATCTATCAACAGCTGGCGCGTTTTGCCCGTGAGCAGCAACCAACGATCGCCCGGGTGCTGGCGGCGGTGACCGAGCAGGGCGCCTTGGGCGCTGGCAGCCTGTCGACCCGCCAGGAGCGTGCCGGACCCTGGTGGGACTGGAGCGCCGAGAAGCACGCACTGGAGTGGTTGTTTGCCGCAGGATTGGTCAATGTCGCCGGGCGCCGTGGTTTTGAACGCCTGTACGATTTGCCTGAACGGGTGCTGCCAGCGGTCTTGCTTGAGCAGCCGCCAATGGCGGAAGCTGAGGCTCAGCGCGGACTGTTGGTACATTCCGCTGCTGCGTTGGGCGTGGCCACCGAAAAGGACCTGCGGGACTACTTTCGCTTGGCCCCCGGCGACAGCCGTGCACGGCTGGCCGAGCTGGTCGAGGAGGGGACGTTGCAGGTCTGTGCAGTGCAGGGCTGGACCCAAGCCGGTTACTGCCTGGGTTCGCCGCGGGTACCGCGCAAGGTGAGCGCCAGCGCCTTGCTTTCGCCCTTTGATTCACTGGTGTGGGAGCGCGAGCGCACCGAGCGGCTGTTCGATTTTCGCTACCGGCTGGAGATCTACACCCCTGTACACAAGCGCGTATATGGCTATTACGTGTTGCCGTTCCTGCACAACGAACGGATTGCTGCGCGGGTCGACCTGCGTGCCGAGCGCGCCAATGATCGTCTGGTGGTACACGCGGTGCATGAAGAGGCACTTGGGCTGGATGACGCGGGCATGCAGGCCCTGGCCAACAGCCTGCAACGAATGGCCAGCTGGCTGGGCCTGGCCGAGGTGCAACTGAACTGCCCGCGGGCCAGCGCCGCACGCTTGCGCGTGGCGCTGGCCTGCGGCGGCTTCAGCGACGAACCTGCTTGAGGGTTTCGGCGATCAGGAAGGCCAGTTCCAGCGACTGATCGGCGTTCATCCGTGGGTCGCAATGGGTGTGATAACGGTCCGAGAGCGCGTCTTCGGTGATGGGGCGTGCGCCGCCGATGCATTCGGTGACGTTCTGTCCGGTCATCTCGATATGAATGCCGCCAGCATGGCTGCCCTCGGCCTGGTGCACCTGGAAGAACTGCTTGACCTCGCTGAGGATCTGGGCGAAATCGCGGGTTTTGTAGCCGGTGCTGGCTTTGATCGTGTTGCCGTGCATCGGGTCGGAGCTCCACAGCACTTTGCGGCCTTCGCGTTCGACGCTGCGGATCAGCGCCGGCAGGTGTTCGCCGACCTTGTTCGCGCCCATGCGCACTATCAGGTTGAGGCGCCCCGGGTCGTTGTCCGGGTTGAGCACATCGATCAGGCGGATCAACTCGTCGGTGTTCATGGTCGGGCCGACCTTGACCCCGATCGGGTTGTTGACCCCGCGCAGGAATTCGACATGCGCGCCATCGAGCTGGCGCGTGCGATCGCCAATCCAGAGCATGTGCGCCGAGCAGTCGTAATAGTCGTTGGTCAGGCTGTCGCGACGCACGAAGGCTTCTTCGTAGTTGAGCAGCAGCGCTTCGTGAGCGGTGAAAAAACTGGTTTCGCGCAATTGCGGCGAACTGTCCAGGCCGCAGGCGCGCATGAAAGCCAGGGTCTCGTCGATGCGGTCGGCCAGCTGGCTGTATTTTTCCGCCAGGGCCGAATTGGCGATGAAGTCCAGGTTCCATTTGTGCACCTGGTGCAAGTCGGCAAAACCGCCCTGGGCAAAGGCGCGCAGCAGGTTGAGGCTGGCGGTGGACTGGTGATAGGCCTGCAGTAAGCGTTCGGGGTCGGGGATCCGGCTCTTTTCGTCAAAGCCGATGCCATTGACGATATCGCCACGGTAGGCCGGCAGGGTGACTGCGCCGATGGTTTCATCGCCTGCCGAACGCGGCTTGGCAAACTGCCCGGCCATGCGCCCGACCTTGACCACCGGGCAGCCGGCGGCAAAGGTCATGACAATGGCCATCTGCAGCAATACTTTGAAGGTGTCGCGAATCTTTGCTGCGGAAAACTCGGCAAAGCTTTCGGCGCAGTCGCCCCCTTGCAACAGGAATGCGCGGCCCTGGGTCACTTCGGCAAACTGCCGACGCAGTTCCCGGGCTTCGCCGGCAAACACCAGCGGCGGATAGCTGGCCAGCGTCTGCTCGACTTTGAGCAGGTGGGCCGCATCGGGGTAGCTTGGTTGTTGCTGGATCGGCAGGGCGCGCCAGCTGTCAGGACTCCAGGGGTGGTTCATCACGGGCTCGATCTGGTCGGAAAAGGGCTGTTTGCCATGTTAACAGTTGCCGCGTGCCTTGTTGCACTGGCGCTGTTGGCGGACAATGGCGGTTTTTTGCTTGGCACAGCGGCGCTTGCCGGGAGACAGCATGACAGAGCAACGGGTGGAGCGGCTGCTGGCCCAGGTGCACGATCAATACGGCACCATCAGTGTGCTGGAGGTCGATGACTATCGCTTTCTCGAATTCGGCGAGGCGATCGAACAGAGCTGCGTGTTCACCGCCGATCCCAGTTGGCTGGAGTACGACTACACCCGCGCCATGTTGATTGGCGCGCTGGCCCACGCGGAGCCTGAAAGCGCGCTGTTTCTGGGTCTGGGCGCCGGCACCCTGACCCAGGCGTGCCTGAAGTTCCTGCCGCTCGAAGACGTCGAAGCCATCGAGCTGCGCCCGGATGTGCCGCGCCTGGCCATCGAGTACATGGGCCTGGACGATGACCCGCGTTTGTATATACGCATTGGCGATGCCATGGAGTTGCTGGAAAGCGCTGAATCTGCCGACCTGATCTTTGTCGACCTGTACACCGATCACGGCCCCGGCGTTGCGCACCTGGCTTGGCGTTTTCTTGAAGATTGCCAGAGGCGTCTGAACCCCGGTGGATGGCTGGTGATCAACCAGTGGGCCAGCGATGATGGCAAACCCCTGGGCGCGGCGTTGCTGCGCGGGCTGTATCATCGCCACTACTGGGAGCTGCCGGTCAAGGAGGGCAATGTGATTCTCATGGTGCCCGCCGACCTCGACCAGCAGCTCGACCTGCCGGGTCTCGGCGCCCGGGCGCAGGCGCTGGCACCGCAGTTGGGCTACTCGTTGCAACCGCTGATCGGCGCGATTCGTCCGGCGTCCTGAGGCGCGTCACTGTGTCACTGGCGGAAAATCGATTCAGCCGACAGTCTCGCCATCTTTCCGGGCCCGCCGTCACGAGGCCTGGGGCTGGCGTGTTTCATTAAAAAAAACTCCCGTAAATGGCGAATTCAGGTATAGTACGCGCCGGTCTTTTACCAGACCTCGTTTAAGGTAGTGCAATTTCCCGAAGCCAGCTTCGGCTGCGCGTCCGCCACGCGGACTCTCCTTGACGTTCCTTTTTTCTTCAATCGTTTTCGCAAATCCCCGCCGACAAAGCTGCCAGGGTGACCTTCGGGTCTTACAAGGCATGTGCAGCTTTGGAGCATGGGTCTTTGCGGATGCACTTAGAGGCAGACCCATGACCCAGGAAACCGGCGGCTTCGCCGCTCTCGATCTTCATCCGAGCATTGTTGCTGCAGTGTTGGCTACCGGCTACGAAGAGCCGTCCGCCATTCAGCAGCAATCGATCCCGATTATTCTCGCTGGTCACGACATGATCGGTCAGGCGCAGACAGGTACCGGTAAAACCGCTGCTTTCGCCCTGCCAATCCTGAACCGTATCGACCCGAGCAAGCGCGAGCCGCAAGCCCTGATCCTGGCGCCAACCCGTGAGTTGGCGCTGCAAGTAGCCACCGCTTTTGAAACCTACGCCAAGCAGATGCCGGGCGTAACCGTGGTGGCCGTATACGGTGGTGCCCCGATGGGCCCACAACTCAAAGCTATCCGTAACGGCGCGCAAATCGTCGTTGCAACCCCGGGCCGTCTGTGCGACCACCTGCGTCGCGACGAGAAGGTCCTGGCAACCGTCAACCATCTGGTGCTCGACGAAGCTGACGAAATGCTCAAGCTGGGCTTCATGGACGACCTCGAAGTGATCTTCAAGGCCATGCCGGAAACCCGCCAGACCGTACTGTTCTCGGCGACTCTGCCTGCTTCGATCCGCGCAATTGCCGAGCGTCACCTGCGTGATCCGAAGCACGTCAAGATCCAGACCAAGACTCAGACTGTCACTGCGATCGAGCAAGCTCACCTCATGGTCCATGCCGACCAGAAGGTCTCCGCTGTCCTGCGTCTGCTGGAAGTGGAAGAGTTCGACGCGCTGATCGCCTTCGTACGTACCAAGCAAGCCACCCTGGACCTGGCCAGCGCTCTGGAAGCCAAAGGCTACAAAGCCGCTGCGCTGAACGGTGACATTGCCCAGAACCAGCGTGAGCGCGTTATCGACTCGCTCAAGGATGGCCGCCTGGACATCGTCGTCGCTACCGACGTCGCTGCCCGTGGTCTGGACGTACCGCGCATCACTCACGTGTTCAACGTCGACATGCCGTACGACCCGGAGTCCTACGTTCACCGTATCGGCCGTACCGGCCGTGCCGGTCGCGAAGGCCGTGCGCTGCTGCTGGTAACGCCACGTGAGCGTCGCATGCTGCAGGTGATCGAGCGTGTTACCGGCCAGAAAGTTGCCGAGGTTCGCCTGCCGAACGCCCAGGCGGTTCTGGATGCACGCATCAAGAAACTGACCAACAGCCTGGCGCCGCTGGTTGCTGACGCTGAGTCGACCCACGGTGACTTGCTGGATCGTCTGACTGCCGACATCGGTTGCAGTCCGCGCGCCCTGGCCGCTGCCCTGCTGCGCAAGGCTACCAACGGTCAGGCCCTGACCCTGGACGCTGTGGAGAAAGAGCAGCCGCTGGTTCCGAACTCCGCCCCGCGTGAGCGCACTGGTGATCGTCCAGACCGTGGCGAGCGTGAGCGTCGTGCACCGATGCCGTTGGGCGAAGGTCGTGCTCGCTGCCGTACCGCGCTGGGCGCGCGTGACGGTATCGCCGCCAAGAACCTGCTGGGCGCCATCCTCAACGAAGGCGGCCTGGCCCGCGAAGCGATCGGTCGCATCCAGGTGCGCGACAGCTTCAGCCTGGTCGAGCTGCCGGAAGAAGGCCTGGAGCGTCTGCTGACCAAGCTCAAGGACACTCGTGTTGCCGGCAAGCAGCTGAAGCTGCGCCGCTACCGCGAAGACTGATCCGCGAGCGATAAAAAAATCCCCGACTGAGTCGGGGATTTTTTTTGCCTGGTAGGCGCGGTATTGAGGATCAGCCGAACCGGTAGATATCCATTCCCAGTGCCCCCAGTGTGAAGCCCTGGTGGGCAATCCTGAACTGCCCGCCCGCACCTCGGGCGAAGTACAGCGGCAACAAATGTTCATCACTTGGATGGTTGCGCACTGCAAAGGGGGCTTGCTGTCGGTAGTCATGCAGGGCAGGGGTGTCGTCGCCTGACAGTTTGTCGATCATCCAGTCGCGAAAGGCCAGGGCCCAGGGCTCGACGCTTTCCGGGCCCGCCTGCCAGTCCAGTTCGCGCAGGTTGTGGGTGATGCTGCCCGAGCCGATCAGCAGGATGCCTTCATCGCGCAGTTGCGCCAAAGCCCGGCCCACCCGCTCCTGCAGCTCAGGGCCCCGCTGGCTGGGCAGAGAAATCTGTACCACGGGGATGTCTGCAGTCGGGTACATCAGCGACAACGGGACCCAGGCGCCGTGATCGAAAGGGCGCTTGGCGTCCAGGCCGGCAGGCAGGTCGGCGGCGCCCAGCAGGGCTTTGATGCGTTCGGCCAGGGCTGGCTCGCCGGGCGCCGGATACTGCACGGCATACAGAGCCGCAGGAAAGCCACCGAAATCATGCCAGGTCTGCGGTTGGGGATTGCTGGATACCCACAGCTCGCGGCTCTCCCAGTGCGCCGAGACCACAACGATGGCCTTGGGTCGTGGCAGCTCTGCAGCCAGGCACGCCAGGGCCGGGCCGCTGGCCCCGGGCTCGAGGGCAAGCATGGGGGAGCCGTGAGAAATAAACAGGCTGGGCAGCATGGGCTAGGTCCTGGGGGTTAAGATAGGTTCATCTTCCGGTAGATCAATGATCGGATTCCAATATAAGTTTTTGCACCATTCCATCGAAAAATTAGAGGTATGCCATGCAGGCAGCGTTCTGGCACAAGCGTTGGGCGGACAATCAGATCGGCTTTCATCAGGGGCAGGTCAATGCTCACCTGCAACAACACTGGTCGGCGCTTGGCCTGGTGCAGGGCAGCAAGGTGCTGGTGCCTCTGTGTGGCAAGAGCCTGGACCTGGCCTGGTTGGCCGGGCAGGGGTATCAGGTGCTGGGGGTCGAGCTTTCCCAGCTTGCGGTAGAGGACTTTTTCCGTGGCCAGCAGCTACAGCCGCAGGTTGATGAGCACGGCGCTTTCAAGGTCTACCGCAGTGGCAACCTGCAGCTCTGGTGTGGCGACTTCTTCGCCCTCAGCGCCGCAGACCTGGCCGACTGCACCGGGCTGTACGACCGTGCGGCAGTGATTGCCTTGCCGCCAGCCATGCGCGAGCGTTACGCCGCATTGCTGACGGCGAATCTGCCGCAGGCATGCAAGGGCTTGATGGTTACCTTGGACTACGATCAGCTGAAGCTCGATGGGCCGCCTTTTGCGGTGGGGGATGCTGAAACGCGGCGGCTGTTTGCTGCTTGGCAGCCGCAGGCGTTGCAGGCCCAGGACATCATTGGCCAAAGCCCCAAGTTCGAGCAGGCCGGGGTGGCCCAATTGTTCGAGCGGGTCTATCGCCTGCAGCGTTGAAACGCAAAAGGGCGACCGAAGTCGCCCTTTTTTCTACCGATTCCGATTAGCCGCGACGACGAAGGGCTTCGATACGGTCTTCCAGTGGTGGGTGGCTCATCAGCAAGCCTGCCAGGCCCTGCTTGAGGCCGCCGTTGATGCCGAAAGCATTCAAGGTGTCGGGCATGTGCACTGGCACGCCTTGCTCAGAGCGCAGGCGCTGCAGGGCGCCGATCATCGCGTTTGTGCCGGCCAGGCGCGCACCGGCTTCGTCTGCGCGGTACTCGCGTTTGCGCGAGAACCACATGACGATGATGCTGGCCAGGATACCCAGCACCAGTTCGGCGACGATGGTCGCAATGTAGTAGGCGATGCCCTGGCCTTCTTCGTTCTTGAAGATCACCTTGTCGACGAAGTTGCCGATGATGCGGGCAAAGAACATCACAAAGGTGTTGACCACGCCCTGCACCAGGGCGAGGGTGACCATGTCGCCGTTGGCCACGTGGCCGATTTCATGGGCCAGCACGGCGCGCACTTCATCGGGCGAAAAACGCTCGAGCAGGCCCTGGCTGACTGCAACCAGAGCGTCGTTGCGGTTCCAGCCGGTAGCGAAGGCGTTGGCCTCGTAGGCTGGGAAGATACCCACTTCCGGCATCTTGATGCCGGCTTCGCGGGACAGTTCTTCGACGGTCTGCAGCAGCCATTGTTCGTGGCGGGTGCGCGGTTGGCTGATGATCTGGGTGCCAGTGCTCATCTTCGCCATCCACTTGGAGATGAACAGCGAGATCAGCGAGCCGGCAAAACCGAACACCGCGCAGAAAATCAGCAACTGGTCGAGTTTGAGGTCAACGCCGTTGGCCGCCATGAACCCGTTGAAGCCAAACAGGCTCAGGGTAATGCTGGCAATCAGCACAACCGCGAGGTTGGTGGCCACAAACAGTAAGATGCGCATCATGGTTGTTACGTTCTCCTGACGGATAAAAGTGTCACGTATGCGGGGTATATAAGGTGCGCGCTGCGGTGATTCAACCGGGCGACTATTTCAAACTGTGTACTTGTCTGCATTGCAGGCGCGTTCCATCAACCCGCACGCCAGAGCGGCGGGTGTTGAAAAGGCTAAATGCTTGGTCTGTAAGGTCTGTACCTGGATCGGTACAGACCATTCCATATCAACTGTAGGCTACTGCTGATATGTCTTCAGGAAGTTTCCGATACGGCCGATGGCCTGCTCCAGGTCATCGACCCGTGGCAGGGTCACCACGCGGAAGTGATCCGGCCAAGGCCAGTTGAAGGCGGTGCCCTGAACAATCAGCAGCTTTTCCGAGAGCAACAGGTCAAGGACGAATTTCTCGTCGTTGTGGATCGGGCAGACCTTCGGATCGATGCGCGGGAAGGCGTACAGCGCACCCATGGGTTTGACGCAACTGACCCCGGGTATGCTGTTGAGCAGCTCCCAGGTGCGGTTGCGCTGTTCCAGCAGGCGGCCCTGGGGCAGCACCAGGTCGTTGATGCTCTGGTAGCCACCGAGGGCGGTCTGGATGGCATGCTGGCTCGGTACGTTGGCACACAGGCGCATGTTGGCCAGCATGTCGATGCCTTCGATGTAGCTCTGGGCATGCAGCTTGGGCCCGGAGATGGCCAGCCAGCCGGAACGGAAGCCCGCCACCCGGTAAGATTTGGACAGGCCGTTGAAGGTCAGGCAGAGCAGGTCCGGTGCCAGCGAAGCGGTGCTGATGTGCACGGCTTCGTCATAGAGAATCTTGTCGTAGATCTCGTCGGAGAACACCACCAGGTTGTGCTGGCGGGCCAGCTCCAGCATGCCCAGCAGCAGCTCGCGCGAGTACACGGCGCCAGTCGGGTTGTTCGGGTTGATGATCACCAGGGCCTTGGTGTTGGAGGTGATCTTGGCCTTGATGTCGTCAAGGTCCGGGAACCAGTCGGCCTGCTCGTCGCACAGGTAGTGCACCGGGTTGCCGCCGGCCAGGCTCACCGCAGCGGTCCACAGCGGGTAATCCGGCGCCGGGATCAGTACTTCGTCACCATTGTTGAGCAGGGCCTGCATCGACATCACGATCAGTTCGGAGACGCCGTTGCCCAGGTAGATGTCTTCAATGCCGACACCTTCAACCTGCTTTTGCTGGTAGTACTGCATCACCGCCTTGCGCGCGCTGAACAGGCCTTTGGAGTCGCTGTAGCCCTGGGCGGTCGGCAGGTTGCGGATCACATCCTGGAGGATTTCGTCCGGCGCCTCGAAACCAAAGGGCGCCGGGTTGCCGATGTTCAGCTTGAGGATGCGATGGCCTTCCTCTTCCAGGCGTTTGGCGTGCTTGAGCACCGGGCCGCGAATGTCATAGCAGACATTGGCGAGCTTGTTCGATTTGCTGACCTGCATGATGTGATCCCGATTAGAAAAGATCGTCGCGCAACGCGCGGTGAAAACGTTTGAAATACGTGTGACGCGGGTGCCAGACTGATGCCTGATGAGGCGCAATAATATACGTGCCGCCCGCCCTGTGGAAAAGCCATGGCGCGGGGTTTTTGGACAGATGAGGCCTGATGATGGAAAAACTCGAGAAAACCCTGGAAGAATGGCGCGCCATGCTCGACCCCGAGCAGTACAACGTGTGTCGCCTGAAGGGCACCGAGCGGCCGTTCAGTGGCAAGTACAATGGCACCAAGATCGACGGTGTCTACCATTGCATTTGCTGCAACGAGCCATTGTTCGACTCGAACGCCAAGTTTGACTCCGGATGTGGCTGGCCCAGTTTCTACGAACCGATTGCCGACAGTGCGATGATCGAGATCCGCGACACCTCCCACGGCATGATCCGTACTGAAGTCACTTGCGCCAAGTGCGATGCCCATCTGGGGCATGTATTTCCTGACGGTCCGCCGCCGACCGGGCTACGCTACTGCATCAACTCGGTCTGCCTGGACCTGGTACCGCGCTGAATAAAGGAGAAAGGTCATGGCCGACGCACTGCTGAAGATTCCCTGCATTACCCTCAACGGCGAGCAAAGAGCCCTGGCCGATTACCCTGCCAAGGCGCTGCTGGTGGTCAATACCGCCAGCCAGTGCGGGTTTACCCCGCAGTACAAGGGCCTGGAGCAGCTCTGGCAGCGTTATCGCGAGCAGGGGCTGGTGGTGCTGGGCTTTCCCTGCAACCAGTTCGGCAAGCAGGAACCGGGCGATGCGCAGGCCATTGCGCAATTTTGCGAGCTCAATTTTGGTGTCAGCTTCCCGCTGTTTAGCAAGATCGAGGTCAACGGCGATAGTGCCCATCCACTGTTCGTCGAACTGAAAAAGCGTGCTCCTGGCTTGTTTGGTTCCCAAGGGATCAAGTGGAACTTCACCAAGTTCCTGCTCGATCCGGTCACCGGCAAGGTCACGCGCTACGCGCCGAGCACCAAGCCCGATGCGCTGACCGGCTCGATCGAAAAGCTGCTCAGGTAGCGGTCAACGGTACCCAGTGGTCGATCAACGCCAGCAGCTCCTCGCGGCGAAACGGTTTGGCCAGGTAATCGCTCATGCCTGCCGCCCGGCAGCGTTCGCGCTCTTCGGGCATGGCGTTGGCGGTCAGGGCGACGATGGGCAGGTCTGGCCAGCGACCGCTCTGGCGAATGCGCCGGCTGGCCTCATAGCCATCCATCACTGGCATGTTGCAATCCATCAGCACCAGCTCGAAGGCCCCCTGTTCGAGTTGCTCAAGGGCTTCGGCGCCATGGGCGGCGACGCTGACTTCGCAGCCGAGCTTGGCCAGCATGCCCTTGGCCACCAATTGGTTCACCGGATTGTCCTCGACCAGCAGGATGCGTGCGCGACGTTCGCTGGCCTGGGCGCCATCGAGCGGTGACGGGTTGATGCTGTCGGCACCGTGCAAGGTGCGTCGCAGGGTTTGGTACAGGGCATTGCGCGCCAGGGGGCGAGCCTGCTGCTGCAAAGGCGCCAGGTGTGCAGCCTGTTCGCCGGGCAGGAAGTTGCCGTAGGCGGTCACCAGCAAAATTGGCGCACTGATGTGCGGACGCAGGCTGAACAGACAATCCAGATCATCAGTGATCAGCAGGTCCGGGGTGGCGTGGTGAAGCTGCGTCGGGCTGTCGTAGCGCTGGTAGTCCAGACCCCAGCTGGGCAGTAGCATTTGTAGCAGTTCGGCCAGGCCGCTACTGGAACTGCTGATTGCCACAATGCTGCCGCGCAATGAGGGCGCAGGTACCGCTGCGCTATGGCTGGGCAGCGGCAGTTCGGCGCTGAACTGGCTGCCAAACCCGGCTTCGGAACTGATGCTCAAGCGCCCCTGCATGGCTTCACAGAGGTTATTGGTCAGCGCAAGGCCCAGGCCGGTGCCGCCATACTGGCGGGTGATGCCGGCGCCAGCCTGGGTGAAGGGCTGGAAGATGCGTACCTGGGCTTCGCTGGGGATACCGATCCCGGTATCACAGACGTCAAGGCGAACGCCCCCGGGGTAGCTGCTCAGGCGCACATCGACACGGCCGAAGCGGGTGAATTTCAAGGCGTTGGACAGCAAGTTACTGACGATCTGCCGCACGCGGGTCGGGTCGCCCAGCACCATCGAAGGAAACTGCGGATCGATCAGGCAGGTCAGCTCGACACTCGGCGCGGCATTTTGTGAAAGCAGGTTGGCCGTGTCTTCGACCAGGGCGCCAAGGTCGAAGGGGATGCGTTCGAGTTCCAACTGCCCGGCATCGAATTTGGACAGGTCGAGAATATCATTGAGCAGCTCCACCAGTACCTTGCCCGAGTCGTGGGCAATCGACAGTTGCTGGCGTTGCTCGGCATTGAGCGAGCTGTCCAGCGACAGGGCGATCATGCCCAGCAGGCCGTTGAGCGGTGTGCGGATCTCATGGCTCATGTTGGCCAGGAAGGCCGCGCGGGCCTGGGCCATGTCCAGCGCCCGGCGCCGGGCTTCTTCGAGTTCTTCGTTGGACTGGCTGAGGCGGGTGTTGCTGGCCTTGAGCTCGTTGGTGCGTGCCGAGACGATATTCTCCAGTTCATTGAGGTAGTCGGTCAGGCGGTTTTCGGCGTTGCGCCGCTGCTGGATCTCGGTGGCCATGCTGACGAACTGCTGGTTGGCGACTTTGACCAGCACACCGATTTCGTCGTGCTCGTGGCCCGGCGGGAACGACAGCTTGGATTGTGCCGGGTTGCGTGAGTCGCTGTTGCTCAGGGCGCTGATGACCCGTACCAGTGGCTGGGTCAGCATGATGTAGAACAGGCCGAGAAGAATGCCGGTCAGGATCAGGCTGCGCATGAAGCCGTTGAGCAGGGTAACTTCGGCGCGCTTGAGAAAGCGGCTGCCGAAGGCGAAGGTGTCGACCTCCAGGTACAGGGTGCCAAGGTACTCGTCAGGCATATGGCTGAGAAACAGTCGATCCTGGAACTGGCGCGAATCACTGAACAGGAAGTCGCTGATCAGCCGGTAGCTGCTTTCCTGGCGGGGGCGCTGAACATCGGCAAGTACCGTCTCGTTGTTGTCGATCAGCCAGGCGCGGGTGATCGCCGGTGATTGCAGCAGGCCGCGGGTCAGCTCCTGGGCCAGCTCGGCGTCGATGTTGTAGGCAATGCGCGAGGCCGGGTTATGGCTGATTTGTAGTAGCGCCTGCATCTCGCGGTTGATGGAGGCGTCTTCACTGGCATAATCGATACCGATCTGGATGAGACTGAGCAATGTACCCAGGATGAAGCCGACAAGGACTGTCAGCCGGGCTTGCTTGTAGGACAGGCGATTGGTGAACTTGATATCCATGAGTCCCGAGCCAGTTTCACGTTCCGTGCGCTGCGCAAGCATAGCCGATCAGCCCCGGCTGCTGGCACGCCCTGTCACACATTCAGCGGTGCTTTTGTCCTTGTATCTGTCTTGAGGAAGTCTTGTGGACTCACGTTTGAATGCTTTTCTGGAGCGCGCCGAAACCGTGCTCGCTCGTCTTGAACCGCTGCTGCCGGCACTGCGCCCGAGCATCGACTGGTCCGAGTGCCTGGCTGCACGCTGGCAGCGCGACGGTCGCAGCGGCTATTTGTTGCCACTGCAGGTCAGCCTCGACATGCGCTTGTCCGACCTGATCGGTGTCGATCAGCAGCGCGAACAACTGGGCCGCAACACCCGCCAGTTTCTCGATGGCATGCCGGCCAACCATGCCTTGCTCTGGGGCTCGCGCGGTACCGGCAAGTCGTCGCTGGTCCGGGCGCTACTGGCCGAGCACGCCGGGGCCGGCCTGCGCCTGATCGAGATCGAGCGCGATCACCTGGCCGACCTGCCGCGGGTGGTCGAGCAATTGCAGAAACTGCCGCAACGCTTTGTGCTGTTCTGCGACGACCTTTCGTTCGAGGCCGGGGAGGGCGATTACCGGGTGCTCAAGAGCGTGCTCGATGGCTCGCTCGAACAGGCGCCGGATAACGTACTGCTGTATGCCACCTCGAACCGCCGGCACCTGGTGCCGGAAAAACAGAGCGACAACGAAAACTGGAAGATGGTCGACGGTGAACTGCATCCGAACGAGGCGGTGGAAGACAAGATCGCCCTGTCGGACCGATTTGGTCTGTGGCTGTCGTTCTATCCTTTTACCCAGGAGCATTTCCTCAACGTGGTCGAGCACTGGATCACCGAGCTTGCGCAGCGCGCGGGCCTGGACTGGCGTCGCGATGAGGAACTGGAAATACTCGCTGTGCGCTGGGCGACCGGGCGCGGCAACCGTAATGGCCGTTGTGCCTACCAGTTCGCCCGTTATTGGGTCGGGCTGAAATTGCTGGAGCAAAAATCATGATCGACCTCAACGCTACCGGCGCCGGCCTTGAAGGCTATGGCCTGCTGGCGGCACAGCTGGAAGCCCTGCTTGCCGATGAACGCGACTTCATCGCCAACGCTGCGCAGTTTTCGGCGTTTCTCTACAGCCAGGTCGATGACCTGAACTGGGCTGGTTTCTACCTCAATCGCAACGAGCAACTGCTGCTTGGGCCTTTCCAGGGGCAAGTGGCCTGCGTGCGCATTCCCTTCGGGCGTGGCGTGTGCGGTACGGCGGCGGCCACCCGGCAAACCCAGCGGGTAGAAGACGTGCACGCGTTTGCCGGGCATATCGCTTGTGACAGTGCGTCGAACAGTGAGCTGGTGATTCCGCTGGTCAAGGACGGGCGGCTGATTGGCGTACTGGACCTGGACAGCCCGAAGCTTGCGCGTTTCAGTGAAGTTGATCAGGCGGGGTTAGAGCGCTTGGCGGGGATTTTCTTGCGTTTGACGGATTGCTGACAATCGCGGGGCAAGCTCGCTCCCACAGAGAGTGCTGTGGGAGCGGGCTTGCCCCGCGAAATGTATCAGTCGTAGATGACCTTTTTCTTCCAGTCTTCGGTAGTGTCGGTCTTCAGACCTTCGGTCAGGGCATTGTTGTCGTCTTCGGCCGGCTCCAGCTGGCTGAGCACCTGGGCATTGGCCCGGGCCAGGAGTTTCTCCATATAGTCGAGCTGCTCGCGGTACAGCGTCGGGTCAGGCTGCTTGCGCAGGTACTGCACACCGCGTTCGAAGGCCAGGCGTGCGTGACCCGGCTGGTTCTGTTGCAGCGCCTGCTGGCCGAGGTTGTTGAAAAACTCGATATGCAGCAGCACGAGGATATGGCGGATTTCCTTGACCCAGTACTTGGCTTCGTTGGTGGGCAGGAAGCCCTCCTGGGCGGCGCGGGTAATCTGGTTGTGCATGCCTTCGAGCAAAAAGCGCACATCCTTGGCCCGGGCTTCGGTCTGGATCGGCATTGGCGGGTTGTTGACCGGCAGCGCTTCACCCTTGGCAATCAGGCCTTCGAGTTCACTGATGCGCGCGCGTATATCGCGGCTGTGCTTGTCCAGTGCCAGTTGGCGCTGGTTGAGATTGAGCTCCAGGCGGGTCAGCAGCAGCTTGAGTGCCGGGGTCATCAATTGGCCGGGGAAGGTTTCGGTGATTTCGCCACAACGGCGCAAGCGATCCGCCAGCTCGATCTTCAGCCGGGCACGCTCGAGCTTGTTGTTCTCGACCACGTTGTTCAGGTAGCCGATCACGATCAGTAACGCGATTCCCGCTACTATAAGCAGGGTGATCAGAAGTGGTGTCACCGTTAACGCCTCATACAGGATGATTTACTGTTTGAGTGTAGTGGCTAAGCATTTGGCCGGATAGAGCTGTTTGGCGGTTGCTCGCAAGCGATTAATGGCCTTTTGCTCTTTGATTGCCGTGGCTGCTGGGCCGCAGGCGGGTAGGGGTGCCAGAAAAAAATCGTCAAGCGCCCGGCGCGCGAAGCCAGGGCGCAAGGCCGTAAAGCGTCGGGAAGTCATTGATTTAAATAAATTTATACAGAGGGGTTGACGACTTCCCAAAGCATCCCTAGAATGCGCGCCACTTGCAGCGTAAAGCACACAGCGAAACGCGGCAGGGAGTGAAGTTGTAGTGTGTCCCCTTCGTCTAGTGGCCTAGGACACCGCCCTTTCACGGCGGTAACAGGGGTTCGAGTCCCCTAGGGGACGCCAATGCGGGAATAGCTCAGTTGGTAGAGCACGACCTTGCCAAGGTCGGGGTCGCGAGTTCGAGTCTCGTTTCCCGCTCCAGTTTACAAAGGCTTTGCTTAACGGCAGGGCTTGTAAAAACCCAGCGTCAGATCTCACGGTTTGAGTTGGTAACTGAAGCATGCGTTGCATGTTTCGGGCGTCGTCCCCTTCGTCTAGTGGCCTAGGACACCGCCCTTTCACGGCGGTAACAGGGGTTCGAGTCCCCTAGGGGACGCCATTTTTGCGGGAATAGCTCAGTTGGTAGAGCACGACCTTGCCAAGGTCGGGGTCGCGAGTTCGAGTCTCGTTTCCCGCTCCAAATATGGTGCTCCAGCGTTTGATAGCGCTGTAGTGATAGAAGCAGGGCGTAAAGCCCTGGTTTCTCGCCGGGTTAACCGGTCGCTACACAGTTTGCGGGAATAGCTCAGTTGGTAGAGCACGACCTTGCCAAGGTCGGGGTCGCGAGTTCGAGTCTCGTTTCCCGCTCCAAATAAAGAAACGCCGTTCGATTGAACGGCGTTTTTTTTCGTCCGGATTTTTCGGGTTAAGCGATGTACTTGAAATGCAGGCGAGTCGTGCTGTCGTTTGTTTTCAGCTCCGCGTGCAAAATCGCCTCTGACGGGCAGCCGTCGGCAAAAAGAATGCACTCGATACCGGTGTTCGCCTCGTTGGTCTGGAAGTTGTCGATAAAGGGACGCCCCCCTCCGATCTGCTGCTGAGCTTGGTTGCGGGCGCAGATTGCCAGGGATCGAGCGTCGGGGAAGCAGTCATCGAGTGCTTCGTAGATTTCTTCAATCACTGCGGGCGAGATCTGGTGCCGCAGCCTTAAGGTTTCGCTGTCTCGACAGGAAATAGCGCTGACGAAGTCGTGAAGCACTTCGTATTCATGATCGGTTAAAGGCGCATCCATCCGTACCTTCTCCATCCATGTAGTGTTTTGCCAACACAGCAGGCGGTGAATTGCTCACCGCCTGGACCCTCTGAATCAGTGCTTGCTGTCGTCGTCCGACATGTTCAGTAGCTGTTTTTCCTGGTTCCAGTCGAAGGGCTCGTCATTTTGCTCGGCTTCGAAGCGGCGCTCTTCCAGTTCCTGGTACATGTCCAGTTCGTTCTCCGGCATGAAGTGCAGGCAGTCGCCGCCAAAGAACCACAGCAGGTCGCGTGGCACCAGGTGCGCGACCTGTGGATAGCGCTGGATGACCTGGCACATCAGGTCCTGGCCAAGATAAGTGCTTTCCGGGTCGACGGGCAGTTGCAGCATCAAGTCGTCGAAGCGCTCCAGAAACAGCGCGTGGCTTTCTTCCGGCACCTGCTCGGCTTCGCCCAGGGCAACCAGGATGGTGCGCAGGTGGGTGAGCAGGGCGAGATGGTATTCCAGGCGATCGGTAGCCATGCTGGCAGTCCTCTTGAGCAAAAACGGGCGCGGGAGTATACGGCTCCCGGCGCCCGATGTCCCGGCCCTTAGCGAATCTTGCCGTCGGCCGGTAGCAGTTGCTCCTTGTCGAAGGCATCGACATCGATTACCTGGCGTCGCGCCGTTTCCGCGGCCTGCAGGCTTTGCGCCTCGTTGGCTTGCAGTACGCCGGCGTGCAGGGCTGCATCGATGATCGATTCGCCGGGAGCGGGGGCAAGCTGGCCGCTCTTGACTGCCAGATGCATTTTTTTGCGCAACGGCTCGCCGGCGCTGAGTTGGTCGTAGGCGTGCTGCAGGGCGGCGACCGGATCGCCATCCGCTTGCGGCCGGTAGCAACCGGCGAGCAGTTCTTCAAGCGCCGGGTCACCTTTGGCCCTGCCGATCAGCTCGGCGATCTCGGCGTCCAGTCCATCGCTCGGGCCGGTATGGCGACGGCCGAAGGGGAAGACCACCAGGCGCAGGCCGCAACCGAGCAGGCGGTTGGGGAAGTTGTCGAGCAGCCGGTCCAGGGCTTTTTCGGCCTGGCCGAGGCTTTCTTCCAGGGCCCAGCGTAGGAGTGGTTGCAGGTGCTCGGGCGAGTTCAGGTCGTGGTAGCGCTTGAGCGCCGCCGAGCCCAGGTACAGGTGGCTGAGTACATCGCCCAGGCGCGCTGACAAGCGCTCGCGGCGCTTGAGTTCGCCGCCGAGCAGCATCATGCACAAGTCGGCCAGCAGGGCGAAGGCGGCCGCCTGGCGGTTGAGCGCGCGAAAGTAGCCCTGGCTCAGGGCGTCACCCGGGACCTTCTCGAAATGCCCCAGGCCCAGGCCAAGCACCAAGGTGCTGGCGGCGTTGCCTACGGCAAAGCCGATGTGCTGCATCAGCAACTGATCGAACGCCTTGAGCGCCTGGTCGTGGTCCTCGCGACCGGCCAGGGCCATCTCCTTGAGCACGAACGGATGGCAGCGAATCGCACCCTGGCCGAAGATCATCAGGTTGCGCGAGAGGATGTTGGCGCCCTCGACGGTGATGAAGATCGGCGCGCCTTGCCAATTGCGTCCCAGGTAGTTGTTGGGGCCCATGATGATGCCTTTGCCGCCGTGGACATCCATGGCGTGCTGGATGCATTCGCGCCCGCGCTCGGTGAGGTGGTACTTGAGAATCGCCGAGAGTACCGAGGGCTTTTCGCCCAGGTCCACGGCCTTGGCGGTGAGCAGGCGGGCGCTGTCCATGAGGAAGGCGTTACCGCCGATACGGGCCAAGGATTCCTGGATGCCTTCGAAGGCTGCCAGTGGCACATTGAATTGCTCGCGGATGCGCGCGTACTGGCCGGTGACCAGGCTGGTGTACTTGGCCGCGCCGGTGCCGACCGCCGGCAGGGAGATCGAACGGCCCACCGACAGGCAGTTCATCAGCATCATCCAGCCCTTGCCGAGCATGGCCTGGCCGCCGATGAGAAAGTCCAGTGGCACGAACACGTCCTTGCCGCTGTTGGGGCCGTTCATGAACGCCGCACCCAGGGGCAGGTGACGCTTGCCGATCTCGACGCCGGGGGTGTCGGTGGGGATCAAGGCCAGGCTGATACCCAGTTCTTCTTTGTCGCTGAGCAGGTGCTCGGGGTCATAGGCCTTGAAGGCAAGGCCCAGCAGGGTGGCGACCGGGCCGAGGGTGATATAGCGCTTCTCCCAGTTCAGGCGCAGGCCGATGACCTCCTCGCCTTGCCACTGGCCCTTGCAGATGATGCCGGTATCGGGCATCGCCCCGGCATCGGAGCCGGCCAGCGGGCCGGTAAGGGCGAAGCAGGGGATTTCCTCGCCACGGGCCAGACGTGGCAGGTAGTGCTGGCGTTGCTCGTCAGTGCCGTAGTGCAGCAGCAGTTCGGCCGGGCCCAGGGAGTTGGGGACCATCACGGTCGAGGCGAGGTCGCCGCTGCGGGTCGCCAGCTTCATCGCCACTTGCGAGTGGGCGTAGGCCGAAAAGCCCTTGCCGCCATACTCCTTGGGGATGATCAGGGCAAAGAAACCGTGACTCTTGATGTGCTCCCAGGCCGCTGGCGGCAGGTCCAGATCCTGGCCGATCTGCCAGTCGCTGACCATGGCGCAGAGTTCTTCGGTGGGGCCATCGATGAACGCCTGTTCTTCTTCACTGAGTTCGGCCTTGGAGTAGCCGAGCAGGGTGTTCCAGTTCGGGCGGCCGCTGAACAGCTCGCCGTCCCACCACACGGTGCCGGCGTCGATGGCTTCGCGTTCGGTCTGCGACATCGGCGGCAGGGTGCGCTGGAACCAGCTGAACAAGGGCGCGGTGAGCACTTTGCGACGAAGCTCGGGCAGCAGCAGAGGGGCAGCCACTGCCGCCAGCAGCAGCCAGAAAATCGTCAGCAGCCAGCCCGGTGCGTGACTGAAGACACCCATCGCCAGCAAGTACAGGGCAACGATGCCCAGCGCCGGCAAGGCAGCCAGGCGACGGTGGGCCAGGTAGGCCGCGCCGATCACCAGGACCACTAACCACAACAGCAACATAGCAATTCCTCCGTGAACCATCGGGGCATTTCGCCATCCATCGAAGCTTAGACTGCATCCGCTAAACGGCTTGTCTGAACAGTGACAGGGCATGTGCTCAAGAGTTCGGCCCAATGCCAAACGATTGCCAGCACAAGCGCCTGGAGTAGACTGGGCGACCAACAAAATCATCAGGGAATCGTGATGCTCAAGATTTGGGGTAGGAAGAACTCGACAAATGTCAGGAAGGCACTGTGGTGCGCCGAGGAGCTCGGTCTTGAGTATGAGTCGATCGATGCCGGAGGCGCTTTCGGTCTGGTCAATGAGCCGCAGTACCGCGCGCTGAACCCCAATGGCCTGGTGCCGATGATCGAAGACGACGGTCTGGTGCTCTGGGAGTCCAATGCCATTGTCCGTTACCTGTCGGCGCAGTACGGCAGTGAGCGGGGTTGGTACGAGGTGGATGCACGCAAGCGAGCCGAGGCCGACAAGTGGATGGACTGGGTGACCTCGTCTCTGGCTACACCGTTCCGCCCTTTGTTCTGGGGCATCGTGCGTACGCCTGCCGAGCAGCAGGACTGGGTGGCGATCAATGCCGCGCACAAGACCTGCGCGCAGTTGCTGTCGATTGCTGACCAGGCCCTGGCGCACAGGCCTTACTTGTCTGGCGAGCAACTGGGCATGGGTGATATCCCGCTGGGCTGCTTTGCCTATGCCTGGTTCCAGATGCCTATCGAGCGCCCCGAGATGCGTCACTTGCGCGCCTGGTATGAGCGCTTGCAGGAACGTCCGGCCTACCAGGCGGCGGTGATGACGGCGCTGACCTGATCATTGCGCTAAACCTGATAGTTATTATCGATACACATGACTGTACTTGTCAGGCCTGCACAAGCACCATGGTCATATTCACTGCGGCCGGGTCTTGCCCGGCCGCGTCTAGAACCTTCCAAACTGGTACGCGACCCGCTATGAGTTCTGCTCTGTCCATAAGGCAGCTAACCAAAACCTACGGCAACGGTTTCCAGGCCCTCAAGGGTATTGACCTGGATGTCGCCGAGGGTGACTTCTTTGCCTTGCTCGGCCCCAACGGGGCCGGTAAATCCACCACCATCGGCATCCTCTCGACCCTGGTCAACAAGACCAGCGGCAGCGTCAATATCTTCGGCCACGATCTTGATCGACAGCCTGCCGCGCTCAAGCGTTGCATTGGCGTGGTGCCGCAGGAATTCAACTTCAACCAGTTCGAGAAGACCTTCGACATCGTCGTGACCCAGGCCGGTTACTACGGCATCCCGGCCAAGGTGGCCAGGGAGCGTGCCGAGCAATACCTGACCCAGCTCGGCCTGTGGGACAAGCGTGATGTACCGTCGCGCTCGCTGTCCGGTGGCATGAAGCGCCGGTTGATGATCGCCCGCGCCCTGGTTCATGAGCCGCGCCTGCTGATCCTCGATGAGCCAACGGCGGGTGTCGACATCGAACTGCGCCGTTCGATGTGGAGCTTTCTCACCGAGCTCAACCAGAAAGGCATCACCATCATCCTCACCACCCATTATCTGGAAGAGGCTGAGCAGCTGTGCCGTCACATCGGCATCATCGACCATGGCACCATCGTCGAGAACACCAGCATGCGTGCCTTGCTCGGCAAGCTGCATGTCGAGACTTTCGTGCTCGACCTCAAGCATGACCTGCCCCAGGCGCCAAGCCTGATCGATTACCCGTGCCGCTTGATCACCCCGCACACCCTGGAAGTGCAAGTCGACAAGGAAGTGGGCATCACCGCGCTGTTCGGCCAGCTGGCGCTGCAGAACATCGAAGTGCAAAGCCTGCGCAACAAGACCAATCGTCTCGAGGAGCTGTTTGTGTCCCTGGTTGAGAAAAACCTGGCAAAGGTGGCGGTATGAGTTCGGAGCTGAGCGCCAACCTGGTCGCCCTCAATACCATCGTCTACCGCGAAGTGCGCCGTTTCACCCGGATCTGGCCACAGACCCTGCTGCCACCGGCGATCACCATGGTCCTGTACTTCGTGATCTTCGGTAACCTGATCGGCCGGCAGATCGGTGACATGGGTGGCTTCACCTATATGGAGTACATCGTCCCGGGGCTGATCATGATGTCGGTGATCACCAACTCCTACGGCAACGTGGTGTCGAGCTTCTTTGGTAGCAAGTTCCAGCGCTCGATCGAAGAGCTGATGGTCTCGCCCGTTTCGCCGCACACCATTCTCGTTGGCTACACCCTGGGTGGCGTATTGCGCGGCCTGGCGGTGGGGGTGATCGTCACCTTGCTGTCGTTGTTCTTCACCGACTTGCAGGTGCACCATCTGGGTGTGACCATTGTCGTGGTGCTGCTGACAGCGACGATCTTTTCGTTGCTGGGCTTTATCAACGCGGTGTTCGCTCGCAACTTCGATGACATCTCGATCATCCCGACTTTTGTGCTGACGCCGCTGACCTACCTGGGCGGGGTGTTCTACTCGATTACCCTGCTGCCACCATTCTGGCAGGCGGTGTCGATGGCCAACCCGGTGCTGCACATGGTCAACTCGTTCCGCTACGGCATTCTCGGCGTGTCGGATATCCGCATCGGCGTGGCCATCAGCTTCATGCTGGTTGCCACGGCGGTGCTGTATGTCGGGTGTGCTCGGCTACTGGTCAGCGGACGAGGAATGCGTACCTGACTGCTTGTTTTTGCGCCGGCGCCACTGCCTGCCTACCCACCAGCGCCAGTAGAGCATGGTCAGGCAGTAGGCGAGGGCGCCGAGCAGTACGCCACACACCACCGAGCCGAGCAGGAACGGCTGCCACAAGGTCGACAGCTGGTCGGTGATCCATTCGAAGGTGAGTTCTTCAGGCAGGGTGCGGGGCGGGATCTGCATCAGCCAGGCGCCCATCTGGTAGGTGCAGAAGAACACCGGCGGCATGGTGATCGGGTTGGTCAGCCACACCAGGCTGACCGCGATCGGCATGTTGCCGCGCACCATGATTGCCAGGCTGGCAGCCAGCAGCATCTGCATCGGAACCGGAATGAACGCGGCGAACAGGCCGACGGCCATGGCGCGAGCGACCGAGTGCCGGTTGAGGTGCCAGAGGTTGGGGTCGTGCAACAGCCGGCCGAGAAAGCGTAAGGATTTGTGTTCCCTGATGCTGGTCGGATCGGGCATGTAGCGTTTGAAGAGACGACGCGGCATGAGGGGTCTCGGCAATCTGAAGGGTGCCAGTATGCACGGATTCTAAAAGTGCCTTGTTCAGACTTTGTGACAATTATTTAGCGAGCACTCGCCGTCACTGATCTAAGCCTCAGAAGGTGGTTTACTTCTGGAGCTTCAGGATTATGCGCACAGGGATGTTGGCGCTTGCGCTCGGGCTGCTCAGCCTCGGGTTGCTACCGGCTTTACCGTCCGTCTGGACACTTGTCCTGCTGATCGCTTTCGGGATTTGCTGCCTGGCTGCCAAGCTATGGTCGATTGGACTTTTTCTGCTGGGATTGAGCTGGGCCTGCGTCTCGGCGCAATTGGCGCTGGATGAGCGCCTGGCCGCGCCGCTCGATGGCCGTACTCTATGGATAGAAGGCCGGATCACCGGTTTGCCGGAGCAAGGCACGCGCTCCGTGAGATTCGAGTTGAGCGATGCCCAGTCGCGCCGCGGACCATTGCCAAGGCGCATGCAGCTCAGCTGGTTCGGTGGCCCAGTTGTCAACAGCGGTGAATATTGGCGATTGGCCGTCAGCCTCAAGCGACCCTCCGGCTTGCTCAATCCTCACGGCCCGGATCAGGAGGCCAGTCTGTTGGCCCGGCGCGTCGGCGCCACCGGCAGCGTCAAGGCTGGCGAGCGCCTCCTGCCAGCAACAGCGGCCTGGCGCAATGACCTGCGCCAGCGCTTGCTGGCCGTCGATGCCCAGGGCCGGGAGGCGGCGCTGGTGGCGTTGATTATCGGTGATGGCGGCGGGCTCGCACGGCAAGACTGGCAAGCCCTGCAAGCCACCGGCACGGTGCACCTGCTGGTGATTTCAGGCCAGCATATAGGCCTGCTGGCCGGGTTGGTGTACGCCTTGATTGCCGGGCTGGCGCGCCTGGGCTGGTGGCCGCAGCGGCTGCCCTGGTTGCCTTGGGCCTGTGTGCTGGCATTCGCCGCAGCCCTGGCCTATGGCGTGCTGGCCGGGTTTCAGGTGCCGGTGCAGCGGGCCTGCATGATGCTGGCCATGGTGCTGCTCTGGCGTCTGCGTTTTCGTCACCTGGGCGTTGGCTTGCCGCTGTTGCTGGCGCTCAACGCAGTGCTGCTATGGGAGCCGCTGGCCAGCTTGCAGCCAGGCTTGTGGCTGTCATTCATGGCCGTTGCAGTGCTGATTTTCATCTTCAGCGGCCGCCTGGGCGCCTGGAATCCCTGGCTGGCCTGGAGCCGCGCCCAATGGTTGATCGCCATCGGCTTGTTGCCAGTGTTGCTGGCGCAAGGTCTGCCAGTGAGCCTGACAGCGCCGCTGATCAACCTGCTGGCCGTACCGTGGATCAGTCTTGCGGTATTGCCGGCGGCGCTGCTGGGTACCCTGTTGCTGCCTGTGCCCTATGTGGGCGAAGGGCTGTTATGGCTGGCGGGCGGATTGCTGGACGGCTTGTTTCGCCTGCTGGTTGAAGTCGCGGCCTGGCAGCCGGCCTGGCTGCCCGAGCCGCTGCCGTTCTGGGCCTGGTTGCTGGTATGCCTGGGGGCTTGGCTGCTGCTGTTGCCACACGGCCTGCCCATGCGCCTGCTCGGTTGGCCGTTGTTACTGCTGGCTGTGTTTACGCCCAGAGAACGCGTGCCCCTGGGTCAAGCCGAAGTCTGGCAGCTGGATGTCGGCCAGGGGCTGGCATTTGTCCTGCGTACGCGTCACCACGCCATGCTCTACGATGCCGGGCCCGCCATGGGCGATTTCGATCTGGGGGAGCGGGTGGTGTTGCCCAGCTTGCGCAAGCTGGGTGTGCGCAGGCTGGACTTGATGCTGCTCAGCCATGCCGATGCCGACCACGCCGGTGGTGCCCGCGCTGTGCAGCGTGGCTTGCCGGTGTTGCGGGTGCTCGGTGGTGAAGCGGCGGCATTGCCTGAAGCGCTCAAGGCGCAGCCCTGCAACAGCGGCGAACGGTGGCAGTGGGACGGGGTGAATTTTTCCCTTTGGCAATGGCGTGACGCCAGCGACAGCAACCAGGACTCCTGTGTGCTGTTGGTCGAGGCTCGAGGTGAAAAGCTGCTGCTCACCGGCGATCTCGATGCCCGTGGTGAACGGGCCTGGACGCGCGACTGGCAGGCGAGCCGGGTCGATTGGCTACAGTCCCCGCATCACGGCAGTCGCAGTTCCTCCAGCGAGGCATTGCTCAAGGCCACCGCTCCGCGCGGCGTGCTGATTTCACGTGGGCGCTACAACGCCTTCGGTCATCCCCATCCGCAGGTACTGGCGCGCTATCGGACGCACGGTATCCAGGCCTACGACAGTGTCGAATACGGTGCGCTGCGCCTGCGCCTGGGTAGCTTTGGCGAACCAGAGGGGCTGCGTGCCCAGCGACGTTTCTGGCGCGACCCCAGATGACGACCTTCGGCAGATGAGCCCCCTTGGGTCCTATGGTAAAGTGGCGGACTTTTTTTAGGGGATGCTTACTGTGTGGGAATTGGTCAAGTCTGGTGGCTGGATGATGCTGCCGATCATTCTGAGCTCCATCGCCGCCATGGCGATCGTCGCCGAGCGTCTCTGGACCCTGCGCGCCAGCCGGGTCACACCACCGCACCTGCTGGGCCAGGTGTGGATGTGGATCAAGGACAAGCAACTTACCAGTGACAAGCTCAAGGCCCTGCGCGCCGATTCGCCCCTGGGCGAAATCCTTGCCGCCGGCCTTGCCAACTCGCGCCATGGCCGCGAGATCATGAAGGAATGCATCGAAGAGGCGGCTGCCCGGGTTATCCATGAGCTTGAGCGTTACATCAATGCCCTGGGCACCATCGCTGCCATGGCGCCGCTGCTCGGCCTGCTCGGCACCGTGCTGGGCATGATCGACATCTTCAGTGCCTTCATGGGCACCGGTATGACCACCAATGCCGCAGTGCTGGCCGGCGGTATCTCCAAGGCGCTGATTACCACGGCAGCGGGCCTGATGGTGGGTATCCCGTCGGTGTTCTTCCACCGTTTCCTGCAGCGCCGCATCGATGAACTGGTGGTCGGCATGGAGCAGGAGGCGATCAAGCTGGTCGAAGTGGTGCAGGGCGATCGTGATGTCGATCTCAGCGAGGTCAAGGCGTGAAGTTTCGACGCAAGGCACGGGAGACCGTGGACATCAACCTGGCCTCGTTGATCGATGTGGTGTTCATCCTGCTGCTGTTCTTCGTGGTCACCACCACCTTCACTCGCGAGACCCAGTTGCGCGTCGAGTTGCCGGAATCGGTAAGCGGCGCGCCGGCACCGGATTCGGAACTCAAGCAACTGGATATCACCATCAGCGCTGACGGTGTCTACTCGGTGAACAACCACCTGTTGCCCAAGAGCGATCTGGCGACCCTGAGTGAAGCCCTGCAGCAGGAATCTGCAGGTGATACCAAACTGCCGTTGTCGATCAGCGCCGACGGCAAGACCCCGCATCAGGCGGTGGTGACTGCCATGGATGCGGCCGGCAAGCTCGGTTTCAGCCAGTTGCGCATGACCACCGTCGAGGCGGCTCAGGGGACGCCCTGATGGCCCTTGCCGACCGTTTGCTCGCGGCCTGGTACGCGGGGCATCCGGCGCTGGCGCTGCTGCGTCCGCTCGAAGCCCTGTATCGTCAAGTAGTGCAGGGCAAGCGCGCGCGCTTTCTCAGTGGTGAAAGCCCCAGCTACCGCGCCCCGGTGCCGGTGATCGTGGTGGGTAACATCACGGTTGGCGGTACCGGCAAGACGCCGATGATCCTCTGGATGATCGAGCATTGCCGCCAGCAAGGCCTGCGCGTCGGTGTGGTCAGTCGCGGTTATGGCGCCAAGCCGCCGCAGTTGCCGTGGCGCGTGTGTGCCGAGCAGAGCGCGGCGCAAGCGGGTGACGAGCCTTTGCTGATTGTCCAGCGTAGCGGCGTGCCACTGATGATCGACCCCGACCGTTCGCGTGCGGTGCAGGCGCTGCTGGCCAGTGAGGCGCTGGACCTGATCCTGTGCGACGACGGTATGCAACATTACCGCCTGGCCCGCGATCTGGAGCTGGTGCTGATCGATGCCGCCCGGGGGCTGGGCAACCGCCGCTGTCTGCCGGCCGGCCCTCTGCGCGAACCGGTCGAGCGTCTGCAGGCCGTTGATGCGGTGCTCTACAATGGCGCCACGGTGGACCGCGAAGACGGGTTTGCCTTTGCCCTGCAACCTGCCGCGCTGGTCAACCTGCGCACCGGCGAGCGCCACGGCCTCGACCGCTTTGCGCCAGGCCAGGCGCTGCACGCCGTGGCCGGCATTGGCAACCCGCAACGTTTCTTCAATACCTTGCAGGGGCTAAACTGGCGTCCTGTGCCACACCCTTTTGCCGATCATGCCCAGTACAGCGCCCAGGCCTTGAGCTTCAGCCCTGCGCTGCCCCTGGTCATGACCGAGAAGGACGCGGTCAAATGCCGCGCCTTCGCTGCCGACGACTGGTGGTACCTTGCGGTCGATGCTGTGCCTTCGCCGGCCTTCCAGGCCTGGTTCGACACACAGCTCGCCCGCTTGCTGCCCGCGTCGCGGCTCTCCTGATTCGTTTCTTTTTCCGGCCACTGGCCTGAGGAATTTCCATGGACACCAAACTGCTCGATATCCTCGCTTGCCCGATCTGCAAGGGTCCGCTCAAGCTCAGCGCCGACAAGACCGAGCTGATCAGCAAGGGCGCGGGCCTCGCCTACCCGATCCGTGACGGTATCCCGGTCATGCTTGAGAGCGAAGCGCGCACCCTGACCGACGACGAGCGCCTGGACAAATGAGCCTGGCCTTTACCGTGGTGATTCCGGCGCGCCTGCGTTCCACGCGCTTGCCCGGCAAGCCGTTGCTGCTGATTGCCGGCAAGCCGATGATCCAGCACGTCTGGGAGCAGGCCCGCAAGAGCAGCGCCAGCCGCGTGGTGATCGCCACCGACGACACAGATATCCTCAAGGCCTGCGAGGCCTTCGGCGCCGAAGTGCTGATGACCCGCGAAGACCATGACTCCGGTACCGACCGCCTGGCCGAAGTGGCGGCCAAGCTGGGCCTGGCCGCCGATGCCATCGTGGTCAATGTCCAGGGTGATGAGCCGCTGATTCCACCGGTGATCATCGATCAGGTGGCGGCTAACCTGGCGGCCCATCCTGAAGCCGGCATTGCCACCCTGGCCGAGCCGATCAGCGATGTCGAAGCTCTGTTCAACCCCAATGCGGTCAAGGTGGTCAGCGATTGCAACGGCCTGGCCCTGACCTTCAGCCGGGCACCGTTGCCGTGGGCGCGGGACGCCTTTGCCCAGAGTCGTGAACAGATGCCGCAGGGCGTGCCGTATCGCCGTCACATCGGCATGTACGCCTACCGCGCCGGCTTCCTGCAGGACTTCGTCGCCTGGGGGCCGTGCTGGCTGGAGAAGACCGAGTCGCTGGAGCAGTTGCGGGCGCTTTGGCATGGTGTGCGTATTCACGTTGCCGATGCCATCGATCCGCCACCCGTAGGCGTCGACACTCCTGAAGACCTGGAGCGCGTTCGGCGCTTGCTGGAGGCCTGATGCGGGTTCTGTTCGTGTGCCTTGGCAATATCTGCCGTTCGCCCACCGCCGAGGGCGTACTGCGTCAGCAATTGCAGGCGCAAGGTTTGGGCGAGCGGATTGAAGTGGCGTCGGCCGGTACCGGTGACTGGCATGTCGGCAAGCAGCCCGATATCCGTACCTGCCGCACCGCACGCATGCGTGGCTATGATTTGTCGCAGCAGCGTGCGCAGCAGCTCAAGGCTGCGCACTTCAACGACTACGATCTGATCCTGGCCATGGACAAGAGTAATCTTGGCCATTTGCAGGCCATGCGCCCCGCCACGGCCAAAGCCGAGCTGGACCTGTTCCTGCGCCGCTATGACGGTGCACTGGATGAGGTGCCGGATCCTTACTATGGCGCCGAGCAGGATTTCGAAGAGGTCCTCGACCTGATTGAAGTCGCCTGCAAGCATTTGGTCATCGAACTCAAGGGCCGTCTATGAGCGGGCAGTGGCAACAACAGGTATCGCTCAAGCCGTACAACACGTTTGGTATCGACGTTAAGGCCCGGTTTTTCACCGAAGCCCACAACGACGATGAGGTACGCCAGGCTCTGGCCCAGGCGGCTGGGCAGGACGTGCCGGTGCTGGTGATAGGCGGTGGCAGCAACTTGTTGCTGACTGCCGATGTTCAGTCACTGGTACTGCGCATGGCCAGCCGTGGCCTGCGCATCCTGTCTGATGACGGTGAGCGAGTGGTGGTCGAGGCCGAAGCGGGCGAACCCTGGCATCCGTTCGTGCAATGGAGCCTGTCCCAGGGCTTGGCTGGGCTTGAGAACCTCAGCTTGATCCCGGGTACGGTCGGTGCTGCACCGATGCAGAACATTGGCGCTTACGGCGTCGAGATCAAGGACGTATTTGTCGGCCTCACTGCGCTGGACCGCCAGACCGGCGAGTTGCGTGACTTCAGTCTGGAAGAATGTGGCTTTGCTTACCGTGACAGCCTGTTCAAGCGTAATCCTGGGCGCTGGTTGATCCTGCGCGTGCGCTTTGCCTTGAGCCGGATGATGCATGCGCACCTGGATTATGGCCCAGTGCGTCAGCGTTTGAGCGAGCAAGGTGTCGACCAGCCGACTGCGCAGAATGTCAGTGATGCGATTTGCAGTATCCGTCGGGAAAAACTGCCTGATCCCATCGAGCTGGGTAATGCCGGGAGTTTCTTCAAGAACCCGGTGGTGGCAGCAGTGCTTGCCGACAAGATCCGTTTGCAGCACCCAGGGCTGGTGGCTTATCCACAGGCTGATGGCCAGTATAAGCTGGCTGCCGGCTGGTTGATCGAGCAGGCGGGCTGGAAGGGGCATCGCGAAGGCGATGCCGGGGTGCATCGTTTGCAGTCGCTGGTGCTGGTCAATTATGGCCAGGCGACCGGTGTGCAGTTGCATCAACTGGCGCAGAAGATCCAGGCCGATATCCTCGAGCGCTTCGGGGTTGAACTGGAGATGGAGCCGAATCTGTACTGAGCCCACAGGCAATAAAAAAGCCCCGCCAGTTACCTGGCGGGGCTTTTTTTCAGCCTGGATGATCAGACGAGCGGTTTATGCTCTTCTGCGGTTTCCAGTTTTTCCTCGACCCCTTCTTCGGCCGGTGCAGCAGGCGCTTCTTCAGCGACTACAGCAGCGCTAGCGTCGGCGGCGGCCACTGCAGCGGCGGCTGCGGCAGCTTCGGCTTCACGCTTGCGACGGCGTACTTCACGTGGATCGTTCGGTGCGCGACCGTTGCTGGTCAGCGCACTGGCCTCTGCTTCAAGCGCAGGTGCAGGCTCTTCAGCCGGTGCTGGCTCGATGACTGGTGCAGGTGCCTCTACCGCTTCTGCAACCACCACCGGCTCGACCGCCACTGGTGCCTGAACTTCAGGCGCAGGCTCCACTGCCGCAACAGGCTCCAGTACTTCAGTTGGCACAGCAACCACAGGCGCTTCGATCGCAGGTGCGATGCTGGCTTCTACCGGCACTTCGACCGGCGCAATGAAGGGTTGCTCGATAACCGGTTCGACCGCGACTTCAACGACCTGGACGGCCTCGGCTGCTTCGGCCACTTCAGGGGTTTCAACCACTGGCTGAACGGCTTCCACGACAACGGTCTCGGTCGCCGCGACTTCAGCTACGGCTTGCTCTTCGACGGTGACAGTGGCGAGTTCGGCCTGCTGGTTGGCTTGGGCTTCGGCAGCGGCGCTGATGTTGCTGGTGGCAACAGCGGCGGTCACGGTCAGGCCAGCGGCCAGGTCGGCACCCAGCTCGGTGGCTTGTGGCTGCTCTTCGCTGCCGTCTTCGGAGCCTTCTACCAGGTTGCCGTTGGCATCGCGTTGACGCTCACGACGGTTGCTGCGACGACGCTGGCCGCGGGAGCGACGGCGAGGGCGTTCGCCTTCGGTGCCTTCCTGGTTGTCATCTTGCAGCAGCTCTTCGTTCGGCAGCTCCTCTTCAGCAACCTCAGCAGCCTGTTCGGCTGGACGCGGCTGACGCTCTTCACGTGGCGGGCGCGGTTGACGCTCTTCACGTGGTGCACGTTCTTCGCGCGGTGCGCGCTCTTCACGTGGTGCGCGTTCTTCGCGTGGTGCACGCTCTTCACGAGGCTGACGCTCTTCACGCGGAGCGCGCTCAGGGCGTTCTTCACGCACGGTCGGGGCGGCGGCGTCCAGAGGCTCGCGCAGTTCGCGGACCGGGCGGTCCTCGCGGGAGCGGCGTTCTTCACGTGGTGCGCGTGGTTGACGCTCTTCACGCGGCTGGCGTGGCGCGCGCTCTTCACGGACCGGTGCTTCTTCGCGAGCTTCGCGTGGTTGACGCTCTTCGCGTGGGGCGCGTTCGGCACGCTCTTCGCGCGGTTTGCGATCTTCTTCGCGACGGCCGTTGCGGTTACGGCTCTGCTGGCGACCGTTGCGACGCTCTTCGTTGCGCTGCGGGCGTTCACTGGCCGGCTTCTCGGCAACCACTGGCGCAGCTGCGACAGGCTCTTCCTTGCCGGCGAACAGGCTCACCAGCGACTTCACCAAGCCTTTGAACAGGCTTGGCTCAGGGGTGTGCTGAGCGGGGGCGGCGACTGGCGCGGCAGCTTCGCTTGGCACTGGGGCGTTGGCGCGGGCCGGAGCGGTCTTGACCGCGGCTTCCTGGCGCACCAGGGTACGGGTAGCGGCAGTCGGCTGGGCCTCTTCGGTCTCGGCGGCAGCGATTTCGTAGCTGGACTGGCTGCTCATGGCCTCCGGGCTGTCGTCGCGCAGGCGCTGGACTTCAAAGTGCGGGGTTTCCAGGTGATCGTTCGGCAGGATGACGATACGGGCCCGGGTGCGCAGTTCGATCTTGGTGATCGAGTTGCGCTTTTCGTTGAGCAGGAAGGCTGCAACCGGAATCGGCACTTGGGCGCGGACTTCGGCGGTGCGGTCTTTCAGGGCTTCTTCTTCGATCAGGCGCAGGATCGCCAGCGACAGCGATTCGACGTCACGGATGATGCCGGTACCGCTGCAGCGCGGGCAGACGATGCCGCTGCTTTCGCCCAGCGATGGGCGCAGGCGCTGACGGGACATCTCCAGCAGGCCGAAACGCGAGATGCGGCCGACCTGTACGCGGGCGCGGTCGGCTTCCAGGCATTCGCGGACTTTTTCTTCCACGGCGCGCTGGTTCTTGGCTGGGGTCATGTCGATGAAGTCGATCACGATCAGGCCGCCGATGTCACGCAGGCGCAACTGGCGGGCGATTTCCTCAGCCGCTTCCAGGTTGGTCTGCAGGGCGGTTTCCTCGATGTCGCTGCCTTTGGTGGCGCGGGCCGAGTTGATGTCGATGGACACCAGGGCTTCGGTCGGGTCGATGACGATCGAGCCACCGGACGGCAGGTCGACGACACGCTGGAAGGCGGTCTCGATCTGGCTTTCGATCTGGAAGCGGTTGAACAGCGGTACGCTGTCTTCGTACAACTTGATCTTGCTGGCGTACTGCGGCATGACCTGGCGGATGAAGGTCAGGGCTTCTTCCTGGGCGTCGATGCTGTCGATCAGTACTTCGCCGATATCCTGACGCAGGTAGTCACGGATGGCGCGGATGATGACATTGCTTTCCTGGTAGATCAGGAACGGCGCGGCGCGGTCCAGGGAGGCTTCCTTGATCGCGGTCCACAGCTGCAGCAGGTAGTCGAGGTCCCATTGCATTTCTTCGCTGCTGCGGCCAAGGCCGGCAGTGCGCACGATCAGGCCCATGTCGGCAGGGGCGACCAGGCCGTTGAGGGCTTCGCGCAGTTCGTTGCGCTCTTCGCCTTCGATACGACGGGAAATGCCACCGGCACGCGGGTTGTTCGGCATCAGGACCAGGTAGCGACCGGCCAGGCTGATGAAGGTGGTCAGGGCTGCGCCCTTGTTGCCGCGCTCTTCTTTCTCGACCTGGACGATGACTTCCTGGCCTTCGCTGAGTACGTCCTTGATGTTCACCCGGCCTTCGGGCGACTTCTTGAAGTATTCGCGGGAGATTTCCTTCAGCGGCAGAAAGCCGTGGCGTTCGGAGCCGAAGTCGACGAAAGCGGCTTCCAGGCTAGGTTCGATCCGGGTAATCCGGCCTTTGTAGATGTTGGCCTTTTTCTGCTCACGCGCGCCGGACTCGATGTCCAGGTCGTAGAGACGTTGGCCGTCCACCAGAGCTACACGCAACTCTTCGGGTTGAGTTGCGTTAATCAGCATTCTTTTCATGTAATACCGTCGGTTTCCGGGCTGCCGGAAACGGCGTTCGGCACACACGACTTCTCACGGTCTGTGTCAGGTGCGCAAGGGGTGGCGGGCCACCCCCGTGTCCAGCAACTTTCGAGTCCGACTGGTCACCCAGTACTGCCGAAGTCGCGACGACGCGTCCTGCTTGCTGTGGTGTCAAATGCACTCAGTCAGGAGGAGGAATCAGCCTTCGGCCGTGGACGCCCGCAGGGCATCTTGATCAAGACCGGGTCCGGTCGCCAGGCCAATAGGCCGGTGGACTGGACGCAGTACTACACGGTCCGACGGTTGTGCATCTCCACCCTACACGTATCCCTGATAATTCGGGTGCTGCCGCGCGCTGAATCCGCAACGGGTTGCATTTTCGCCAGCTCCATACGGGAGCCTGCGCCTTTTATATCCAAGGCTGGTATTTCCGAAGCCGTCGCCATGACTGCGTGAAATTGACGGCACTGACAGAGTGGCAGCGAAAAAAAACGTGGGGGAGGGTGAAATACCGCTCTTGTAGTTTTTTATCGGTCTTCTCTGCGCGGCGCTGGTGGCGATTCCAGGCATTTCTGTAAACTGGCGAAAGCCCCGTCGGACGGCCTCGCGTCCTCGAGAATTGCGTCGGTCAGGGCCGGCTGAAAGCCGTGAGTCCGCTGGCCAGCCGCTTTTGGCGGCGTTCGCGACTATAGCAGCAATCATTAAGTGCTTCAAATCCATAAAAAATTGTTATGATTGGCAAATGACGACTAATGCCCCTCCGACCTCCGGCGTCCAGCTGATTGAGGTCGCGCCGGAACTTGCCGGCCAACGAATCGATAATTTTCTTGTAACCAAGCTCAAGGGTGTGCCCAAGACCTTGATTTATCGCATTTTGCGTAAAGGCGAAGTGCGCGTGAACAAGGGCCGGATCAAGCCCGAGTACAAGTTGCAGGCCGGTGACATCGTGCGCGTGCCGCCCGTTCGTCTGCCTGAGCGCGACGAGCCGGTGCCGGTGGCCCAGGGCTTGCTTGAGCGCCTCGAGGCGGCGATTGTCTACGAAGACAAGGCCCTGATTGTGCTCAACAAGCCTGCCGGCATCGCCGTACACGGTGGTAGCGGCTTGAGCTTCGGCGTGATCGAAGCCTTTCGTCAGATGCGCCCGGATGCCAAGGAGCTGGAACTGGTTCATCGACTGGATCGCGACACCTCCGGCCTGTTGATGATCGCCAAGAAGCGCAGCATGTTGCGTCACCTGCACGCGGCCCTGCGCGGTGACGGTGTCGACAAGCGCTACATGGCCCTGGTCCGCGGGCATTGGGCGACGGCCAAGAAGCAGGTCAACGCACCGCTGCTCAAGAGCAATCTGCGTTCTGGTGAGCGCATGGTCGAGGTCAATGACGAGGGCAAGGAAGCGCTGACGATTTTCCGCGTACTGCGCCGCTTTGGCGAGTTCGCCACCATTGTCGAAGCGCGGCCGATCACTGGGCGTACCCACCAGATTCGCGTGCATGCACTGCATGCCGGGCATTGTATTGCCGGTGACAGCAAGTATGGCGAGGATGACTTTACCCGCGAGATTCGTGACCTGGGTGGCAAGCGCCTGTTCCTGCATGCCTACGCCCTGACCGTGCCGCTGCCCGATGGTGGTGAGCTCAAGCTCGAGGCGCCGGTGGACGATATGTGGGCCAAGACCGTGGAGCGCCTGAGTGCAGCGTGATTACGACCTGCTGATTTTTGACTGGGACGGCACGCTGGCCGACTCCATTGGTCGGATTGTCGAGGCCATGCACCTGGCCGCCGGTCGCGCAGGCTATACCACCTGCGCTGATGAGGCGGTCAAGGGCATTATCGGCCTGGCATTGCCCGAGGCCATCAGTGTGCTCTATCCGCACCTCGATGCTGCTCAGGTGGCGGGGTTTCGCCAGCACTACGCAGACGTCTACATGGCCCTGGATGACCAGCCTTCTCCGCTGTTCGAGGGTGTGGTCGAGTCGCTGGAGGCCTTTCGTGCCGAGGGTTACCGCCTGGCGGTAGCAACCGGTAAGGCTCGTCGCGGCCTGGATCGGGTTCTGCGTGCCAATGGCTGGACGGATTACTTTGATATCACCCGCGCTGCTGACGAGAGTCGCGGCAAGCCCCATCCGCAGATGCTCGAGGAGATCCTTGCCCATTGCCGGGTCGAACCGCAGCGTGCGTTGATGGTCGGAGATTCATCGTTCGACCTGTTGATGGCCAGCAATGCTGGCATGCACTCGGTGGCGGTTGGCTATGGGGCCATGTCGCTGGAGGTCTTGAGTGCCTTCGGGCCGCAGGTGGGTATCGATCATTTTTCACAGTTGCAGGCGTGGCTGAGCAAGTCGCCTGCAAATTCCAGGGTAGGTGAGCATGGCTGACGAGTGGAAGGCGCCAAGCGCCGAAGGCAACGAAGATTCGAAGAGCTGGAAGCTGCTGGAGAAGACGCTCCTGGCTGGTGTTCAGGAGCAGCGCCGGGCACGGCGCTGGGGGATTTTCTTCAAGCTGCTGACCTTCGTCTACCTGTTCGGCATTCTGGCCTTGTTCACGCCGCTGATGAGCATGGACAAGGCGGCGTCGCGCAGTGTCAGTCATACCGCGCTGGTCGAGGTGCGCGGCATGATCGCCGACCAGGAGCCGGCCAGTGCCGACAATATCGTCGGCGGCCTGCGCGAGGCATTCAAGGATCCGAAAACCAAAGCGGTGATCCTGCGCATCAACAGTCCGGGTGGTAGCCCGGTGCAGTCGGGCTACATCTACGATGAAATCCGCCGCCTGCGCGCCGAATACCCGGCCATCAAGCTGTATGCGGTCATCAGTGATCTCGGTGCTTCGGGGGCCTACTACATTGCCAGTGCCGCTGATCAGATCTATGCGGACAAGGCCAGCCTGGTGGGCTCCATTGGTGTGACGGCGGCCGGTTACGGGTTTGTCGGCACCATGGAAAAACTGGGTGTCGAGCGTCGTACCTACACGGCGGGCGAGCACAAGGCTTTCCTGGATCCGTTCCAGCCGCAGAAGCCTGAAGAAACGGCCTTCTGGCAGGGTGTGCTGGAAACCACCCATCAGCAGTTCATTGCCAGTGTCAAGCAGGGGCGTGGCGAGCGCCTCAAGGACAAGGAGCACCCTGAGCTGTTCAGTGGTCTGATCTGGTCGGGCGAACAGGCTCTGGCCCTGGGCCTGGTGGATGGTCTGGGTGGTGCCAGTTACGTGGCGCGTGAGGTGGTGGGCGAGAAGGAGCTGGTTGACTTCACTGTCGAAGAGTCGCCGTTCGATCGCTTCTCCAAGCGCCTGGGTGCCAGTGTTGCCGAGCACCTGGCCATGTGGATGGGCTTTCAGGGGCCATCGCTGCGCTGAGTGTGGTGCGGCATGAAAAAACCGGCCCTTCGAGGCCGGTTTTTTGTGTGTGTCCTGCAGGTGTCAAGGCAGGCTTATGCCTTCAGCCTGCAGCATGTCCACCAGGCGAATCAGTGGCAGTCCGATCAGGCTGGTGGCATCCACGCCGTGGGTGCTCTGGAACAGGCTTACGCCCAGGCCTTCGGCTTTGAAGCTGCCGGCGCAGTCATAGGGTTGTTCGGCGCGTAGGTAGCGCTCAATGCGTGGCAGATCAAGTTCGCGCATATTCACGGTGAAGGGCACGCAGTCGACCTGGCAGTGGCCAGTAGCGCTGTTGAGCAGCGCAAGGCCGGTGAGAAAGGTCACATGATTGCCGCTTGCTGCCAGTAATTGCTCGCAGGCGCGCTCAAAGGTGTGCGGTTTTCCGAGAATCTGCTCGCCGAGCACGGCGACCTGGTCCGAGCCGATGATCAAATGGCTGGGGTGGCTGGCGGCCAGGGTCTGGGCTTTGTCCCTGGCCAGGCGCTTGACCAGGTCCAGGGCGGGTTCTTCGTCCAGGCGTTGTTCGTCGATATCCGGGGAAGCCCAGGTGAAGGGTAGGTGCAGGTGTGCGAGCAGTTCGCGCCGGTAAGGTGAGCTGGAAGCCAGTAATAAAGGCAGCATGATAGACTCCTGGGCAGGTAAAACGATTCTAACATGCTGAACGGGGCCGAATTTCCTTTGACAGGGGCGGGGGTCATCCCTAGAATGCTGCGCCTATGTTGAATGACCCGATTCCACCTCACGTTGACCCGCGCAAATTGGCCGATCGTGGTGTTTCCCTCGAAGGAACGCTGCAGCTCGCCGATTTGGAGAGACTCTGCGACCCGCTTTCCGATACTGTCGGTACGGTGCAGGCTAAATTCAATTTTGAGCGCGACGAGCAGAAGGCTGTGGTTATCCACACCGACCTGAGCGTCGAGGTCAAGATGGTTTGCCAGCGTTGTCTTGAGCTGGTCACCCTGCCGATCCACAGCGAAACTACTTACGCTGTGGTGAAGGAGGGTGCGAATACCCAGTCGTTGCCGAAAGGTTATGACGTGCTGGAACTGGGCGAAGATCCTTTGGATCTGCAGGCCTTGGTCGAGGAGGAGCTTTTGCTTGCCTTGCCTATCGTGCCTGCTCATCATCCGGAAGAATGCCAGCAGCCGGCGGGCGCCGATGAGCCCGAACCGAGCAAGGACGAGGTAACACGGTCCAACCCGTTCAGTGTATTGGCGCAGTTAAAGCGTGACCCAAACGTTTAGGAGTTAATCAATTATGGCTGTTCAGCAGAACAAAAAATCCCGCTCTGCCCGTGACATGCGCCGTTCGCACGACGCCCTCTCGGAAAACGCTCTGTCCGTAGAGAAAACCACTGGTGAAGTGCACCTGCGTCACCACGTATCGCCAGAAGGCGTATACCGTGGTCGTAAAGTGATCGACAAGGGCGCTGACGAGTAATCCTTGTCCGCTCAGATCATCGCGATTGACGCAATGGGCGGGGACTTCGGTCCCCGCAACATTGTTCAGGCAAGTATTGCTTGCCTATCGGCTACCCCCTCGCTGCACCTGGCCCTCGTCGGTCAACCCTCCCTCCTTGAAGATCTTGTCGCTGGCCAGTCGGCAGCGGATCGCGCGCGTCTGCAGATCGTGGCGGCTAGCGAAGTGATCGGCATGGACGAGCGGCCGTCCCAGGCGCTGCGTGGCAAGCCCGATTCGTCCATGCGCGTAGCCCTCGAATTATTGCGTGATGGCAAGGTCCAGGCCTGCGTGAGCGCCGGTAACACCGGTGCGCTGATGGCGCTGTCGCGCTATGTCTTGAAAACCCTGCCCGGCATTGATCGCCCGGCCATGGTTGCCGCCATTCCCACTCAGGCCGGTTATTGCCAGTTGCTCGACCTTGGTGCCAACGTCGACTGCAGTGCGCAAAACCTCTATCAGTTCGCCGTGATGGGCTCGGTGGCCGCCCAGGCCCTGGGTATTGCTCGGCCGCGGGTTGCCTTACTCAATGTCGGTACCGAAGACATCAAGGGTAATCAGCAAGTCAAGCTTGCCGCCAATCTGCTACAGAACGCCCGGGGGCTGAACTACATCGGCTTCGTTGAAGGTGACGGGTTGTATCGCGGCGAGGCGGACGTGGTGGTGTGTGACGGTTTTGTCGGCAACATCCTGCTCAAGTCCAGCGAAGGCCTGGCGACCATGATCGGTTCGCGTATCGAGGCACTGTTCAAGGGCGGTTTCGCTGCGCGCCTGGCGGGTGCCGTGGCCATGCCGCTGCTGCGCCGGTTGCAGGCTGACCTGGCGCCGGCGCGACATAATGGCGCAAGCTTTCTTGGCCTACAGGGTATCGTCATCAAAAGTCATGGTTCTGCCGGCGTACAAGGCTTTCAGAGCGCCATCCAGCGCGCGCTGATCGAGATCCAGGAGGATCTGCCGCAACGCCTGCATGGTCGCCTGGAAGACCTGTTGCTTTAGGCATATGCCTCGGGAAGTGGTTAAATGTGACCGCTTGGTCTTCGTTACCATCCAACTCTTCAGTTTCTTGTGCTCAGCCTGGTGCTGGGCGCTTTATTTCCGACGACAAGATCACTAGGGGCTTGTTCAATGTCTGCATCCCTCGCATTCGTCTTTCCCGGTCAAGGTTCGCAGTCCCTCGGCATGCTCGCCGAGCTGGGCGCCCAGTATCCGCTGGTTATTGATACCTTCCGTGAGGCCTCCGAGGCTCTGGGCTATGACCTCTGGGCACTGACCCAGAACGGTCCGGAAGAGCAACTCAACCAAACCGACAAAACCCAGCCGGCCATCCTCACCGCCTCGATCGCCTTGTGGCGCTTGTGGCTGGCCGAGGGTGGTGCGCGCCCGGCATTCGTTTCCGGTCACAGCCTGGGCGAATACAGCGCCCTGGTTGCCGCTGGCAGCCTGAGCCTGGGTGATGCTGTGAAGCTGGTCAAGCGCCGTGGCGAACTCATGCAGGAAGCCGTGCCGGCCGGGCAGGGCGCCATGGCGGCGATCCTCGGCCTGGACGACGCAGTCGTCGTGGGTATTTGCGCAGAAGCTGCTCAGGGCGAAGTGGTCAGTGCGGTCAACTTCAACTCGCCAGGTCAGGTTGTGATCGCTGGCGCCAAGGCGGCCGTCGAGCGCGCCATGGAAGCCTGCAAGGCCGCTGGTGCCAAGCGTGCCCTGCCACTGCCGGTCAGCGTGCCGTCGCATTGCGAGCTGATGCGTCCGGCTGCCGAGCGCTTTGCCGAATCGGTCAATGCCATCGACTGGCAGGTCCCGCAGATTCCGGTGGTGCAAAACGTCACTGCGGCGGTCGCCGCAGACCTGGCTGGCCTTAAGCAAGACCTGCTGGCACAGCTCTACCAGCCAGTACGTTGGGTTGAGTGCGTCCAGGCCCTGGCCGCCAATGGCGCGGTAAACCTGGTCGAATGCGGCCCGGGCAAGGTCCTGGCTGGTCTGAACAAGCGTTGCGCCGAAGGCGTCACCACTTACAACCTCAACACCCCGGACGCAGTCGCCGCCACCCGCGCGGCGCTGGCCTGATTTAGGAGAAACTTGCATGAGCCTGCAAGGTAAAGTTGCACTGGTTACCGGCGCCAGCCGTGGTATTGGCCAGGCTATCGCCCTGGAACTGGGCCGTCTGGGCGCTACCGTGATCGGTACCGCGACCTCCGCCTCGGGTGCTGAGCGTATCGCTGCAACCCTCAAGGAACATGGCATTGCCGGTACGGGCCTTGAGCTGAACGTGACCAGCGACGAGTCGGTCACCGCAACCCTGGCCAAGATCCAGGAGCAGTTCGGTGCACCGACCATTCTGGTCAACAACGCCGGTATCACCCGTGACAACCTCATGATGCGCATGAAGGACGACGAGTGGTTCGACGTCATCGACACCAACCTGAACAGCCTTTACCGTCTGTCCAAGGGCGTGCTGCGTGGCATGACCAAGGCGCGTTGGGGTCGTATCATCAGCATCGGCTCGGTGGTCGGTGCCATGGGTAACGCCGGTCAGGTCAACTACGCCGCCGCCAAGGCCGGCCTGGAAGGTTTCAGTCGCGCCCTGGCGCGTGAAGTCGGTTCCCGTGCGATTACTGTCAACTCGGTGACTCCGGGCTTCATCGACACCGACATGACCCGCGAGCTGCCAGAAGCTCAGCGTGAAGCGCTGCAGACCCAGATCCCCCTGGGGCGTCTGGGCCAGGCACAGGAGATCGCCAATGTGGTGGCTTTCCTGGCCTCCGAAGGCGCAGGCTATGTGACCGGCGCGACCATTCCGGTCAACGGCGGCATGTACATGTAAAATTGAATGTGACGGATTGCTTCAAAAAAATGTCATACGAGCGGTCTAAAATCCGTTATAAAGCTGCAACCAGATTCTAGTTGGTTGGCAGGTGTGGTCTTGCAAGGCGTGTTGCGCTTGAAAAGCAGACGTCTTTCTATACACTTACACACCGGCCAGCTGCCTGACATATGTCCATTAGGAGTGAAAACAAGGTATGAGCACCATCGAAGAACGCGTCAAGAAAATCGTCGCCGAGCAACTGGGCGTTAAAGAAGAAGAAGTAGTGAACACCGCTTCCTTCGTTGAAGATCTGGGTGCCGATTCCCTTGACACCGTTGAGCTGGTGATGGCTCTGGAAGAGGAATTCGAGACCGAAATCCCTGACGAAGAAGCCGAGAAGATCACTACTGTTCAAGCTGCTATCGACTACGTCAACAGCCACCAGGCCTAAGACGTTGTAGTCGTCGCTTCTTGTCATGGAAAAACCGCACTGCCTTCGCCGGCGTGCGGTTTTTTCTTTACAAGAGATGTAGTCAATTGAATAAGGAGAGTGCTGTGTCGCGTAGACGCGTCGTGGTCACCGGTATGGGTATGCTGTCGCCACTGGGTACGGATGTGCCGAGCAGTTGGCAGGGCATTCTGGCTGGCCGCAGTGGCATAGGTCTGATCGAGCATACTGACCTGTCTGCCTACTCCACCCGTTTTGGCGGCTCGGTGAAGGGCTTTGAAGTCGAGCAGTACCTGTCGGTCAAGGAAGCCCGCAAGCTTGATCTGTTCATTCAGTACGGCCTGGCAGCCGGTTTTCAGGCAGTGCGTAATGCCGGCCTGGAAGTGACCGATGCCAACCGCGAGCGCATCGGCGTTGCCATGGGCTCGGGTATCGGTGGCCTGACCAACATCGAAGAAACCAGCCGGACCTTGCATGATCAGGGCCCGCGGCGCATTTCGCCATTCTTCGTGCCGGGTTCGATCATCAACATGATTTCCGGTTTCCTGTCGATCCACCTGGGTGTACAGGGGCCTAACTACGCTATCTCCACCGCTTGCACCACCGGTACCCACTGTATCGGCATGGCTGCGCGCAACATTGCCTTCGGTGAAGCCGACGTGATGATTGCCGGCGGTGCGGAAATGGCTGCCTGCGGTCTGGGCATGGGCGGTTTCGGTGCCTCGCGGGCGCTGTCGACCCGCAATGACGATCCGACCCGGGCCAGCCGTCCCTGGGACAAGGGCCGTGATGGCTTTGTCCTGGCCGACGGTGCCGGTGCGCTGGTACTCGAAGAGCTCGAGCACGCCAAGGCCCGTGGCGCAACCATCTATGCCGAGCTGGTTGGCTTTGGCATGAGTGGCGATGCCTATCACATGACCTCGCCGCCGGAAGACGGCAGTGGCGCTGCGCGCTGCATGGCCAACGCCTTGCGCGATGCCGGCCTGAATGCCAGTGACGTTGATTACATCAACGCCCACGGCACTTCGACGCCGGCCGGTGACCTGGCCGAAGCGTCGGCGATCAAGTCGGTATTCGGTGATCACGCTTATAAGTTGGCGGTCAGCTCGACCAAGTCGATGACCGGTCATCTGCTCGGCGCCGCCGGTGCGGTCGAGGCGATCTTCAGCGTGCTGTCGATCAACAGCCAGGTGGCACCGCCGACCATCAACCTGGATGAGCCGAGCGACGGTTGCGACCTCGACTTCGTGCCGCACCAGGCGCGCAATATGCCGATAGAGGTGGTGCTGTCCAACTCCTTTGGTTTTGGTGGCACCAACGGCTCGCTGGTATTCCGCCGGTTCGCCGGCTGATGCACAGCTGGGTCGATGGTCAGCCGGCAGATGCACTGACGTTGCAAAGCCGGGGGCTGGCCTATGGCGATGGTCTGTTCGAGACCATCGCCGTACGCGCCGGTCGGCCATCGTTGCTCGAGTATCACCTCGAGCGCCTGGCGCTGGGGTGCCAGCGCCTGGGCATCTGCGCCGATCAAGGCCTGATTCGCGACGAGCTCTGCCGTTATGCCGGCCTGCTGGGTGACGGCGTGCTCAAGCTGATCGTTACCCGTGGCGACAGTCAGCGCGGTTACGCGCCAGCCGCTGGCGTGGCGCCACGGCGTATTCTCCAGGGCAATCCCTTGCCCACTTATTCCCAAGAGCATTCCGAGCAGGGCGTTCGCCTGTTCGACTGCCAGACGCGTCTGGCCGAGCAACCATTGCTGGCCGGCCTGAAACACCTCAATCGCCTTGAGCAGGTCCTGGCCCGAGCCGAATGGCAGGATGCCGGGTACGCCGAAGGTTTGATGCGCGATGTTTCCGGGCGCATCATCGAAGGGGTGTATAGCAACCTGTTCCTGGTGCGCGCCGGTCAACTGTTGACTGCCGACCTCGGCCGTTGTGGCGTGGCCGGAGTGATGCGTGCTGCCTTGCTCGATCATGCCAGGGGCGTCGCAATCCCTGTGCAGATAACCGATCTAAGTCTGCAGGATCTGCAGGAGGCTGACGAAGTGTTTGTCTGCAACAGCGTCTACGGCATCTGGCCGGTACAGGCTTTTGCATCGCTGAACTGGCCGCCGGGGCCGCTCACCCGTAAACTGCAGGCCATTGCCCGTACGCTACTGGATGCTTGATTTGTGAGACGTAAATTCTTGGTGCTGCTGGAGACCGGGTTGATCCTGGCCGGCCTGCTGTTGGGGTATTCGGCCTGGAAGGTAAATTCGGCGTTGGAGCAGCCCCTGCACGTGTCCCAGGAGCAGTTGCTCGACGTGCCCACCGGTACCACGCCTAACCGTATGTTCTACCGCATGCAGAATGATGGCGTGCTCGACGATGCTTTCTGGTTGCGCCTGTACTGGCGTTTCAATATGGCTGGTGTGCCGCTGCACACTGGCGAATACCGCATGACTCCGGGCATGACCGTGCGCGAGCTGTTCGAGGTCTGGCGCCGCGGTGAGGTGGTGCAGTACACCCTGACCCTGGTCGAAGGCTGGAATTTCCGCCAGGTGCGTGCGGCGCTGGCCAAGCATGAGAAAATCAAGAAAACCATCGATGGCCTGAGCGACGCCGAGGTCATGGACAAGCTCGGCCATCCTGGCGTGTTCCCTGAAGGACGATTCTTCCCTGATACCTACCGCTTCGTGCGCGGCATGAGCGATGTGGAGTTCTTGCAACAGGCCTATGCGCGCCTGGAAGAAGTACTGGCCAAGGAGTGGGCTGAGCGCTCCAGCGACGTGCCATATCGCGATCCGTACCAGGCGCTGATCATGGCTTCGCTGGTCGAGAAGGAAACTGGTGTGCCGCAAGAGCGCGGGCAGATTGCCGGGGTGTTCGTGCGACGCATGCGCATCGGCATGCTGCTGCAGACTGACCCGACGGTAATCTACGGTATGGGCGAGCGTTACAACGGCAAGATCACCCGTGCCGACCTGCGCGAGCCGACGCCGTACAATACTTACACCAATGCCGGTCTGCCGCCGACGCCGATTGCCATGGTTGGCCGCGAAGCGATTCATGCCGCGTTGAACCCGACGCCGGGCAGCAGCCTGTATTTCGTTGCCCGTGGCGATGGTAGCCATGTGTTCTCCGATGACCTCGATGCACACAATTCGGCTGTGCGCGAATACCAGATCAAGCGCCGCGCCGACTACCGTTCGAGCCCGGCACCTGTTACCGAACCTGAACCCGAGGCCCAGCCGCAGACGCCGCAATCGCCGGACGTCGGCCCTGAGCCGGTGCCTGAGCAACCGGCGCCGGCCAGCGAAGCTGCCTCACCGCAATGATCAACTGTAAGGATTGCCTGTGAGCGGCTTGTTTATCACCCTGGAAGGTCCCGAAGGCGCGGGCAAGAGCACCAACCGCGAGTACCTCGCCGAGCACTTGCGCGCTGCGGGCCTGGATGTCGTGCTGACCCGTGAGCCTGGCGGCACACCGCTGGCGGAAAAAGTCCGCGAACTGCTGCTGACCCCCAGCGACGAGAAAATGGATGCCGACACCGAGCTGCTGCTGGTATTCGCCGCCCGTGCCCAGCACTTGGCCGAAGTGATTCGCCCGGCCCTGGCTCGTGGTGCTGTGGTGCTGTGTGACCGTTTCACCGATGCCACCTACGCATATCAGGGCGGCGGCCGCGGCCTGTCGCTTGCGCGTATTGCCACCCTGGAGACCTTCGTCCAGGGTGATTTGCGCCCGGATCTGACCCTGGTGTTCGACCTGCCGGTGGAAATCGGCCTGTCCCGCGCTGCCGCCCGTGGCCGCCTGGACCGTTTCGAGCAAGAAGGCCGGGCCTTCTTCGAAGCCGTGCGCCAGGCCTACCTGGCCCGCGCCCAGGCTGCGCCGCAGCAATACCGGCTGATCGATGCCGCGCTGCCGCTGGCCCAGGTGCAGCAGTCGCTGGACTCCTTGCTGCCACAGATCCTGGAGCGTTGCCGTGGCTGAGGCGTTTCCCTGGCAACAGGCCTTGTGGCAGCAACTGGCCGGGCGTACCCAGCATGCCCATGCCTACCTGCTGCATGGCCCGCAAGGCATTGGCAAGCGAGCCATGGCCGAGCGCCTGATGGCCTTGTTGCTGTGCCAGCGTCCGGAAGCCCTGAAGGCTTGCGGGCAATGCAAGTCGTGCCTGTTGCTCGCCGCGGGAAGCCATCCGGACAATTACGTGCTGGAGCCGGAGGAGGCTGACAAGCCGATCAAGGTCGACCAGGTGCGCGACCTGGTGTCCTTCGTAGTGCAGACCGCGCAGTTGGGCGGGCGCAAGGTGGTGCTGATCGAGCCGGTCGAGGCCATGAACGTCAACGCCGCCAACGCCTTGCTTAAAAGCCTCGAAGAGCCTTCGGGCAATACCGTACTGCTATTGGTCAGCCATCAGCCCAGCCGCTTGCTGGCAACCATCAAGAGCCGCTGTCAGCAGCAGGCTTGCCCGCTGCCGAGCCGTGAGCAAAGCCTGGCCTGGCTCGAGCAGGCCTTGCCCGACTGCGATGAGCAGGAGCGCCTGGAACTGCTGAGCCTGGCAGCCGGTTCGCCGTTGGCCGCGGTCAGCCTGCAGGCCCAGGGTGTGCGCGAGCAGCGTGCACTGGTGGTTGAGGGCGTAAAGAAGTTGCTCAAGCAGCAGCAATCGCCCAGCCAGTTGGCCGAAGCCTGGAATGCCATTCCCTTGTTACAGCTGTTCGACTGGTTCTGCGACTGGTCCAACCTGGTCTTGCGTTATCAGTTGACCCAGGACGAAGAGGGTTTAGGCTTGATCGATATGCGCAAAGTGGTCCAGTACCTGGCGCAAAAGAGCAACCAGGGCAAGGTCCTGGAGATCCAGGACTGGATTCTGGCCCAGCGCCAGAAGGTGCTGGGCAAGGCTAACCTCAATCGGGTGCTGTTGCTCGAGGCGCTGCTGGCGTCCTGGGCAATGTTGCCTGGCCAGCGTTGAGCTGACCGTTCCTTCATTCCTTTTCAGCGTTGTCATGTGCCCATGCTTGTAGATTCCCATTGCCACCTCGATCGTCTTGATCTCACTGCCCATCAGGGCTCCCTCGATGCGGCTCTGGATGCGGCCCGCGCGCGTGGCGTCGGGCACTTCCTGTGCATCGGCATCAGCGCCGACAACGCCCAGGCGGTCAAGGACCTGAGCGAGCGCTACAGTGACGTCGACTGCTCGGTGGGCATCCACCCGCTCGATCTCACGCCTGATGGTGCGCCGCCGCTGGACTGGTTGCTCAAGGAGCTGGAACATCCGCACGTGGTGGCCATTGGCGAGACCGGTCTGGACTACCACTACGAGCCGGAAGCGGCGCAGGTGCAGCAGGACTCGTTCCGCCTGCACCTGGAGGCGGCCAAGGTCACGGGCAAGCCGGTGGTCATTCACACCCGAGCGGCGCGCGCCGACACCTTGAGCCTGCTGCGCGAGGCCGACTTGAGCCAGGCCGGGGTGCTGCACTGCTTCACCGAAGACTGGGACATGGCCAGGGCGGCGCTGGACCTTGGCTATTACATTTCGCTGTCGGGCATCGTCACCTTCCGCAATGCCGATGCGTTGCGCGATGTGGCCCGGCAGGTGCCGGCCGATCGGCTGCTGGTGGAGACCGACTCGCCATACCTGGCGCCGATCCCTTACCGCGGCAAGGCCAACCTGCCGCAGTACGTGCGCGAAGTGGCGGAGTTCGTGGCCATGGTGCGTGGTGAAAGCTATGAGCAACTGGCCGCGCAGACGACGGCCAACTTCAAGCGACTGTTCCCGTTGGCCCGGGTAGCCTGAACAGCTTTTGTAGGGGCGGGCTTGCCCCGCGATGGCCATAGGTATCTACACATCTCTAGCGAGTCAGCCTATTGGCTCGTGCTTATCCAGTTGATGTGGCGACGCTACCGGCCCCTTCCGCCCTTACGTGAACTGACCCCCTCCATCGGTGCTCCACTCGGCCTCCTGACATCGCGAAAAATCAAAAGCCAGATCAACAGCACAATTCGCTTCGCTCTTGCTGGCTGAGGTCGTACACCACATTTGTGTTCACACCGCGCTGTTGATCTTGATCTTGATCAGCAGCGACTTCAGTAGGCCGAGTGGAGCACCGATGGAGGGGGTGGAGGGCCATGGATGGCCCGCAAAGCGCCAACGGGCAGGAAGCCCGTGTGACGCGGCCCCCGGAGTCGGTGCGCAAGGAGGGAGCCCGAAGCGCAGCGTAGGGCCGGATGCGGGAGCAGGCGGTTTTGATTCCTTTTGCCAAGATGTACAGACTGGAGACATGGTGAACGCATGTGCGGGGTAAGCCCGCTCCTACGGCCGGTAAAAATCATAGGCAAAAAAAACCCGGGTTCTGGGGGGTGAATCCGGGTTAAGACCATTAGGAGTAAAACAAAGGCACGCGGTCCCTGAGCACCTTTATCGGCGCGCAACATGGGGGGATGTGCTGCGCCAACACCTGAAGTATTGGTCAGGATTGGCGCGCCGCCAGCAACAGTTGCTCGTTTTTTAAACAGATTTGGAATACGCCCGCCGCTGCTGAGCACTCATTGCTTTGCGATTTCTCGGACAATGGCCAGAGTTTCGTCGATCACCTGTCTGGATGTGTAGAAGTGCGGGGAAAACCGTACTCCGGGGCCACGCACCATGCACACCACCTGATGCTGCTTGAGCTGCTGATAGACCTGGGTGTTTGTAACCCCCGCAATGCTGAAGGAAACAATCCCTGCGCGGCGCCTCAGTTCCTGCGGGCTGTGCAGGCGCACCCCGGGGATTGCTGTCAGGCCTTGGTGCAGCCATTGCACCCGTTCCTGCAGCGCTGCCGCCACTTGATCCATGCCCACCTCTTCGAGTAGCGACAGGCTGGCCTCGAGCGCCACTGCACCGAGCATGTTCGGGCTGCCGCACTCAAAGCGTCGGGCGCTGTGGGCGGGTTGCCACTCGCTGCGGTTGTAGTCGCCCAGGTGTTCGAGCATGTGCCAGCCATACTCGCTGAGCTTGAGCAGTGGGCGAACCTCGGCGCGGCAGTAGAACACGCCCAGGCCTTCCGGGCCGAGCATCCATTTGTGCCCATCAGCCATGGCAAAATCGCACTGACAGGCCTGGACGTCGAAGGGCAGGGCGCCCAGTTGCTGAATGGCGTCGATGCAGAACAGTATTTCCCGTTCACGACAGCCTTGCCCCAGGCGCACCAGATCCAGGCGCAGGCCGCTGGCAAACTGTACGGCGCTGATCGCCAGCAGGCGCACCTTGGGGCCGCAGGCTGCCAGCAAGGCGCCTTCCGGGTCGTTGCCCTTGAGGTTTACCTGGATGACGCTGACACCTTTGTCGGCCAGGGCTTCCCAGACGATCCGGTTGGAGGGGAACTCTTCGGTGCTGATAACAACCTGGTCACCGGCCTGCCAATCGATGCCGAAGGCGACGAATGACAGCGCCTCGGAGGTATTCTTGACCAGAGCGATATCATCCGTCGACGGCGCATTCGTCAGCCGCATCAAGCGTTCACGTAAACTCTGCTCCGTGGTAAGCCAGTCCGGATAGTTCCTTGCGCCGAGTAAAACGTTCTCGCTGGCGAAGCGTGAAACGGCCAGGCTAGCGCGTCTGGGCCAGGGTGCGACGGCTGCATGATTCAGATAGCGCAGGCCCGGGGCTTGCTCAAACTCATCAAGAAACATCAACATGGTTGGATGATCCGTGCATTTTGCCGCAAGTTAGGCATAATAACCGGCTTCGATTTTGATCCAGTCCTTCTTATGCAGAAAGAACCTCGTAAGGTCCGTGAGTTTCGTCGCCGAGAGCAAGAAATTCTCGATACCGCGCTCAAGCTGTTTCTCGAACAGGGTGAAGACAGTGTCACCGTCGAGATGATCGCTGATGCCGTGGGTATCGGCAAAGGCACGATCTACAAGCACTTCAAATCCAAGGCGGAGATCTATCTGCGCCTGATGCTCGACTATGAGCGCGATTTGAACGAACTGCTGCACTCTGCCGACGTCGACCGCGACAAGGAAGCCCTGTCGCGTGCCTACTTCGAATTCCGCATGCGTGACCCGCAGCGTTATCGGCTGTTCGACCGTCTTGAAGAGAAGGTGGTCAAGGGCAACCAGGTGCCGGAGATGGTCGAGGAGCTGCACAAGATCCGCGCCTCCAACTTCGACCGCCTGACCCTGCTGATCAAGGGCCGCATCAGCGAAGGCAAGCTTGAGGATGTGCCGCCGTACTTCCACTATTGTGCAGCCTGGGCGCTGGTGCATGGCGCGGTGGCGCTGTATCACTCGCCGTTCTGGAGCAATGTGCTGGAAGATCAGGAAGGCTTCTTCCAGTTCCTCATGGACATCGGCGTGCGCATGGGCAACAAGCGCAAGCGCGACCCGGATAGCGCTGGTAGCTGAGACATTCAGCCAAACCATCGCGCTACTGGGATGAGGAGCTGAGGAATATACTCAGGTATGAGGCTTGCAAAAACCTGATTTTTGAGTCAGGTTTTGCAGGCCCGATTCACCCATGCCGGAGTCATCCATGATCGTCGACCGCCAAGGCAGGCGTTTTCGCAATTTGCGTGTCAGCCTGACGGCTGCCTGCAACTACGCCTGTACCTATTGTGTGCCGGACGGCAAGCGGCTGGTGGCTGCCCAGGACGAGCTCTCGGCTGAGGCCATGGCCCGTGGCGTGGCTTACCTGGTGGAGGCCGCCGGCATCGAGCGGGTGCGCGTCACCGGTGGCGAGCCGCTGGTCAGTCCAAAACTTGAAACCTTCCTCAGCTCGATTGCCACCCTCGGCCTGGATGAAATCAGCCTGACCACCAATGGCCAGTTGCTGGCACGCAAACTGCCCGTGCTGCGCGCAGCGGGTATCCGCCGCCTCAATGTTTCCCTCGACACCCTCGACCCGGATGCTTTCCGGCGCATTGCCCGTGGCGGCGACCTGGCGACGGTGCTCGATGGCATGAACCAGGCCAGCGCCGCCGGCATGCAGATCAAGGTCAACATGGTGCCCTTGCGCGGGCAGAACTTCGATCAGGTCTTGCCGCTGCTGGAATATTGCCTGGCCCATGGCTATGAGCTTCGCTTCATCGAGTTGATGCGCATGGGACACCTGGCCCGCGACAACAATGCCTTTTTGCAGCAGTTCGTCAGCCTCGAGCACTTGCTGCAGTTGATCGGTGGGCAGTACGAGTACCTGCAGGCCAATGCCCCGGTGGATGCCACCGCCTTGCGTTATCAGATCCCGGGGCTCGGCTACTTTGGCGTGATCGCCAACGAGAGCGTGCCGTTCTGCCGCACCTGTTCGCGTTTGCGGCTGTCCTCCACCGGTTGGCTGCACGGCTGCCTGTCCTCGAGCAACCGTCACTTTATCGGCGATTTGCTCGACAAGCCGCGCCACCAGGCGTTGCCGGCGCTGCAGGGCTTGCTGGTCAAAGCCCTTGGCGACAAGCAAACAGTGGCATTTTCCGGTGGCGCGACGGTGATGAAGATCATTGGCGGCTAAGACTGGCGCAAAAGCTGCATCTGCCAGCTGTTCGCCGGTTTTCCGTCACCGGCCACTGGAGGATAGATGCGTAGCCTGGTTTTGCTGCTGGCGCTGATGGCGCTGGGCGGCTGCATGAATGTCAGCGATATGGGCGAGGGTGCCCGTTATCACATGAGCGATGCCGGTCTGCTCGATCACAGCGATACCCGTCGCTCGCTGTCGGTGCGCCTGCAGCCTGATTCATTCATTTACATTGGCCAGGGTGCCTTCGTGCCGCCGGGCAAGGGCCCGTATCCGCGCCCCAACGTCGTGGCTGAAGAGGCCTTCAACGGCTTTCTCGAGTATTTCCCCATGGTCCGCCGTGCCCCGGCGCCGCTGGGCCTGGAGCAGGCGCTGATCGAAGCGCGTGAAGTGGGCGCGCATTACCTGTTGTACACACGCTTCGCCCGTACCGACGATCGTATCGGCAATGGCGATGAGTGGTATGACGAGCAGGCGGTCGACCGTCTGGGGATCGATACCGGTGTGGTGCAACTGATGCTGATCGAAACCAGCACCCGTTACCTGATCGATACTGCGCGGATCAAAAGCCGCGGCGGTTTGCTGACGTTCCACGACAACAAGCCGGAAGATTTGCTCAGGCCCCCGCTTGAGGATTACGCTCGCAGTCTGTTGGGCATGAGTCGTTAAGGAGAGCGGAATGCGGGACACCGGCAAGGCCAATGATCTGCTGGCGCAGATTCCCAAGGCAGAAAAGGGCCTGCCGCCCGTGCATCTGTGGAACCCGGATTTTTGCGGCGATATCGATATGCGCATCGCCCGTGACGGTACCTGGTATTACCTGGGTACGCCGATCGGGCGCAAGCCGATGGTACGGTTGTTCTCGACCATTATCCGTCGCGATGGTGATGACTACTTCCTGGTGACACCGGTGGAGAAGGTCGGCATCAAGGTCGATGACGCGCCTTTTGTCGCGGTCAGCCTTGAAGTGCAGGGCGAAGGCGAGCAGCAACGGCTGCGCTTTACCAGTAACGTCGACGATCAGGTCGAGGCTGGCCCCGAGCATCCGCTGCGCTTTGAAATCGATGCGCAAACCCAGGAGCCTTCGCCGTATGTGCTCATGCGCAGCAACCTCGAAGCGCTGATCCATCGCAACGTCTTCTACCAGTTGGTCGAGCTGGCGGTGCCACGGCAGATCGATGGCCAGCAGTGGCTGGGGGTCTGGAGTGGCGGGCGTTTCTACCCCATCGGCCGGGCCGATTAGCCTCCGCGTTTTTCCCCGAATTGGACCTTTGTAGTCGTGGAGTGCCGGCATAACCTGCAGGCATCCACTGACGCATGAGGTACAGCCAATGAAATCCCGTCTATTGCCGATCAGCACTCTGATCGCCGCCAGTCTGTTCACCATTCCCGGTGCCTGGGCCCATGGTCAGGAAGGCCAGGAAGCAGTCAACATCCTCCAGCAGCAGTTGCCGAGCAATGCGCCAGGCAAAAAAGCGGTCATGCTTACCGTCAGCTATGCGCCTGGGCAGAAATCCGTTCCCCATCAGCATCCTGGCGCGGTCATGGCCTATGTGCTCGAAGGTACGGTGATTTCACAGCTCAAAGGCGAGCAACCTGCCACTTACAAGACCGGGGATTACTGGTACGAGCCACCGGGCTCGGTGCACCTGATGTCGAGCAACGCCAGCCAGACCCAGCCGGCCAAGCTGCTAGTGTGGAGCCTGGTGGATGAGCGGCTGCTGGTGACCGAGCCGTACAAGCGCTAGTTGATATTGTCCTGGGTACGGGGCAGCGGCATCATCGTCGTTGGTACTGATTAACACGAGGAAAGGAAGCCATGCCCGCTCTGGATATCTATCAACACAATCGACAGGCCTGGGACCGGCTGGCCGCCCAGGACTGTCAGTGGTCGCAGCCGGTAAGTGCCGAGGTCATCGCTGCGGCCCGCGAGGGGGACTGGTCGGTGCATTTGACCCCTGGATCGTTGCCGCCAGGCTGGTTGGCCGACGTGCAAGGCCTGCGGGTGTTGTGCCTGGCAGCTGCCGGTGGCCAGCAAGCGCCGGTGCTGGCAGCGGCAGGGGCGCAGGTCACCGTCTTCGATGCGTCCGCGGCCCAGCTTGAGCAGGATCGTCGTGTGGCTGCGCGCGACGGGCTACAACTCGATCTGGTTCAGGGCGACATGCGCGACCTTTCGCTGTTTGCCGATCAATCGTTCGACCTGATCTTCCATCCGATCTCCAACCTGTACGTGCCGGATGTGCGGCCGGTGTGGCGGGAGTGTTTCCGGGTGCTGGTCGGGGGAGGGCGATTGCTGTCGAGTTTCTACAACCCGGTGGTGTTCGTCGCTGACCGTGACCCGCAGTATGCCGAGCAGGGTTTGATCAAGCCGCGTTTTACCCAGCCATATGCCGACATTAGCGATCTGCCGTCAGAGGCCCTTGCGGCCAAGCTTGAGCGTGGCGAGGCACTGGTGTTTGGTCACAGCCTGGCGGACCAGATTGGTGGGCAGTTGGTAGCAGGGTTCGTGCTCGAAGGTTTTCATGAGGATGCGCAGCCGGTTCCGCGCTTTCTGATCGACCGGTACCTGCCGACGTTCATCGCCACCTGCGCAAGAAAGCCTTGAGGGCAGAAACGAAAAAACCTCCAGTGCTCAGGGCAACTGGAGGCTTTTCAGGTGTTTGGCTCCGCGACCAGGACTCGAACCTGGGACCCAATGATTAACAGTCATTTGCTCTACCGACTGAGCTATCGCGGAATCTGTGGCGTATCTTACTGATTGCTAAGGGGAAGTCAAGCCTCCCCTATGCAATTGAGTAATTAAAGGACTTCGACGATCGCCTTGGTCACCCCATGGATGTTGCTCTGGTTCAGGGTTGCCACGCAGATGCGGCCGGTATCCAGTGCATAGATGCCGAACTCGTTTTTCAGGCGCGCCACTTGCTCGACGCTCAGGCCCGAGTAGGAGAACATGCCGCGCTGACGGCCGACGAAGCTGAAGTCACGCTTGGCGCCGTACTCGGCCAGCAGTTCGACCATCTGCTTGCGCATGCCGTGGATACGCTGGCGCATTTCGCCCAGCTCGTCTTCCCACATCTTGCGCAGTTCCGGGCTGTTGAGCACGGTGGCGACAATGGTGGCGCCGTGGGTCGGCGGGTTGGAGTAGTTGGTGCGGATCACGCGCTTGACCTGGGACAGCACGCGCGCGCTTTCTTCCTTCGACTCGGTGACGATGGACAGGGCGCCGACGCGCTCGCCGTACAACGAGAAGGATTTGGAGAACGAGCTGGAAACGAAGAAGTTCAGGCCCGACTCGGCGAACAGGCGCACGGCGAAGGCGTCTTCATGAATGCCGTCGCCAAAGCCCTGGTAGGCCATGTCGAGGAACGGCACGTGGCCCTTGGCCTTGACCACTTCAAGCACGTTTTTCCAGTCGTCCAGGCTCAGGTCGACACCGGTCGGGTTGTGGCAGCAAGCGTGCAGCACGATGATCGAGCCGGACGGCAGGGCATTGAGGTCTTCGAGCATGCCGCTGCGGTTGACGTCATTGCTGGCGGCATCGTAGTAGCGATAGTTCTGCACCGGGAAACCGGCGGTTTCGAACAATGCGCGGTGGTTTTCCCAGCTCGGGTCGCTGATGGCGACTACGGCGTTCGGCGACAGCTGCTTGAGGAAGTCGGCGCCGATCTTCAGGGCACCGGTGCCACCGACGGCCTGGGTGGTGATCACGCGACCGGCGCTCAGCAGCGGCGATTCGGCACCGAACAGCAGTTTTTGCACGGCCTGATCGTAAGCGACGATACCGTCGATCGGCAGGTAGCCGCGGGAAGCGTGCTGGGCAGCGCGCTGGGTTTCGGCTTCGATCACTGCACGCAGCAGTGGGATACGCCCTTCTTCGTTGCAGTAAACACCTACACCCAGGTTGACCTTGTTGCTACGGGTATCGGCGTTGAAAGCTTCGTTGAGGCCCAGAATGGGATCGCGTGGTGCCAGCTCGACAGCGGAAAACAGGCTCATTTTTACCTTGGCTCTGAATGGAGAGTGGAAGAGGGCGCACGCTCCAGTCGCTTGCACTAGAGCGGTGCACAAACGGGGAGTCAGTATAGTGATACCGACCGGTCACGGCGACAGTCTGTCGCAGCTTTTCCTGCTATTTGGCCGAATATTTTTCGACCGTTAGTCGTTTTGCCCAGTCCATTGTCAGAAATGCCCACAACACTGAGTTGAAACTGGCGCTTGTGGCCCTAAGTTCGGTATAAATACTGTCTATAAATACAGTTGCCTGCGCCTGCGATGAAAGCATCGCGATCACACAGAGGTTTGTCATGTCCGAGTTCCAGCTCGTCACCCGTTTCCAGCCAGCCGGCGACCAGCCTGAGGCGATTCGCCTGATGGTCGAGGGAATCGAGGCGGGCCTTGCACACCAGACCCTGCTCGGGGTGACCGGTTCGGGCAAGACCTTCAGCATCGCCAACGTGATCGCCCAGGTACAGCGACCGACCCTGGTGCTGGCGCCGAACAAGACCCTGGCAGCGCAGTTGTACGGCGAGTTCAAGGCGTTCTTCCCGAACAACGCCGTGGAATATTTCGTTTCCTATTACGACTACTACCAGCCCGAAGCCTACGTGCCGTCCTCCGATACCTTCATCGAGAAGGATTCCTCGATCAACGACCATATCGAGCAGATGCGCCTTTCGGCGACCAAGGCGCTGCTGGAGCGGCGCGATGCGATCATCGTCACCACCGTGTCGTGCATCTATGGCCTGGGCAGCCCGGAAACCTACCTGAAGATGGTCCTGCATGTGGACCGTGGCGATAAACTCGACCAGCGCGCGCTGCTGCGCCGTCTGGCCGACCTGCAGTACACCCGCAACGAGATGGACTTTGCCCGCGCCACCTTTCGCGTGCGCGGTGATGTGATCGATGTCTTTCCGGCTGAATCGGACCTGGAAGCTATCCGTATCGAGCTGTTCGACGACGAGGTGGAAAACATCGCCGCTTTCGACCCGCTGACCGGCGAGGTGATCCGCAAGCTGCCGCGCTTCACCTTCTACCCCAAGAGCCATTACGTGACCCCGCGCGAGACTCTGCTCGAGGCAGTGGACGGCATCAAGGAGGAGCTGGCCCAGCGCCTTGAATACCTGCACAAGGCCAACAAGCTGGTCGAAGCCCAGCGCCTGGAGCAGCGCACCCGATTCGACCTGGAGATGATCCTTGAGCTGGGCTACTGCAACGGCATCGAAAACTACTCGCGCTACCTCTCCGGGCGTCCGGCCGGGGCGCCGCCACCGACCCTCTACGATTACCTGCCGGATGACGCCCTGCTGGTGATCGATGAGTCCCACGTCAGCGTTCCTCAGGTCGGCGCGATGTACAAGGGCGACCGTTCACGCAAGGAAACCCTGGTCGAGTACGGTTTTCGCCTGCCCTCGGCGCTGGACAACCGGCCGATGCGCTTTGACGAGTGGGAGCACGTCAGCCCGCAGACCATCTTTGTCTCGGCGACCCCGGGCAACTATGAGGCCGAGCATGCCGGTCGGGTGGTCGAGCAGGTGGTACGGCCGACCGGCCTGGTCGACCCGCAGGTCGAAGTGCGCCCGGCCACTACCCAGGTCGATGACCTGCTGTCGGAGATCCGCAAGCGCGTGGCCGTGGAGGAGCGCGTGCTGGTCACCACCCTGACCAAGCGCATGGCCGAGGACCTCACCGACTATCTGGCCGACCACGACGTGCGCGTACGCTACCTGCACTCGGACATCGACACCGTGGAGCGAGTCGAGATCATTCGCGACCTGCGCCTGGGGACCTTCGATGTGCTGGTGGGCATCAACCTGCTGCGTGAAGGCCTGGACATGCCTGAGGTGTCGCTGGTGGCGATTCTGGATGCCGACAAGGAAGGTTTCCTGCGCTCGGAGCGCTCGCTGATCCAGACCATTGGTCGCGCCGCGCGTAACCTCAACGGCCGGGCAATTCTTTATGCCGACCGGGTGACTGGTTCGATGGAGCGGGCCATCGGTGAGACCGAACGGCGTCGCGACAAGCAGATCGCCTTCAACGCCGCAAATGGCATCGTGCCCAAGGGCGTGGTCAAGGACATCACCGACATCATGGAAGGCGCCAACGTGCCCGGCTCGCGCAGCAAAAAGCGCAAGGGCATGGCCAAGGCGGCAGAGGAGAGCGCCCGTTACGAGGCCGAGCTGCGCTCGCCAGGCGAGATTGCCAAGCGCATCAAGCAACTGGAAGAGAAGATGTACCAGCTGGCGCGGGACCTGGAGTTCGAGGCGGCGGCGCAGCTGCGCGACGAGATTACCGCGTTGCGCGAGCGGATGATTACTGCCTGAGGGCTCTATCGCGGGGCAAGCCCGCTCCCACAGGTAGGCTCTTCACTGGGCCTTGTGGGAGCGGGCTTGCCCCGCGATCAGTGCGCTTCTCCGGCCTTCAAGCCCTGCGGCAATTTACGTGTCATCACCACCGCCACCATGCTGATCGCCAAACCGATTCCGACAAAATGAAAGGCGTCGTTATAGGCCATGATCATTGCCTGCTGGTGGGTGATCTCACTTAGCTTGCCCAGCGCCGCGGTATCGCTGCCCAGGCGTTCGGCCAACTGCGCCAGGCGCTCGGCGACCTGTGGGTTGTTCGGCACGATGGACTCGCGCAGGTAATCGAAGTACACCTTGGCCCGTGCATCGAGCAGGGTCGCCAGCAAGGCAATGCCAATGGCGCCACCCAGGTTGCGCAGGATGTTGAACAGGCTCGAGGCCGAGCCTGCATCCTGGGGCTGGATATAGGCGGTGGCAATCAGCGAGATGGTCACCATGATCATCGGTTGGCCAAGGGCGCGGATGATCTGGATGTGGTTGAACTGCTCGCCGGCAAAATCCGGGTTGAGTACCCCGGAACCGAAGCTGGCCAGGCCGAACAGGCCAAAACCCAAGGTGCAGAGAATCTTCGGCGAAATCACCTTCATCAACTGCGGCACCAGCGGTATCAGGAACAGCTGCGGAACCCCCATCCACATGATCACTTCACCGATCTGCAGGGCGTTGTAGTTCTGGATCTGCGCCAGGTACAAGGGCAGCAGGTAGATCGAGCCGTACAGACCCACACCCATCCCCAGGCTGGCGATGCTCGACAGGCCGAAGTTGCGGTTGCCGAGAATGCGCAGGTTGATCAGCGGGTTGGGTTTGGAGAACTGCACAATCACAAAGGTGATCAGGCTCAACAGGGCGATGCTGCCCAGGGTGACGATCAGGCTCGATTCCAGCCAGTCCTTGCGGTGACCTTCTTCGAGGAACACCTGCAAGCAGCCAAGGCCGACGCCGAGGGTAAGGATGCCGGCATAATCGGTGCTTTTGAGCAGTTCCCAGTGCGCTTCTTTCTTCTCCAGGCCGTACAGCAAGCCGCCGATCATGATCAGCCCTGGCGGGATGTTGATGTAGAAGATGTACTCCCAGCCCCAGTTCTCGGTCAGCCACCCACCCAGGGTCGGGCCGATCGAAGGGGCGAAGGTGGCAGTCATGGCGAACATCGCCATGCCTTTGGCGCGGTGGTGTTCGGGCAGCTTGATCAGGGTCAGGGTGAAGGCCAGGGGGATCAGCGCACCTCCGGTAAAGCCCTGCAGGGCGCGGAAGATGATCATGCTCTCCAGGTTCCAGGCCATCGAGCACAGCAGTGATGAGCCCAGAAAGCCCAGTGACACCCACACCGCCAGGCGTCGCGCCGACAGCAATTGCACCAGCCAGGCGGTGAGGGGGATCATGATGATCTCGGCCACCAGGTAGGAGGTGGAGATCCACGAGCCTTCCTCCAGGGTCGCCGACAGGGCGCCCTGAATGTCCTTGAGCGAAGAGTTGGTGATCTGGATGTCCAGTACCGCCATGAAAGCGCCGAGCATCACGCTCATGACGGCGATCCAGTCGCGCCGGCTGGGTTCGCCGACGGGGCGGATCAGCGAATCACCGGCCATGGTCGGCGCTGTCGCGGATGTCGACCGTGACGGTCACCGACATGCCCGGACGGATCTTGCCGTGCAGCGGGTTGTCGGTGGCGAAAGTCAGTTTCACCGGAATGCGCTGCACCACCTTGGTGAAGTTGCCAGTAGCGTTGTCCGGTGGCAGCAGGCTGAACTGTGCGCCGGAGGCGGCGAACAGGCTGTCGACCCGGGCCGTGATCGGCGTGTCCGGGTAACTGTCGAACAGCAGCTCGGCGCTTTGTCCGGGTTGCATGTGGCCGATCTGGGTCTCCTTGAAATTAGCCTGAATCCAGATGTCTTGATCGGGAACGATCGACAGCAGGTAGGCGCCGGCCTGCACCACCTGGCCGTTACGCGCGGCGCGTTGGCCGATGATGCCGCTGATTGGAGCGTGGATGTCGCTGCGGGTCAGGTTCAGTTCGGCCTGGGCCAGGTCGGCGCGGGCGTTGACGATTTGCGCGTCCAGGCGCTTGATTTCAGCGCTCAGGGCGTTGACCTGCTGGCGCTGGCCCTGCAGGTCGGCCTGGGCCTTGCTGACCTGGGAGCGCGCCACGTGGTTTTCGGCCGACAGCGTGGTCACCCGTTCTTCCGAGACAAAGCCCGGCTTGCGCAGGGCCTCGGCACGGTTGAGGTCCAGTTGCGCACGGCCGAGGGTGGCCTGGTTGGCGGCGACCTGGGCTTGCCCGGCGGCAATCAGGCTGGCTTGCTGGGTCAGCCGGCTTTCGGCCTGCAGGCGTTCGGCTTCGCGGGTGTCGAGGGCGGCGCGGGCGCGTTCCACGGCCAGGCGAAAATCCTCGGGCTCCAGGCGCACCAGCAGGTCGCCCTTGGCTACGTGCTGGTTGTCGTGCACCAACACTTGGTCGATGCGCGCGCTCAGCTGGCTGGAAACCCGGGTGATTTCGCCCTGCACGTAGGCATTGTCGGTGCTTTCATAGAAGCGCCCCTTGAAGTACCAATGTGCAAGGAAGGCGAGGGCAATGATTGCAACCAGGGTGAGGAAAATCAGCAGGCGACGCTTGAGTTGGGCAGGCATGAGGATAATCGTTAAAAAAGTGTAAGCAAATTTAACCGTGATTGAATTCGTTGCTACAAGTGCCGATCGTGCCCATTGCTGGAGCCCGGTGCCCGCTCCCTGTTAACATCCAACCTTTGTTTCATCTCTAGTTCGAGACTGTCCATGACCACCGTTCGCACGCGTATCGCGCCTTCGCCTACTGGCGATCCCCACGTCGGCACCGCTTACATCGCCCTGTTCAACTACTGCTTTGCCAAGCAGCATGGCGGCGAGTTCATCCTGCGTATCGAAGATACCGACCAGTTGCGCTCGACCCGCGAGTCGGAACAGCAGATCTTCGACGCCCTGCGCTGGCTCGGCATCGAGTGGAGCGAAGGTCCGGACGTCGGCGGCCCTCATGGCCCGTACCGGCAGAGCGAGCGGGGCGATATCTACAAGCAGTACGCCCAGCAACTGGTTGACCTGGGCCATGCCTTCCCGTGCTTTTGCACCGCCGAAGAGCTGGACCAGATGCGCGCCGAGCAAATGGCTCGTGGCGAAACCCCGCGGTACGACGGTCGCGCCTTGCTGCTGTCGGCAGAAGAAGTGCAGCGCCGCCTGGCTGCTGGCGAACCGCATGTGATCCGCATGAAAGTGCCGACCGAAGGCGTCTGCGTGGTTCCGGACATGCTCCGTGGCGACGTCGAGATCCCGTGGGACCGCATGGACATGCAGGTGCTGATGAAGACCGACGGCCTGCCGACCTACTTCCTGGCCAACGTCGTCGATGACCACCTGATGGGCATCACCCACGTGCTGCGCGGCGAAGAGTGGCTGCCGTCGGCGCCCAAGCTGATCAAGCTGTACGAGTACTTCGGTTGGGAACAACCGACCTTGTGCTACATGCCGCTGCTGCGTAACCCAGACAAGAGCAAGCTGTCCAAGCGCAAGAACCCGACCTCGGTGACCTTCTACGAGCGCATGGGCTTCATGCCTGAAGCGATGCTCAACTACCTGGGTCGCATGGGCTGGTCGATGCCGGACGAGCGCGAGAAGTTCTCCCTGGCCGAGATGGTCGAACATTTCGACCTGTCGCGGGTTTCCCTGGGCGGGCCAATCTTCGATATCGAGAAGCTGTCGTGGCTCAATGGCCAGTGGCTGCGCGAGCTGCCGGTGGAAGAATTCGCCGCCCGCCTGCACAAGTGGGCGTTCAACAGCGACTACATGATGCAGATCGCGCCGCACGTGCAGGGCAGGGTAGAGACCTTCAGCCAGGTCGTGCCGCTGGGTGGTTTCTTCTTCGAAGGTGCCCTCAAGCTCGATGCCAAGCTGTTTGAAAGCAAGAAGCTGTCGGCCGACCAGGTACGCCAGGTCATCCAGTTGATCCTGTGGAAGCTCGAAAGCCTGCGCCAGTGGGAAAAAGACCGTATCACCGGGTGCATCCAGGCGGTGGTAGAGGCTCTGGAGCTGAAACTGCGTGATGCCATGCCGCTGATGTTTGCCGCGATCACCGGCCAGGCCAGCTCGGTCTCGGTGCTCGATGCCATGGAAATCCTTGGCCCGGACCTGACCCGCTACCGCCTGCGCCAGGCCCTGGACCTGCTCGGTGGTGTGTCGAAGAAAGAAAACAAGGAGTGGGAAAAGCTGTTGGGCACCATCGCCTGATTGCCGGCAAGCCCGCTCCTGCAGAACCGGTGGGAGCGGGCTTGCCCCGCGAAGAGGCCCGCAAACCCCCGTAAAATCGGGGTGTTTCACTCGGTCGGGCGGTAAGTGTTTGTTATCTCGGAAATTTTTTTTGAATTTTGTTGAAAATATATTTGACAGGTTCGCCATCCGATCTTAATATGCGCCCCGTCCACAGCGATGAACGAAAACGAAACGCGAAGCACCCAGCCAAGCGATTCAGTTCAAAGCGACATTGTGGGGCTATAGCTCAGCTGGGAGAGCGCCTGCATGGCATGCAGGAGGTCAGCGGTTCGATCCCGCTTAGCTCCACCAAATTCCGATTCGTAGTCAGCTAGACTGATTGCGAAATCAACCGGGTTCCAGCGACCGGGTTGGTAAGGTAAGAAGGTTCGTCCCCTTCGTCTAGTGGCCTAGGACACCGCCCTTTCACGGCGGTAACAGGGGTTCGAGTCCCCTAGGGGACGCCAGTTTTACACAAGCAACGTCGAAAGAGGTTGCTGGGCCGCGAGGCTAGAAATCTGGGGCTATAGCTCAGCTGGGAGAGCGCCTGCATGGCATGCAGGAGGTCAGCGGTTCGATCCCGCTTAGCTCCACCAATTTTGCCAGGATTCGTGAAAACGGATCTGTACGAAGGTTACAAGTCCCCTTCGTCTAGTGGCCTAGGACACCGCCCTTTCACGGCGGTAACAGGGGTTCGAGTCCCCTAGGGGACGCCATTTTACCCACTTTGTGGGATTCGAGGCTCATTCGATTATTGAATGAGCCTTTTGTTTTTGCCTCGAAAAAACTTCCCCTGAAACTTTTCTGCTGACGCGACAAGCGGCAGCATTTTCTGCTTGCAGAAAAATATTATGAGAATAATATTCTAGCCATAATATTTTGGAGGCGAGCATGAACGACAAAAAGGCCAAGACCCGCGAACGGATTCTCGATGCCGCCTGCAGTGCGTTGATCCAGCACGGCCCGGCCGAGCCCAGCGTCAATCAGGTGATGGGCGCTGCCGGCCTGACCGTTGGAGGGTTTTACGCGCACTTCGACAGCAAGGACGCGCTGATGCTCGAAGCCTTTCGCCAGTTGCTTGGCGAACGTCGGGCGTTGCTCGCGGAAGTTGACCCGAGCATGAGCGGTGAGGCACGTCGCGCCCTGGTGGCTGCCTTTTATCTGTCGCGCAAGCACCGTGATGCCACCGAGCGCGCTTGCCCGCTGCCGACCTCCCTGGGCGAGATGGCGCGCCTGCCGGAAGCATTTCGAGCGGTGCTGGCCGAACACATCGAGCTGATGATGGCCAATCTCGCCGACAGCCCGGAAGAGGCCGACAAGGTCCTGGCCGACATGGCCCTGATGATCGGTGGCCTGGCCTTGGCCCGTGCCCTGGGCACGGATGAATTGTCTGACCGTATCCTGCGTGCCGCCAAGTCGGCGGTTGTCTGAACCACGCGCTATCCACCGGAGTGAAGCGATGAATACCTTGAGCTGGATTCGTAGCGTCAACGGCACCCTCGGGCATCTCGCGCCCGAACATATCGCGCGCAAGATGCGCCGGGCCTTCATGACCCCGCGCAACCGGCCGCCGCGGGACTGGGAATTGCCGCTGCTGGCCCGCGCCGAGCGCATTACCTTGCGTTTCGGGCTCTCGGCGTTGCGCTGGGGTCAGGGCCCAACCGTACTGCTGATGCACGGTTGGGAAGGGCGTCCGACCCAGTTTGCCCACCTGATCGACAGCCTGGTCGACGCCGGTTACACCGCAGTCGCCCTGGAAGGCCCGGCTCACGGCCACTCGCCGGGCAACGAAGCCAATGTGGTGCTATTCGCCCGCGCCTTGCTGGAAGCCGCCGCAGAGCTGCCGCCGTTAAAGGCCGTGATTGGCCATTCCATGGGCGGCGCCAGTATGCTCCTGGCTCTGCAATGGGGCTTGCGTGCTGACGTGGCGGTAAGCATCGCCGCGCCGGCGCAGTTGCTGGGTGTCATTCGCGGGTTTGCCCGCCACCTGGGCATGCCAGCCCGGGCGCGGGCGGCGTTCATCCGCCAGATCGAGCGTGATGTCGGCGTGCAGATTTCCCGCCTTGATGTCAGTGGCTACCAACTGGAGCTGCCCGGCTTGATCGTGCATGCCGAGGACGACCAACTGGTACCGGTCAACGAGTCCGATGCCATCCACCGTGCCTGGTTCGACAGCCGCCTGCTGCGCCTGCCCGACGGCGGCCACCTGCGTGTGCTGGCCGACCCGCAACTGCGCGAAGGGGTGCTGGCACTGCTGCAGCGCAGCAGCTCACCGGCGCGGCAATCGGCCTGAGCATCCGGTACACTCTGCCCGTTCACCACGGATCTGGAGCGGGCATGAGTTGGGATCTGGCAACACCGTTCATCATCGACCTGCGGGTCGCTGCCGACGACATCGACGGTCTCGGCCACGCCAACAATGCGGTCTACGTCACCTGGCTTGAGCGTTGCGCCTGGCGCCACTCCCAGCGCCTGGGGCTGGACCTGGTCGAGTACCGGCGCCTGGACCGGGCCATGGCTGTGGTCCGGCACGAAATCGACTATCTCGCCGCGGCCTATGAAGACGATGAGTTGCAACTGGCAACCTGGATCGTCGACTGGGACCAACGGCTGAAAATGACCCGGCGTTTCCAGCTGGTGCGGCCGAGCGACGGCACCACCTTGCTGCGCGCGCAAACCACCTTCGTCTGCATCGAGTTATCCAGCGGGCGGCCCAAGCGCATGCCGGTGGAGTTCATTGAGGGTTATGGGCCGGCGCTGATGGCCGGGGCGCTGTAGGCCGCGGATTTTGCTAGACTGCCGGCCTTTTTCAGCCGAGATGCAACTCATGCAAATTGCCCTGGCCCCGATGGAGGGGCTGGTCGACGACATTCTTCGCGACGTTCTGACCCAGGTCGGCGGTATCGACTGGTGTGTCACCGAATTCATTCGGGTCTGCGACCGCTTGTTGCCGGCGGCCACCTTCGAAAAGCTCGCGCCGGAGCTGAGCCAGGGCGCTCGCACTGCAGCCGGTGTGCCGTTGCGTGTGCAATTGCTCGGTTCCGACCCGGTGTGCCTGGCCGAGAATGCGGTGCTGGCCTGCGAGCTGGGCGCACCGGTGATCGACCTCAACTTCGGCTGCCCGGCCAAGACCGTGAACAAGTCCCGGGGCGGGGCGGTGCTGCTCAAGGAGCCGGAGCTGCTGCACGCGATCCTGCGTGAAGTGCGCCGCGCGGTGCCTGCGCATATCCCGGTGACGGCCAAGATGCGCCTGGGCTTCGACAGCCCTGACGGCGCACTGGACTGCGCCCGGGCCCTGGCCGAAGGCGGCGCCGAGCAGTTGGTGGTGCACGCGCGGACCAAGGTCGACGGCTACAAGCCGCCTGCCCATTGGGAGTGGGTGGCGCGGGTGCAGGAGGTGGTCAAGGTGCCGGTGTATGCCAATGGCGAGGTCTGGACCCTGGAAGACTGGCGGCGTTGCCGCGAAGTCAGCGGCGTCGAAGACATCATGCTGGGGCGTGGCCTGGTTTCGCGTCCGGACCTTGCCCGGCAGATCGCCGCTGAACGTGATGGTGTCGAGTTCGTGCCGATGGATTGGCAAAGCTTGTTGCCGCTGATCCAGGATTTCTGGGGCCAGGCCCGGGCGCAGATGACCCCGCGCCAGGCGCCAGGGCGCTTGAAGCAGTGGGTGGCGATGCTGACCCGCACCTACCCCGAGGCGGTGGCGTTGTTCACCGAGTTGCGCCGGGAAACCGACTGTGACCGGGTCGGGCAGCTGATCGGTGTGCCGGTCAGCGAGGCGGCCTGAAAAAATTTTTGCAGGGTTGCTTGAAAAGCAGGCGAGGGTCCTTATCTAGGGAGTACGCGATGCCGAAGTCGGGTCGCGCTACTACACAACCTCGCTGATTTTCAGGAGATGTACCATGACTACTGCTTTTTCTCTGGCTCCACTGTTCCGTCATTCCGTGGGTTTCGACCGTTTCAATGACTTGTTCGAATCTGCGGCGCGTAATGAGGCGGGTAGCAGCTACCCTCCCTACAACGTTGAAAAACATGGCGATGACCACTATCGAATCGTCGTTGCTGCGGCAGGTTTCCAGGAGCAGGATCTGGATCTGCAAGTGGAAAAAGGCGTCTTGACCGTGACCGGCGGCAAGCGTGACAGCAACGCTGAAAGCGTTACCTATCTGCATCAGGGCATTGCCCAGCGGGCGTTCAAGTTGTCGTTCCGCCTGGCGGACCATATCGAGGTCAAGGCGGCTGGTTTGGCCAATGGGCTGCTCAGCATCGACCTGCTGAGGATTGTGCCGGAAGAGGCCAAGGCCAAGCGGATCCCGATCAATGGGGATGGCAAGCCTGCTCTGAATTGATTGTTGTTGTGGATGAGGGCACCTTCGGGTGCCCTTTTTGTTGCCTTATTTTGGGCTTGCATGACTCAGTGGGAGCGGGCTTGCCCCGCGATTCGATTTGGCAGGCAGAATGCTATCGCGGGGCAAGCCTGCTCCTACATTTTCGCTGTTTCAGTATCCCGCCGGCGCTTCAAGCAACAATGCGCGAAACTCCCCCAGCGGCAGCGGTCGGCTGTGCAGGTAGCCTTGGTACAAGTGGCAGCCCAGCCGCTCAAGAAACTCCAGTTGCTCCGACAATTCAACCCCTTCGGCAATCACCGCCAGGTCCAGGCTGCGGGCCATGGCGACGATGGCGCGGACGATTTCGGCGTCGTTGGGGTCCACGGGGGCGTCGCGGACGAAGGATTGGTCGATCTTCAAGGCATCCACCGGCAGGCGTTTGAGGTAAGTCAGCGAGGAATAGCCGGTGCCAAAGTCATCCATGGCAAAGCTGACGCCAAACGCCTTGAGTTCGCGCATTTTGCTGATGGTGTCTTCCAGGTTCTGGATGACGATGCCTTCGGTGATCTCCAGCTTGAGAATTTTGTGCGGCAGGCGGAAGTCGTCGAGGCTGCGCATCACCCGCTCAACAAAGTCGTTCTGGCGGAACTGCCGCGGGCTGATGTTCACGCACAGGCTGAAGTCATCGCCATCGATCAGTCCGTCGCGCAGCATGCCGGCACAGGCATCGCAGGCTTCGTCGAGGATCCAGCTGCCCACTTCAAGGATCAGCCCGCTTTCTTCCAGAACCTGGATGAACTGTGCCGGTGGCTGCTGGCCCAGTTGCGGGTGGTGCCAGCGCAACAGCACTTCGGCGCCGACGATGCGGTTGTCGCGGGCATCGACCTGGGGCTGGAAGTGCAGGGCCAGTTCGCCGCGGGCCAGGGCCAGACGCAGGTCGTTTTCCATGCGCAGGCGCTCGCTGGCGGCCTTTTGCATGGTGGTGTGGAACATTTGCGTGGTGTTGCGCCCGGAGTCCTTGGCCCGGTACAGGGCGATGTCGGCGCGTTTGAGCAGGTCGGCCGGGGTCGAACCGTGGTCGGGAATCAGCGCCATGCCGATGCTCGGGGTGACTTGCAGGCGCTGGCCGTCCAGTGACATCGGTTCGGCCAGCAGTTCACGCAGGGTGTCTGCCAGTTCGCGAACCTTTTCCGTGACCTCCTCGCGGCTGCCTTCCAGGCCGCTGAGCAATACCACGAACTCATCGCCGCCCAGGCGTGCGACGGTGTCTTCCAGGCGCACGCTGGCTTCCAGGCGCGCGGTGATGATCTTGAGCACCGTGTCGCCGACCGGATGGCCAAGGGAGTCGTTGATGTGCTTGAAGTGATCGAGGTCGAGGAACAGCAGAGCGCCGCGCAGGTTGTGGCGCTTGAGCAGGGCGATCTGCTGGCTCAGGCGGTCCATCAGCAGGGCACGGTTGGGCAGGTTGGTCAGCGGGTCGTGGTAGGCCAGGTGGCGGATTTGCGCCTGGGCGTTCTTCAGTTGGCTGACGTCGCGGGCGGTGAGCAACAGGCATTCGGTTTCGTTGAGGTTGATCGGCTCGATCGACACTTCGACGGTGAGGATGTCGCCGCGCTTGTTGCGTCCGAGCATTTCCCGGTGGTGCACCCGGCCCTTGTCCTGGAACTCATTGAGCAGTGCGGCGCGTTGCTTGTCGTCGGCCCAGATGCCGATGTCGTGTACGGTCTGGCCGATCACTTCGGCGGCGTTGTAGCCGGTCAGGCGGCAGAAGCCATCGTTGACCTCCAGGTAGCGGCCGCTGTCGCGCTCGGTGATGGTGATGGCGTCGGGGCTTGAGTGAAAGGCCTTGGCGAACTTTTCTTCGCTGGCCTTGAGCGCCGCTTCAGCACGCTGCTGCTGGGTGATGTCGCGCAGGGTGGTGACGCTGCAGGGCTGGTTGTCGACCTTGATCAGGCGGCTGGATATCACGCAGGTCAGCGGCTGGCCGTCCTTGTGATTGACCACCACGGCAACGTTGTTCAGGGCCTGGTCGCGGATCACCCGCTCGATGCGCCGGGCGCGTTCGGCCGACTCGGCCCACAGGCCGATCTGTTCGGCAGTGTTGCCCAGTACCTGCTCGGTATTCCAGCCAAACACCTGGGTAAAGGCCGGGTTGATCTCGATGAACTGGCCGTTGTCCTGGCGGGTGACGCAAATCGGGTCGGGGCTGGCCTGGAACAGGCTGGCGAACTTTTCTTCGGAGCTGGTCAGGCGTTGTTCGCGCTCAACCTGCTCGGTGATGTCCAGCAGGGTGCCGGCCATGCGCAGCGGGTTGCCCTGTTCATCGCGGTACAGCCGGGCGCGGCTTTCGATAAAGCGCGAGCTGCCGTCCTCCATCTGGATGCGGTAGGTGATCTGGTAATTGCCGGCCGGGCCTTCGCGCAGGCTGCGATAGGCCTGGCGCATGGTGCTGCGCTCCATTTCCGGCACACCTTCGAAGAATGACTCGAAGGATTCGTGAAAGGGCACAGGCTCAAGGCCGTGCAGTTCGGCCGCGCGCGCCGAGCCGTAGAGCATGCCGCTGGGAATGTGCCAGTCCCAGGTGCCCAATTGCGCCGAATCCAGGGCCAGGTCCAGGCGCTCCTGGCTGTCTTTGAGCGCTTGTTCTGCGCGCTTGTGTTCGCTGGTATCGACGAAGGTGCTGAGCAGGTAGGCGATGCCTTCGAGCTCGATGTTCTGGGTGCAGAGTATGCCGTCGTGGATTTCACCGCTGCTGCCGCGAAACTGCACTTCGAGGGTGACCGGGCCGCTGGTGCCGCTGGTCGCCGCCAGTACCTGCTGGCGTTGCTGGGGGTGCACCCACAGGCCGAGCTCCACGGTGCTCTTGTTGACGATCTGATGGCCCGGCCAGCCGAGGATATGCTCGAAGTGCTGGTTGACCTCGTAGATCATGCCGTCGGCGCGGCGGGTCAGCAGAATGACGTTGGGGCTCAGGTGAAAGAGCGTGGCAAAGCGCTTTTCCGAGTTGATCAGCGCCGATTCGCGTTCACGCTGGCGGGTGATCTCGCGGATGACGCCGACCATCTGTCGCCGGCCGTTGGGGTCCTTGGTCATGCTGCCATTGATTTCCAGCCAGTGCAGGCTGCCGTCGGGCCAGCGAATGCGATGGCGCAGGGCCTGTTCCACCGGCTCGCCATTGACCACCGCATGAAATGCCTGCAGGGCGCGCGGGCGGTCTTCCATGGGTACCAGTTCAAGGTAGTCCAGGTCATTGGGCAGGGGCTGGTGCGGATCAAAGCCGAACAGCGCCTGGGTGCCGCGCGACCAGCTGATCTGGCCGGTCTCGACATCCCAGAACCAGGCACCCAGGCGCGCACCGTTAAGCGCCGCCAGCAGTTGCGGGGCGTTTTCCCAGGTTTGCTCCGATTCCTGGGGGTCCGCCGCATGGATTCGAAGCATGCGCGGGAAGCGGTTTGCTGATTTGGGCATCGATACCAGACCTTTGGCAGATAACGCGTCCTTGAGCGGGCAGGCTTGCCCGGGTGTTACCTCAATTGTTCAAGGGGCTTGCATGGCTGTCGAGCAATGCCATAAAGGCCCTGGCGGCATTCGATAGCGTTCGTTCGGTGTGCAGAATGTAGCCTAGCTGGCGCGATAGCTGTATGCCCGGCAAGGCGATGGGCGCCACCTGCTCATCGAGCATAGTACGTGGCAGCACGCTCCATGCCAGGCCGATGGAAACCATCATTTTGATGGTTTCCAGGTAGTTGGTGCTCATGGCGATGTTCGGCGTCAGGCCCTGGGCCTCGAACAGGCGCTGGACAATGTGGTGGGTAAATGTGTTGCCGCCGGGAAAAACTGCCGGGTGATGGGCAATGTCGGCAAGGGTTACCGCATCTTTGCACGCCAACGGGTGCTCCGGGGCGGCAACGAAATCCAGTGGGTCGTTCCACACTGGCACCGTGCGGATAAGGTTACGGGGTTCGGGGGCCAGGGTTATCACGGCAATTTCCGCGCGGCCATGGAGTATTTCATCGTAGGCAGCTTCTGAATCCAAGAACTGAATATCCAGTGCCACTGCTGGGTGCTGGCGAGTGAAAGTCCGCAAAAGCGAGGGTAAGCGGTGCAAGCCGATATGATGGCTTGTGGCCAGGGTCAGGCGACCAGCAACTTCGCCCGTAAGATTGGTCAAGGCCCGGCGTGTATCATCCAGCACGTTGATAATTTGATAGGCGCGCGGCAGCAGGGCGCGGCCGGCTTCGGTGAGGTTGACTTCACGCCCGAGGCGATCGAACAGGCGCACATCCAGCTGTTGTTCCAGCCCGGCGATGCGTTTGCTGACTGCCGGCTGGGTCAGGTGCAAGCGTTCGCCTGCGGCAGAGAACCCCCCTGTTTCGGCCACAGCTATAAAGGCATTGAGATTGGCCAGGTCCATCTCTTTGTATTCCTTTAGGTTATCCAAAGCATAAATAATATGAATTTGAGTTATTCAATTTACCGACATAGCATCGTCCGTACAAGCCAAGGGGTTATTGGCATAGAAAGACGCTGATGAGGAACAGTCTGATGGCCGGCAAAACGCTTTACGACAAGCTCTGGGATTCGCATTTGGTCAAGCAGCGCGACGATGGTTCGGCGCTGATCTACATCGACCGTCACATCATTCACGAAGTGACGTCGCCGCAAGCCTTCGAAGGCCTGCGCCTGGCCAATCGAAAACCCTGGCGCATCGATGCCAACATTGCCACGCCTGATCACAACGTGCCGACCACCCCGGAGCGCAAGGGCGGTATCGACGCCATTGTCGACCAGGTCTCGCGTTTGCAGGTTCAGACCCTCGATGAAAACTGTGACGAGTATGGCATCGTCGAATTCAAGATGAATGACGTGCGTCAGGGCATTGTCCACGTCATCGGTCCGGAGCAGGGCGCAACCTTGCCCGGCATGACCGTGGTCTGTGGCGACTCGCACACCTCGACCCACGGCGCGTTCGGCGCCCTGGCCCATGGCATCGGCACCTCCGAGGTCGAGCACGTGCTCGCGACCCAGTGCCTGGTGGCCAAGAAGATGAAAAACATGCTGGTGCGCGTCGAAGGCCAATTGCCGTTCGGCGTCACCGCCAAGGACATCGTCCTCGCCGTGATTGGCAAGATCGGCACTGCCGGCGGCAACGGCCATGCGATGGAGTTCGCCGGCAGCGCCATCCGCGCGTTGTCGGTCGAAGGCCGCATGACCATCTGCAACATGTCCATTGAGGCCGGTGCCCGGGTTGGCCTGGTAGCCACCGATGAAAAGACTGTCGCCTACGTCAAGGGTCGCCCTTACGCGCCCAAAGGCGAGCATTGGGCGCAAGCGGTCCAAGCCTGGAAAGACCTGGTATCCGACGCCGATGCAGTGTTCGATACGGTAATCGAGCTGGACGCTGCGCAGATCAAGCCGCAGGTCAGCTGGGGCACTTCGCCCGAGATGGTCCTGGCCGTTGACCAATGCGTGCCAGACCCGGCTGCCGAAGCCGATCTGGTCAAGCGTGGCTCCATCGAGCGCGCCTTGAAGTACATGGGCCTGAGCGCCAACCAGGCGATTACCGACATCCAGCTCGACCGGGTGTTCATCGGCTCCTGCACCAACTCGCGCATCGAAGACCTGCGCGCCGCCGCGGAAATCGCCAAGGGCCGCAAGGTGGCCGCGACCATCAAGCAGGCGATCGTGGTGCCGGGCTCGGGCCTGGTCAAGGCCCAGGCCGAACAGGAAGGCCTGGACAAGATTTTCCTCGAGGCGGGTTTTGAGTGGCGGGAACCGGGTTGCTCGATGTGCCTGGCGATGAATCCCGACCGCCTGGAGAGTGGCGAGCATTGCGCCTCCACCTCCAACCGCAACTTTGAAGGGCGCCAGGGCGCCGGTGGCCGTACCCACCTGGTCAGCCCGGCGATGGCCGCCGCTGCTGCTGTTACCGGCCGTTTTGTCGATGTACGCGAGTTGATCCAAGGGAGCGCAGCATGAAAGCCTTTACCCAGCACACCGGCCTCGTCGCGCCACTGGACCGTGCCAACGTCGACACCGACCAGATCATTCCCAAGCAGTTCTTGAAGTCGATCAAGCGCACCGGCTTTGGTCCCAACCTGTTCGACGAGTGGCGCTACCTGGATGTCGGCCAGCCATACCAGGACAACAGCAAGCGCCCGCAGAACGCGGATTTCGTGCTGAACCATGCGCGTTATCAAGGTGCCAGCGTGTTGCTCGCCCGCGAGAACTTCGGTTGCGGCTCAAGCCGTGAACATGCGCCCTGGGCCTTGGAAGAATATGGCTTTCGCAGCATCATCGCGCCGAGCTACGCCGACATCTTCTTCAACAACAGCTTCAAGAACGGCTTGCTGCCGATCATCCTCAGCGAGCAGGAAGTCGATGAGCTGTTCAAGCAGGTCGAAGCCGAGCCTGGCTATCAGCTGAACGTGGACCTGCAGGCGCAGACTGTGACCCGTCCGGACGGCAAGGTGTTGAGCTTCGAGATCGACGCGTTTCGCAAGCACTGCCTGCTCAACGGCCTGGATGACATCGGCCTGACCTTGCAGGATGGTGATGCAATTGCCGCGTTCGAGGCCAAGCATCGGGCCAGCCAGCCGTGGTTGTTTCGTGACGCTTGAGTGAAGCTTTCGCGGGGTAAGCCCGCTCCCACGGAGGTAGGAGCGGGCTTGCCCCGCGATTATAAGGCCCCAGGAGATCTCAATGACCAGCACCACCCATAAGGACGTCGTCCAGCGCCAGTTCGGCGAGCAGGCCAATGCCTACCTGAGCAGCGCCGTGCATGCCCAGGGCAGTGAGTTTGCCCTGTTGCAGGCAGAGCTTGCCGGCCAAGGTCGCGCGCGTTTGCTGGACCTTGGCTGTGGCGCTGGCCATGTGAGTTTTCATGTTGCCCCGCTGGTGCGTGAAGTGGTGGCCTACGACCTGTCGCAGCAGATGCTCGATGTGGTCGCCGCCGCTGCCACCGAGCGCGGGCTGGAAAACGTTGTCACTGAGCGTGGCGCCGCCGAGCGCCTGCCATTTGCCGATGGATCGTTCGACTTTGTCTTCAGCCGCTACTCGGCGCACCACTGGAGCGACCTGGGCCTGGCCCTGCGGGAAGTGCGCCGGGTGCTCAAACCTGGGGGCGTGGCAGCGTTCATCGACGTGATGTCGCCGGGCAGCCCGCTGCTCGACACCTACTTGCAAAGCGTCGAAGTGTTGCGCGATACCAGCCATGTACGCGATTACTCGGCCAGTGAATGGTTGCAGCAGGTCAGCGAAGCCGGCCTGTTCACCCGTAGCCACAGCCGTCAGCGCTTGCGCCTGGAGTACAGCTCCTGGGTCGAGCGCATGCGCACCCCCGACGTGATGCGTGGCGCCATTCGCCAATTGCAACAGGCGATGGGCGAAGAAGTACGGCAGTATTACCAGATTGAAGCCGATGGCTCGTTCAGCACCGATGTCGTGGTGCTCTGGGCCGAACGCTAGGTTTTTTCCGGCAGGCCAACAGGGCGTGCCGCTTGAATTGAATAGAGGAACGCATGAACAAGCAGATTCTGATTCTTCCAGGTGATGGCATTGGTCCGGAAATCATGGCCGAGGCGGTCAAGGTTCTGGAGCTGGCCAACGACAAGTTCCAGCTCGGCTTCAGCCTTGCCCACGACGTGATCGGTGGCGCGGCCATCGACAAGCACGGCGTGCCGCTGGCCGACGAAACCCTGGAGCGCGCCCGCAAGGCGGACGCGGTATTGCTCGGCGCTGTCGGCGGACCGAAGTGGGACAAGATCGAGCGCGATATTCGCCCGGAACGCGGCTTGCTGAAAATCCGTTCGCAACTGGGCCTGTTCGCCAACCTGCGCCCGGCGATCCTCTACCCGCAACTGGCCGATGCCTCCTCGCTCAAGCCGGAAATCGTCGCGGGTCTGGACATTCTGATCGTGCGTGAGCTGACCGGCGGCATCTACTTCGGCGCGCCGCGCGGCACCCGTGAGCTGGAGGGCGGTGAGCGCCAGTCCTACGACACCCTGCCATACAGCGAAAGCGAAATCCGCCGTATCGCCCGGGTCGGTTTCGACATGGCCCGTGTGCGCGGCAAGAAGCTCTGCTCGGTGGACAAGGCCAACGTCCTGGCTTCCAGCCAGCTGTGGCGTGAAATCGTCGAGGAAGTGGCCAAGGATTACCCGGACGTCGAGCTCAGCCACATGTACGTCGACAACGCCGCCATGCAGCTGGTGCGTGCGCCCAAGCAGTTCGACGTGATGGTCACCGACAACATGTTCGGCGACATCCTGTCGGATGAAGCTTCCATGCTCACCGGCTCCATTGGCATGCTGCCATCAGCGTCGCTGGATGCCGACAACAAGGGCATGTACGAGCCTTGCCATGGCTCGGCACCCGACATCGCCGGCCAGGGTATTGCCAACCCGCTGGCGACCATCCTTTCGGTGTCGATGATGCTGCGTTACAGCTTCAACCAGCAGGTGGCCGCCGAGGCCATTGAACAGGCCGTCAGCCTGGTATTGGATCAGGGGCTGCGCACCGGCGACATCTGGTCGAACGGTTGCAGCAAGGTAGGTACGCAGGAAATGGGCGACGCAGTAGTCGCAGCGCTGCGGAATCTGTAATCTCTCGGGCCCGCTGCTGTTTTTCCATGTGAAGCAGCGGCCCACTTTTTAGCAAAGGTGTAGTTGCGATGAAACGTGTAGGTCTGATCGGTTGGCGCGGCATGGTCGGTTCCGTGCTCATGCAGCGGATGCTGGAAGAGCAGGACTTTGATCTTATCGAGCCGGTGTTCTTCACCACCTCCAACGTCGGTGGCCAGGGTCCTGCGGTGGGCAAGGATATTGCCCCGCTCAAGGACGCTTACAGCATTGAAGAGCTCAAGACCCTCGATGTGATCCTGACCTGTCAGGGCGGCGACTACACCAACGAAGTCTTCCCCAAGCTGCGCGAAGCCGGCTGGCAGGGCTACTGGATCGACGCCGCCTCCAGCCTGCGCATGCAGGATGATGCGGTCATCGTCCTCGACCCGGTCAACCGCAAGGTCATCGATCAGCAGCTCGACGCCGGTACCAAGAACTACATCGGCGGCAACTGCACCGTCAGCCTGATGCTGATGGGCCTGGGCGGCCTGTTCGAGGCTGGCCTGGTCGAGTGGATGAGCGCCATGACCTATCAGGCCGCTTCGGGCGCCGGTGCGCAGAACATGCGCGAGCTGATCCGCCAGATGGGCGCGACCCACGCCGCCGTGGCCGATGACCTGGCCAACCCGGCCAGCGCCATCCTCGACATCGACCGCAAGGTTGCCGAGGCCATGCGCAGTGAAGCCTACCCGACCGAGAACTTCGGCGTACCGCTGGCCGGTAGCCTGATCCCGTGGATCGACAAAGAGTTGCCCAACGGCCAGAGCCGCGAAGAGTGGAAGGCCCAGGCCGAGACCAACAAGATCCTTGGCCGCTTCAAGAGCCCGATCCCGGTCGACGGCATCTGCGTGCGCATCGGCGCCATGCGTTGCCACAGCCAGGCGCTGACCATCAAGCTGAACAAGGACGTGCCGATCGCCGACATCGAAGGCATGATCAGCCAGCACAACCCTTGGGTGAAACTGGTGCCGAATCAGCGCGAAATCAGCATGCAGGAGCTCAGCCCGACCAACGTCACCGGTACCCTGAACATCCCGGTGGGCCGCCTGCGCAAGCTGAACATGGGTTCCCAGTACCTGGGCGCCTTCACCGTCGGTGACCAGTTGCTGTGGGGCGCGGCCGAGCCGCTGCGGCGCATGCTGCGGATCCTGCTGGAGCGTTGATCGCCACGCAGAGTTGAATAGAAGCCCGTGCCGGAAACTGCGCGGGCTTTTTTGTGGGTGCAGTCATCGCGGGCAAGTCGGGACGCCGCACCGCCGCTCCCACTGTGGGAGCGGCGGTGCGGCGTCCCGACTTGCCCCGCGATTGCGGTGTCCTGCCAATGCAAATCCAAGTAAAGTGCCGCTCCCGCCGTTCCAGCAGAGGATTTTTCCATGACCCAGCTTCTTGATATCGCCGTCATCGGTGCCACCGGTACCGTCGGTGAAACCCTCGTGCAGATCCTCGATGAGTGCGATTTCCCGGTCGGCACCCTGCATCTGCTGGCCAGTAACGAATCGGCGGGTAGTAGCGTGATGTTTCGCGGCAAGAATCAGCGCGTGCGTGAAGTCGACAGCTTCGACTTCAGCAAGGTCAAGCTGGCCTTCTTTGCCGCAGGCCCTGCGGTAACCCGCAGTTTCGCCCCGAAGGCCCAGGCAGCCGGTTGTGCGGTAATTGACCTGTCTGGCGGCCTGTCGGCCGAGCAGGCGCCAGCCGTGGTGCCCGAAGCCAACCCGGCGCGGCTCGACAGCCTCAAGGCGCCGCTGCAACTGAGCAGCCCGAGCAGCGCTGCGATCGCTTTGGCAGTCACCCTGGCACCGCTCAAGGGCCTGCTGGAACTTGAGCGCATCAACGTCACCGCGTGCCTGGCGGTTTCTGCCCAAGGCCGCGAGGCGGTCAACGAGCTGGCCCGGCAGACTGCCGAACTGCTCAACGCCCGTCCGCTGGAGCCACGCTTTTTCGATCGGCAGATGGCTTTCAACCTGCTGGCCCAGGTTGGCGGCAGCGATGCCGAGGGCCATGGCGGCCTGGAGCGTCGCCTGGTCAGCGAGTTGCGCGAAGTGCTCGCCTTGCCTTCACTGAAGATTTCCGTGACCTGCGTTCAAGTCCCGGTGTTTTTCGGCGATAGCTACAGTGTGTCCGTGCAAAGCCGCACGCCGGTCGACCTGGCGGCGGTCAACGCCGCGCTGGAAGCTGCTCAGAGCATCGAGCTGGTGGAGGAGGGTGATTATCCGACGCCGGTGGGTGACGCAGTGGGCCAGGACGTGGTCTATGTTGGACGGGTACGCGGTGGAATCGACGAGGCTGAACAGCTCAACCTCTGGCTGACCACTGATAATGTGCGCAAAGGCGCGGCCCTGAACGCAGTTCAGCTGGCGCAATTGTTGATAAAAGGCCTTGTGTAAAAGATACTTGCCGACAATTTGCCCCACTTGTTCTCGGTTGCCGGGGAAGGTTCATTCAAAGGAAGAGGTCATGCTTCGAATTCGCAAACTGGTCTTAGCAATAGCCGCGGCGTCGGCGCTGTCGTCCGGTATGGCGCATGCCCTCGGGTTGGGCGAGCTGACGTTGAAGTCAGCGCAGAATCAACCTCTGGATGCCGAGATCGAATTGCTCGATGTCCGTGACCTGACGGCGGCGGAAGTGGCGCCGAGCCTGGCGCCGCCTGAAGAGTTCGCCAAGGCCGGTGTCGAGCGCCAGGCATTTCTCAATGACCTGACCTTCACCACGGTGATCAATCCCAACGGCAAGAGCGTGTTGCGGGTGACCTCGAGTCAGCCGCTGCCGGCGCCGATGGTCAAGTTCCTGGTCCAGGTCATGTGGCCCAACGGTCGCCTGCTGCGTGACTACAGCATGCTGATCGATCCGGCCAAGTTCAACACCCCGGCCGGGCAGCCTGCGCCGGCGGGCGTTGCGCCTGCAGTGACCGCGGCCAACTACACCACCGTGCGTCGCGACACCCTGTGGGAAATCGCCTCGAAAGCCCGTCAAGGCGGTTCGGTGCAGCAGACCATGCTGGCCATCCAGGCGCTGAACCCGGATGCCTTCATCAATGGCAACATCAACCTGCTCAAGACCGGTCAGGTGCTGCGCCTGCCTGATCAGCAGCAGATCGCCAGTATTCCCCAAGGCCAGGCCATCACCGAGGTTGCCGAGCAGTACGCTGCCTGGCGCGAAGGCCGGCGCCTGGGGCCACGCGCCCGCCAGCTCGACGCCACCCGGCGCAGCGGCACCGAGGCTGCGCCAGCGCGAATTGCCAATCAGGACAACCTCAAGCTGGTCGCCCCCGGCAGCAAGGCCGCAGCGGGCAGCAAAGGGCTCAACGACAAGCTGGCGGTGGCCCAGGAAAGCCTGGACACCAGCCGTCGTGACAATGAAGAACTGAAAAGCCGCATGGTCGACCTGCAGAGCCAGCTGGACAAGCTGCAGCGGCTGATTGCGCTGAAGAACGACCAGTTGGCCAAGCTCGAAGCCCAGGGTATGGCCGAGGCTGCTGCACCTGAAACGCCCGCAGCGCCGGCGCCAGCGATCACTGCCGAGCTGCAGCCGGCCCCGGCGCCTGAGCAGCCTGTGGCCACGCCAGCCCCGGCTGCGGTTGATACCGCTCCGGTTGAACCGGCGACTGCCGAGCAGGCGCCGGCCGACTCGAACAAGATGCTCGACGATCTGCTCGGCAACCCGTTGCTACTGGCGCTGATCGCCGGCTCCGCCTTGCTGGTGCTGTTGCTTGTGCTGCTGTTGCTGGCGCGCAAGCGCAAAGCCGATCAGGAAGCGGAAAAACACCTGCGCATGGCCCGTGCCCTGGCCGAAGAGAGTGATCGCGCGCCAGACCTGGACCTGCCGCCAAGCAGCTTTGAAGGCCTGGAAGTGGCCGCGCCCAATGTGACCCTGGCGCCAGCGGTGGTCGCGGCCTCGGCGGCGGCGGCCACTGCGGCCGCGCTGCCTGCTGAAGAGCCGGTGGTGGTTGCCCAGCCTGAGCCAAGCAAGCCGGTGCAAGGGCCGATTGCCGCGCCCCTGGTCGCCCCGGCCGCCAGCGCGCCAGCGCCGACGGGTGATGCGCTGCTCGACGAAGTGGAGCTGAGTATCGCCCGTGGTCGCCTGAATCACGCTGCCGACCTGCTCGAGCCTGCTGTTGCCGCAGCCCCCGAGCGCAGCGACCTGCGCCTGAAGCTGATGGAAGTCTATGCCCGCCAAGGCGATCGTGACGGCTTTGTCGGTCATGAGCGCCAGTTGATCGCCACCGGCCAGAACCATGCCGATGTCGAGAACCTGAAAAGCCGCTTCCCGGCCATGCTTGCGGTGGCTGCGGCCGGTGTCAGCGCTGCGGCGCTGGCGGCCGAGCTGGATGCCCAGTACGTACAGGAGCTGCTGCAGGACGAGGCGCCTGCCGAGCCGGTCGCTGAAGTCGAGCCGGTCGTCGAGGCTGAGGCGCTCGCTGAGCCTGAAACTGCTGTTGAAGCGTCGCTGGATGACCTTGAGGCTTTGCCTGAAGACGACCTGGACAGCGCTTTTGACCTGAGCCTGGATGACGACCTGCAAGGCCTGGAACTGGACGAGCCGCCATTGCTCGATGAGCCTGCGCAGGCCGTCGAAGCGCCGCAGGCTGCAGAAATCGCCAGCGAAGCCAGTACCGCTCAGCCGGACTTCGACGCCTTGCTCGAAGAGCATCTTGCCCAGCCTGAGCCGGCCCTGGACGATCTCGCTGATTTCGACCTCGACGTTGCCGGCGACGAGCCTGCGCCGCAGCCGGGCAGCGACAGCGTCGACATTGCCGCCGAATTGGCTGCGTTCGACGAGACCATGCCCGAGTTCGATCCGCTAAGTGAGCTGGACCTGCCGGAAGACTTCGACCTTTCGTTGTCGCTGGACGAGTCGGAGGCGGACAAGCACTTCGCCTCGGAGCTCGATGACGTCAACGCCGAACTCGACAAGTTGTCGCAAAGCCTCGAACAGCCCTCGCTCGAACCAAGCTTCACCGAAGCGGACGCCGCCTTGGGTGACGACCTGGGCGATGACTTCGACTTCCTTTCCGGCGCCGATGAAGTGGCCACCAAGCTGGACCTGGCCCGAGCCTATATCGACATGGGCGATCATGACGGGGCTCGCGACATCCTCGACGAAGTGCGCAAGGACGGCAGCGATGCCCAGCGCCAGGAAGCCGACGAGCTGCTCTCGCGTCTGGTTTGAGTTCAGCCCTTGTAGCGACAACGGCAGCCCATGTGGCTGCCGTTGTCGTTATAATTCCCGCCATCTGCTAAACCGATAGGCTGTATCCCCTTGGAAATCATAGATAACGCCGCTGACGAAGTGGCGGCCGAAGGCTTCTTTCGCATCGCCTTGGGCGTTGAGTACAAAGGCTCGCGCTATCGCGGCTGGCAGCGTCAGGCCAGCGGCGTGGCGAGCGTGCAGCAAACCCTGGAAGAAGCCTTGTCGCGGGTTGCCGATTCGCCGGTCATCGTGCAGTGTGCCGGACGCACCGATGCTGGCGTGCACGCTTGCGGCCAGGTGGTGCATTTCGATACCCAGGCGGTGCGCAGCATGAAGGGCTGGACCATGGGCGCCAATATCAACTTGCCCCATGACATCAGCGTGTCCTGGGCCAAGCAAATGCCCGCGCACTTTCATGCGCGCTTCAAGGCCATTGCCCGGCGTTATCGCTATGTGATCTACAACGACCAGATTCGCCCGGCGCACCTGGGCGAAGAGGTAACCTGGAACCACCGCCCACTGGACGTCGAGCGCATGGCCCTGGCCGCCGAGTACCTGGTCGGCATCCATGACTTCAGTGCTTTTCGCGCCGGCCAGTGCCAGGCCAAGTCGCCGGTCAAGAACATTCATCACCTGCGGGTCAGCCGCCATGGCCGGATGATCGTGCTCGACATCCGTGGCAGTGCCTTCCTCCACCATATGGTGCGCAACATTGCCGGTGTACTGATGACCATCGGCGCTGGCGAGCGACCACCGGAGTGGGCGCGGGAAGTGCTGGAGAGCCGCGATCGGCGCGCCGGCGGTGTGACGGCGCATCCGTACGGGCTGTACCTGGTGCAGGTCGAGTACCACGACGAGTTCGAACTGCCCCAGCGTTACATCGGCCCACACTTCATCACCGGCTACGAGGGATTGACGGGCTGACGGCCCGCAAGCCATTTGATAACATCCGGGACTTTCCGCTTTCTGCTGAGGTTCACAGCTCATGAGCGCCGTTCGCAGCAAAATCTGCGGCATTACCCGTATCGAGGATGCGCTGGCCGCAGCCGAGGCGGGCGCTGACGCCATCGGCCTGGTGTTCTATGCCAAAAGCCCGCGGGCGGTCGATGTGCAGCAGGCGCGGGCGATCATTGCCGCGCTGCCGCCGTTTGTCACTACCGTGGGTCTGTTCGTCGACGCCAGCCGCTGCGAGCTGACGGAAATCCTCGAGGCGGTGCCGCTGGACCTGCTGCAGTTCCATGGCGACGAGACCCCGGCCGATTGCGCAGGTTTCAACCGCCCCTGGATCAAGGCCTTGCGCGTGCGCCCGGGCGACGATCTGGAAGCCAGCTGCAAGTTGTACAGCGGTGCCAGCGGTATCCTCCTCGATACCTACGTGGCCGGTGTGCCAGGCGGTACCGGCGAAGCGTTCGACTGGTCGCTGGTACCCAAGCGCCTGAGCAAGCCGATTATCCTCGCCGGCGGCCTGTCGCCTGACAACGTGGCCCAGGCTATCGGGCAGGTGCGGCCGTACGCGGTGGATGTCAGCGGGGGCGTGGAACAGGCCAAGGGCATCAAGGACCCGGCGCGGATCGAGGCATTCATTAACGCGGTCAAGCAGGCGTGAAGTCGTTGAGTGCTGCGGATGTGACGGCTGGCCGCGCGCCATCGTCCATAGCTTTCGCAGCCCGGTGCTGCCGGATCGTGCCCATGGGCCGGTCGAAATTACCGGGCGACGCTACAGGCGTCGCCCTAACAGGTTGACGAGGGTGCGTATCGGGGTGGCTCGCTGCAGGCGGGCGCCGGAGCCGGGCCCTCATCGCGTCATACACGAATTGAGCTCAAGGGCATACGCGCGAACTGGCAGCCATAGCCTGCCGGTCGCCGCTACTGGAGAAAGAAAGCATGAGCAACTGGTTAGTAGACAAACTGATCCCTTCGATCATGCGTTCCGAGGTGAAGAAGAGTTCGGTCCCTGAAGGCCTGTGGCACAAGTGCCCGTCCTGCGAGGCTGTGCTGTATCGCCCGGAGCTGGAAAAGACCCTGGATGTCTGCCCTAAGTGCAACCATCACATGCGTATCGGCGCCCGCGCCCGCATCGATATCTTCCTGGACGCCGAAGGCCGCGCCGAGCTGGGTGCCGACCTTGAGCCGGTCGATCGCCTGAAGTTTCGCGATGGCAAGAAGTACAAGGACCGCCTGACCGGGGCCCAGAAGCAGACCGGTGAGAAAGATGCACTGATTTCCATGAGCGGTACCCTGCTGGGCATGCCGATCGTGGTCAGCGCCTTCGAATTCTCCTTCATGGGTGGTTCCATGGGTGCCATCGTCGGCGAGCGTTTTGTGCGTGCCGCCAACTATGCCCTGGAAAACCGCTGCCCGATGGTCTGTTTCTCGGCCTCCGGTGGTGCGCGCATGCAGGAAGCGCTGATCTCGCTGATGCAGATGGCCAAGACCTCGGCGGTGCTGGCGCGCCTGCGTGAAGAAGGCATTCCGTTCATCTCGGTGCTGACCGATCCGGTCTACGGCGGCGTTTCCGCAAGCCTGGCAATGCTCGGCGACGTCATTGTCGGTGAGCCCAAGGCGCTGATCGGCTTTGCCGGCCCACGGGTGATCGAGCAGACCGTACGCGAGAAGCTGCCAGAAGGCTTCCAGCGCAGCGAGTTCCTGCTGGAGCACGGCGCCATCGACATGATCATCCCGCGTCAGGAACTGCGTCAGCGCCTGGGCAACCTGCTGGCACAGATGATGGGCCTGCCGACGCCAACATTCGTCGCACCGGTCCTTGAGCCAATCGTCGTGCCGCCGGCGCCTGCCACCGTATGACCCAACGTACCCTTGGCGACTGGCTCGCCTACCTCGAGCAGTTGCATCCGTCGGCCATCGACATGGGCCTTGCGCGTTCGCAACAGGTCGCTGCGCGGCTCGGGCTGGGCCAGCCGGCGCCACGGGTAATCACCGTGACCGGCACCAATGGCAAGGGTTCGACCTGCGCCTTCGTCGCCGCTTTACTGCGCGCCCAGGGCCTCAAGGTCGGCGTCTACAGCTCGCCGCACCTGCTGCGTTACAACGAGCGGGTGCAGATCAACGGCACTGAAGCCGCTGATGAGCAACTGTGTGAAGCCTTTGCTGCCGTCGAGGCGGCTCGCGGCGAAATCTCCCTGACCTATTTCGAAGCCGGCACCCTGGCGGCGCTCTGGCTGTTCAAGCAGGCGGCGCTCGACGCCGTAGTGCTCGAGGTCGGCCTGGGCGGGCGCCTGGACACGGTCAATATCGTTGATGCCGACCTGGCGCTGGTCACCAGCATCGGCGTCGATCATATCGATTATCTGGGCGATACCCGCGAGTTGGTGGCCTTCGAGAAGGCCGGGATCTTCCGTCAGGGCAAGCCGGCCCTGTGTGGTGACCTCAACCCACCTCAGCCGCTACTCGACAAGGCCCGCGAGCTGGGCTGCCCGTTCTCTTTGCGTGGACGTGACTTCGACCTCGCCAGCAGCGACCGGTACTGGCAGTGGCGGGGCGTTGACAGTCGCGGGCAGGTGGTCGAGCTGCACGACCTGCCGCTGCTCGACCTGCCAATGGAAAACGCCGCCCTGGCGCTGCAGGCCTACCTGCTGCTCGACCTGCCGTGGGATGCCGCGCAGATTGCCGAGGCCCTGCGCAGCACGCGCATGGTTGGCCGCCTTGATCGTCGGGCGTTCACCTGGCAAGGCAAGCCTTTGACTATCCTCATGGATGTCGGGCACAACCCGCACGCCGCCGAGTACCTGGCTCAGCGCCTGGCTGCCCGGCCGGTGTCGGGCAGGCGCCTGGCGGTGTTCGGCTTGCTGGCTGACAAGGACCTTGAGGGCGTGATCAGGCCGCTGCGCAAGCAGGTCGAGGCCTGGGCCGTGGCGCCGCTGGATACTGCTCGCAGCCGGCCGGCAAGCGAGTTGCACGCGGCGCTGACGAACCTTGGTGCTGTCGTGCAGTCTTACACCAGTGTTGCACAGGCCCTGGAAGGGCAGTGCGCACAGGCAACGGCGGATGACGAAATCCTGCTGTTCGGATCATTTTTCTGTGTCGGCGAAGCCTTGCAGTGGCTCGACCGGCAGGCCACGGAGGACGGGGCAAATGGCATTGCTGGATAAAGTGGTCAAGCAACGGATGGTCGGAGCGCTGGTGCTGGTGGCGCTGGCGGTGATTTTCCTGCCGATGCTGTTCTCTCGCGAGGACGAAATGCGCCAGGTGCGTGTCGAAGCCCCAGAGGCCCCGGCTGCACCGACCCTGCCGCACGTGCAGGTGGAGCCGGTGCAGGTGCCGGAGCCGCAGGTCTTGCCTGAGGAGCCGGTGATCGTCGAGCAACCCGCTGCACCGGTGCAGGCACCGAGCACGCCGATTGCTCCAGCGCCAAGTGCCACACCCGTGCCGGCCCCGGCCCCGGCAGCACCGGTTGTCGCGGCAAAACCGGCCGCGCCAACGCCAGCCAAGGTGGAAACCAAACCGGCAGTCAAGCCAGCAGCGAGCAAGATCGACACCAACGGCCTGCCGGTCAGCTGGTCGATCCAGATGGCCAGCCTGGCCAACCGTGCCAGTGCCGACAACCTGCAGAAAACCCTGCGCAGCCAGGGTTACAACGCCTATATCCGTTCGGCCGAAGGCATGAACCGGGTGTATGTCGGGCCGTTGATCGAGCGCGCCGAGGCCGAGCGCCTGCGTGATGTGATCAACCGTCAGCAGAAGCTAAAGGGCTTTGTCGTACGCTTCCAGCCCGAGCGCAGTTGAATCCTTGCCGCCCGGCCCGCACCGGGCGCTAAATCACTGCTTACCGACAGCCCGTTGCTCTGGTAAAATGCGCCGCCTTATCCGTTTGCAGGCAACACTGTGGCATTTACCTGGGTCGACTGGGCGATTCTCGCGATTATCGCCATTTCTTCGCTGATCAGTCTCAAGCGCGGCTTTGTCAAAGAGGCCTTGTCGCTGCTTACCTGGATCATCGCCGGTGCCGTGGCCTGGATGTTCGGTGGCTCGCTGTCGCAGTACCTGGAGCCTTATATCCAGACGCCTTCGGCCCGGGTCATCGGCGGTTGCGCCATTCTTTTCGTCGCCACCCTGCTGGTGGGGGCCATGATCAATTTTCTCATCGGCGAGCTGATTCGCGTCACCGGGCTATCCGGGACCGATCGCTTCCTGGGCATGGCCTTCGGCGCCGCCCGCGGGGCCTTGCTGGTGGTCGTGGCGGTCGGGCTGTTGAGCCTGGGGCCGGTACAACAGGATCAGTGGTGGCAGGAGTCTCGCCTCCTGCCACAATTTCTATTGGTGGCTGACTGGTCGAAAAACCTCATTCTGGGGTTCACCAGTCAGTGGCTAGCCAGCGGGATCAGCGCACCGGCTGATCTCCCGTTCCAGGAACAGCTGCTGGGGCCCAAAACGCCTTGAGCGCTGTTCAGTCCAGTTTCATTAAGTAGGGGTTGCGTCGCATGTGTGGCATCGTCGGTATCGTCGGTAAGTCGAACGTCAATCAGGCGCTGTATGACGCGCTAACCGTCCTCCAGCATCGCGGCCAGGACGCTGCCGGTATTGTGACCAGCCATGATGGCCGGTTATTCCTGCGCAAGGACAACGGCCTGGTCCGTGACGTGTTCCAGCAGCGCCATATGCAGCGCCTGGTCGGTCACATGGGTATCGGCCACGTGCGTTACCCGACTGCGGGCAGCTCGACCTCGGCCGAGGCCCAGCCGTTCTACGTCAACTCGCCCTACGGCATCACCCTGGCGCACAACGGCAACCTGACCAACGTCGAACAGTTGGCCAAGGAAATCTACGAGTCCGACCTGCGCCACGTCAACACCAACTCCGACTCGGAAGTGCTGCTCAACGTCTTCGCCCATGAGCTGGCGGTGCGTGGCAAGCTGCAACCGACCGAAGAAGACGTGTTCGCTGCCGTCACCGACGTACACAACCGTTGCGTTGGCGGTTACGCCGTGGTGGCGATGATCACCGGCTACGGCATCGTCGGTTTCCGCGACCCCAACGGCATCCGTCCGATCGTGTTCGGCCAGCGTCACACCGACGAAGGCGTCGAGTACATGATCGCTTCCGAAAGCGTGTCCCTGGACGTGCTGGGCTTTACCCTGATCCGTGACCTGGCCCCGGGCGAAGCGGTGTACATCACTGAAGAGGGCAAGCTGCACACCCGTCAGTGCGCGACCAACCCGCAACTGTCGCCGTGCATCTTCGAGCACGTCTACCTGGCCCGTCCTGACTCGATCATCGACGGCGTCTCGGTCTACAAGGCGCGCCTGCGCATGGGTGAGAAACTCGCCGAGAAGATCCTGCGCGAGCGCCCTGACCATGACATCGACGTGGTCATCCCGATTCCTGACACCAGCCGCACCGCGGCGCTGGAACTGGCCAACCACCTGGGCGTCAAGTTCCGCGAAGGCTTCGTCAAGAACCGCTACATCGGCCGTACCTTCATCATGCCCGGCCAGGCCGCGCGCAAGAAATCGGTACGCCAGAAACTCAACGCCATTGAACTGGAATTCCGCGGCAAGAACGTGATGCTGGTGGACGACTCGATCGTGCGCGGCACCACCTGCAAGCAGATCATCCAGATGGCCCGCGAAGCCGGCGCGAAAAACGTCTACTTCTGCTCGGCCGCCCCGGCGGTACGCTTCCCTAACGTCTACGGCATCGACATGCCAAGCGCCCACGAGCTGATCGCACACAACCGCAGCACCCAGGATGTCGCCGAACTGATCGGCGCCGACTGGCTGGTCTACCAGGACTTGCCGGACCTGATCGAAGCGGTCGGCGGTGGCAAGATCAAGATCGAGCATTTCGATTGTGCGGTGTTCGACGGCAAGTACGTCACCGGCGACATCGACGAAGCCTACCTGGACAAGATCGAGCAGGCGCGCAACGACGCCTCCAAGGTCAAGAACCAGGCGGTCAGCGCGATCATCGACCTCTACAACAACTGAGTTAGGAGCAGCGGCATGACACAGGAATGGGATGCCGGGCGCCTGGACAGCGACCTCGAAGGGGTCGCTTTCGATACGCTGGCGGTACGCGCCGGCCAGCATCGCACGCCGGAAGGTGAGCACAGCGATCCGCTGTTCTTCACCTCCAGCTACGTGTTCCGTACGGCGGCCGATGCCGCCGCGCGGTTCGCCGGTGATGTTCCAGGCAACGTCTATTCACGCTACACCAACCCGACCGTGCGTGCTTTCGAAGAGCGCATCGCCGCCCTTGAAGGCGCCGAACAGGCGGTTGCCACCTCCACCGGGATGTCGGCGATCCTCTCGACCGTCATGGCCCTGTGCAGCGCGGGCGACCATGTACTGGTTTCGCAGAGCGTGTTCGGTTCGACCATCAGTCTGTTCGAGAAGTACTTCAAGCGCTTCGGCGTGCAGGTCGACTACGTGCCGCTGACCGATCTGGCCTGCTGGGACCAGGCGATCAAGGCCAACACCAAGCTGCTGTTCGTCGAATCGCCGTCCAACCCGTTGGCCGAACTGGTCGATATTGCCGCACTGGCCGAGATCGCCCATGCCAAGGGTGCGCAACTGGTGGTCGACAACTGCTTCAGCACCCCGGCCTTGCAGCAACCACTGAAGCTGGGCGCCGACATCGTCGTGCACTCGGCGACCAAGTTCATCGACGGCCAAGGCCGTTGCATGGGCGGTGTGGTGGCCGGGCGCAGCGAGCAGATGAAGGAAGTGGTGGGCTTTCTGCGCACCGCCGGGCCGTCGCTGAGCCCGTTCAATGCCTGGATCTTCCTCAAGGGCCTGGAGACCCTCAACCTGCGCATGCGTGCCCATTGCGCCAACGCCCAGGCCCTGGCCGCGTGGCTGGAGCAGCAGGACGGCATCGACAAGGTGCATTACGCAGGTCTTGAGAGCCATCCGCAGCATGCGCTGGCCAAGCAGCAGATGAGCGGCTTCGGTGCGGTGGTGAGCTTCGAGGTCAAGGGTGGCAAAGAGGGCGCCTGGCGCTTCATCGATGCCACCCGGTTGATTTCGATCACCGCCAACCTGGGGGACAGCAAGACCACCATCACCCACCCGGCAACAACCTCCCATGGCCGTCTGTCGCCGCAGGAGCGTGAGGCGGCCGGTATTCGCGACAGCCTGATCCGGGTTGCCGTGGGCCTGGAAGACGTCGTTGACCTCAAGGCCGACCTGGCCCGCGGGCTGGCGGCGCTGTGATCGACTGGTCGGTGGGCGACAGCAGCCATAACGGCCGCGTCGCCCTGGTCACCGGCGCGGCGCGGGGCATTGGCCTGGGTATTGCCGCCTGGCTGATCAGCGAAGGCTGGCAGGTGGTGCTCACCGACCTCGACCGTGCCCGCGGCGCGAAAGTGGCCAAGGTGCTCGGTGACAACGCCTGGTTCGTCGGCATGGATGTCGCCGACGAAACCCAGGTGATGACCGGCGTTGCCCAAGTGCTGGGCCAGTTTGGCCGGCTCGACGCCCTGGTGTGCAACGCGGCGATTGCCGACCCGCACAACACCACCCTCGAAAGCCTGAGCCTTGCGCACTGGAACCGGGTGCTGGCGGTCAACCTCGGCGGCCCGATGCTGCTGGCCAAGCACTGTGCACCGTACCTGCGTGCCCATTGCGGGGCGATCGTCAACCTGGCGTCGACCCGCGCCGGGCAGTCGGAACCTGACACCGAAGCTTATGCTGCGAGCAAGGGCGGGCTGCTGGCCCTGACCCATGCCCTGGCCATGAGCCTGGGCCCGGAGATTCGCGTCAATGCGGTAAGCCCTGGCTGGATCGATGCCCGTGATCCGGCCCAGCGCCGTGCCGAGCCCCTGACCGAGGCCGACCATGCCCAGCATCCGGCGGGCAGGGTAGGGACGGTAGAGGACGTGGCGGCGATGGTGGCCTGGTTGCTGTCGCGCAATGCCGGCTTCGTCACTGGCCAGGAATTCGTGGTCGACGGCGGCATGACCAAGAAGATGATCTACAAGTAACACTGCTTTTTTTGCCCTTTTTGAAAAAAACTTCAATGGGGGTATTGACTTAGGTTCGATACCTGCGTAAATTTCGCCACCTCAGCGAAGCACACGGGTGATTAGCTCAGCCGGGAGAGCATCTGCCTTACAAGCAGAGGGTCGGCGGTTCGATCCCGTCATCACCCACCACTTCCTGAGATGTTCCTGGTTCGACATGTTCGCAAGAAGATGTCACCTGAGAGGAACCGGACGATAGTCCACACTGCGCGGCGGTAGTTCAGTCGGTTAGAATACCGGCCTGTCACGCCGGGGGTCGCGGGTTCGAGTCCCGTCCGCCGCGCCATTATTCTCCAGATCGGTTTAACGACCGGTTTGAGGTTCCAGGGCTGAACAGCCTTGAAGCCAGATCCCAGTTTCAAGCAGGCGCAAGCCTGTACGATACGCAGCGGTAGTTCAGTCGGTTAGAATACCGGCCTGTCACGCCGGGGGTCGCGGGTTCGAGTCCCGTCCGCTGCGCCATCTTCGCTTCGAGGCCCTTGAACTCCTCGAAGCAGCAAAGAGAGCGACCTTAGGTTGCTTTTTTTGTGCCCGGGTTTGCAGCCTTTGCGCAGCCCGGGTGAGCACGACACGCAGCGGTAGTTCAGTCGGTTAGAATACCGGCCTGTCACGCCGGGGGTCGCGGGTTCGAGTCCCGTCCGCTGCGCCATATTGCAACACCAAAACAAGCGACCTCCGGGTCGCTTTTTTTGTGCCTGTGGATTTTGTATCCACTGTAGGAGCGGGCTTGCCCCGCGAAGAGGCCCGAATGACCAACACCCATCCCCCTGCAGCCGTTATGCTAGAGCCTCCAGTCTTCCACTGAGGTTCAGGATGAACAATCTTCAAGACTCGATTGCGGTAATCACCGGTGCTGGACGCGGCCTGGGTGCAGCCGTGGCTATCTGCCTGGCTGACGCCGGTTGCAAGGTGGTGCTCTGTGGCCGCAACGAGGCGGCGCTGGCCCAGGTCGCTGCCACCATCGAAACCCGCACCGCTCAATTACCGGCCACAGTCCAGGTCGATCTCGCCGACAGCGCCAGCGTCACCCGTGCCACGCACACCATCAGCCAACGCTTTCCCACCGTCGACCTGTTGATCAACAACGGCGCCATGTGGCTGGAGCAGAACGAGCAAGGCTATACGCCCGAGGACGTTCACGGCGTGATCAACGCCGCAGTCACCGGTACCTTCCTCTTCACCCAGGGCCTGCTGGCGTCCCTGGGCCGCTCCCGGCGCCCGGACATCGTCACCATTGGCTCGATCAGCGCTTTGCCCAATGCCGCCTTGCATAGCGTCTCAGTGCCGTTCTACGCTGCCAAGCAAGCCCAGCGCGCGTTGGCCGAGGGTTTGCACCAGCAACTGGCAGGCACGCCGATCCGCTCTGTGTGCGTGCACCCGCCATACTTGGACGATATCTCGCCGACTGAACCTGCCTGGGAGGCGGCCGCCCAGCGACAAAAGGGCGAGCGCGGCAGCAACCGTGACGTGGTCGAGGCGGTGCTGTTTGCCGTGACCCGGCCACGGCATATCAGCCTGTCGTCGATCGTTATCGACAGCGATGACGGCGGCCTGTTCGGCTGATCCACAGCTCAAACCCGAAAGCGTGCCACCAGTTGTTGCAGTTCACTACCCAGGCGTGCCAGTTGCACCGACGAGGCGGCAGTCTGTTGTGAAGCGGTCGAAGACTGTTCGGCTACATCACGCACGCTGAGCACGCTGCGGTTGATCGATTCGGCGACGGTGCTCTGCTGTTCGGCGGCGGTGGCGATCTGCAGGTTCATGGCCTGGATGCTGGTCACGGTGCGGGTGATGGCCTGCAGCTCGATGCCGGCCTGGTTGGCCAGCGCCACGGTGCCGCCGACCTGTTGCTGGTTGTTGAGCATCATTTCGGCGGCCTTCTGCGCGCCCTGTTGCAAGGAGACGATCAGCGCTTCGATCTGCGCTGTCGACTGCTGGGTGCGCTGGGCCAGCCCGCGCACCTCATCGGCCACCACGGCAAAACCGCGACCGGCCTCGCCAGCCCGTGCCGCTTCGATAGCGGCGTTGAGGGCCAGGAGGTTGGTCTGCTCGGCGATGGCGTTGATCACTGTCATCACCGTGCCAATGCGCTCGCTTTCTTCAGACAGCTGGCTGACCGCGCTGGCCGAGTTGCCGATGTCATCGGCCAACTGGCCGATCTGGTCCAGGGCCTGCTGCACCACGCGGTTGCCCTGTTTGGCCTGGTTGTCGGCCTGGCGCGTGGCTTGGTTGGCTTCTTCGGCGTTACGCGCGACTTCCTGAACGGTGGCGACCATCTCGCTCATTGCCGTGGCCACCTGGTCGGTTTCGACCTTCTGGCTGCTGATGCCGGTGCTGGTCTGTTCGGTGATGGTCGACAGTTGTTCGGCAGCGGTCGACAACTGGCGGGTGACCTGCCCGGCCTGGCCAAGCATGTCGCGCAGATTGCTGCTGCTTTGCGTCAGGGCCTGTAGCAGTTGGCCGAACTCGTCGCGGCGTGGTTCGCTGGCTATGCTGGTCAGGTCGCCTTCGCCAATGCGCCGGGCAAGCTCCACTGCCTGGCGCAGCGGATGGGTAACCTGGCGGATGATCAAGGCACTGATCAGCACGCCCAGCACCAGGGCGCTGAACAGCAAGGCGAGCATCAGGCTGCGGCTGTGGCTGGACTCCTCGGTGCTTTTCTGGTTTTGCAGGGTAATCAACTGGTTGATTGCCTCCAGGCCCCGGTACAGGGTGTCCAGCAGTTGGTCGTGCAAACGGGTCTGTAGTTGGGCGCCACTGGTGGTCGCTCTGAGTTGCTCGAACTGGTCCAGGTACTGCTTGAGCCCCTCGCCAGTGGCGTTGAGCAGGCGCTGTGAGTCGTTGTCTGTCAGGGCGGCCAGGTTTTCCTCGATCAACCGGCTGGCCTCCTGGTGGGCATGGACCAGTTGGCCGACAAAGGTGCTTTCGCGGCGTTGCTCGAAGCTCAGTTGGGCGGCGCGCATCTCATTGAGGTAGTCGAGGATGTAATTCACCGACACCAGGCGCTCAGCCCGTTGGGTCAAGGTGTTCAGGCTGCTGATGGCGGTGATGGCAAGCAGTGCCATCAATAACAGAATGGGCGAAAAGCCAAGCAGCAACTTGATTTTCACAGAGAGGTTTTTCACTGCGGCAACTCCTGTCGACGTGAGGAGTGAGCGATGGCTAGTTGCCAGCGTAGTCGCAAAGTGTGCAAGACAAAAGCCGGATGGATCCGATCGTTTAGTAGGGTTTTTGTGAGCTAAATGTGGGTTTGTCGACCAACGGTCAGCGCCCGCCCGCAGGGGGATTGTTGATCTCCTGGATGAATTTTCTGCGGTGATTGACAGCCTACGGTTTCAGCATTCCGTCGATGTGTTGCACAATAGGCACCGATCGTTTTCCTCAGGATGTGCAATGTCAAAGTCAACCGTCTGCAGTGCGCTCGGGCTGGCCCTTGTGCTGGCGGGTGTTTCCGGCTGTTCTTCGAAGAAGGCCGCCATTTACGAACACGAGAATTTCGACGACTCGGGTACCTTCTCGCGCAGCTTTGCGGTGAGTGAAGCCGGTACCTGCGAGGCCGCGCGCCGCGCCTTGCTCAGCCAGGGCTACATCATCACCAGCAGCGACGCCGGCCAGGTCAATGGCAACAAGAGCTTTCAGCAAACCGGTGATGCGCACCTGCAAATCAGCTTCAACGTGGTGTGCGCTCGTGACAGCGGCGACGAGCAGCGCTCGACCATGTTCGCCAACGCCCTGCAGGACCGCTACGCGCTGAAAAAATCCAACACCTCGGCCAGCCTCGGCGTAGGGGTGCTGGGTTCGGTGTCGATGCCGATCGGCTCCAGTGACGATTCGATGGTCAAGGTGGCCAGCGAGACCGTCACCTCGGCCAAGTTCTACGAGCGTTACTTCGCACTGGTCGAAAGCTTCCTGCCCAAGGAAGACAAGAAAAAGGCCGAGCCCAAGCCTACGGCCAAGCCGGCAGTGGAGCTGGGTGTGCCGGAGACGGCGCCGGTCGCTCCAGCCGCGGCCCTGGCGCCGACGCCTGCCCAGGAGGCCCCTGCGGCGGCTGCGGTACCGGTCAGCGAGCCTGCTCCGGCCCCGGCTGGCGAGGCACCTGCCGCGCCCGTGGTGGATGACAGCAGCGGCTCGCAGCCAGTGCCACCACCGGCAGAGGCCGCACCGATCAGCGTCCAGGACAGCACCACGCCGGCAGCCGTCGAGCCGACGCCAAGCGCTACCCCGGCAGCACCAGCTGACAGCACTGTGCAGGCGCCGCTGTAAATCCTCCAGGGTCTGCTACGTTGTTTTGATAAGCGTCATTGTCATTTTTCCTTCATCACGGCACTTTAGGCTCGTTGACGAATCTATGACATGAATGAGAAACGACGGAGCAGATGATGGACGACTATCAAGAAGAACTACTCGAATACCGCGCCAGTGAGCTCGACCCGGTCGAGCCCGCCGAAGACGCCACCGAGCTGTAATCAGCCGGTGCGCCGCTGACTGCGGCGAAATTCACCCGGGGTGATGCCGCTCCAGCGCTTGAAGGCGCGTTGAAAGGCCTCGGCCGAAGCAAATCCGAGCAAGTAGGCTATTTCGCCAAAGGCCAGTTCCGTGTCGCGGATATAGGTCATGGCCAGGTCGCGGCGGGTGTCGTTGAGGATTGCACGAAACTGCGTGCCTTCCTCGGCCAGCTTGCGTCGCAGGGTCCAGGTCGGCAGTTGCAGGTGCCTGGCCACTTCCTCCAGGTCCGGTTCCCGACCCCCGTTGAGCAGCGGCCCCAGCAGGTGGGCAATGCGCTCGCCCAGGCTGCGGATCCGCGTGCGCTGTTCAAGCTCTGCCTCACACAGTTGCAACAGGTGCTGCCAGGTGCTCGGGCAGTGCGCCGGGTTGCGCAGCGCCAGGCTCGCACGGCTGAGGCGTATCTGGTTGGTCTGCGCGGCAAATTGTACCGGGGAGTTGCTCAAGGCCTGGTACTGGGCGGCATAGGCGGGTGCCTCGAACTCGATCTCGACCCGTTCGGCCAGCACGGCTTGCCCGACCAGGCTCGACAGCTGGGCCAGCCAGCCGGCCAGCAGCGAATCCACCACAAAGCGGTTATAGGCGTTGTACGGGCTGATCGAATAGAACCGCAGCCAGGCGCCGCCGCTGTCTTCATGAAAGCTTGAATGCCCCCGGTAATTGGCCGCGTACAGCGGCTCGAAGCGCAGCAGGGCGCGCGCCGCATCGCCAACCGTCGGCGCTTGCGCCGCAGTGACGCCGGCCAGGCCCGCCTGGCTCAGGCGGCTGATGCGGCCCATATGCAACCCCAGGGCCGGGTCGGCGCTCAGCTCGATGGCGGCATGGCCCAGGTGCATGTAGCGCGGGATCGACAGGCGCGCACCGGCTTGGGCCAGGCGCGCCGGGTCCAGGCCATAGCGCTCGAGCAGTGGCGTCGGATCGATTGCGCGTTGCTGCAGGGTTTCACTCAGCGGCTGGATAAAGCCGACCGACAGCTCGCCCAGACGCACGCGGGGGCGGTTCATGGCCTACAACCAGACATTGAGCAGGCGTGCGCCCGGGCTGGCAGTGCCGGCGAAGTTCACCCCGTTGAGCTGGGCAAAGCCCTGGCCATCGGCGCTCACATCCCAGAAGCGTCCGCGCAGGAACACACTCATGCTGCTGACCTTGGCGGCATTGGCATCCAGGGTCAGGCGCTGCCAGGCATCACGCTCATTGACCTGGCCGGGCTTGAGGGCAAGCGAGGAGGCCAGCGGCTGGTGGCGGTTGCCACGCCAGGGCGCGTTCCAGCTGTCGTGACCGCTGAGGAACACCGGGTTGGCGACGATCTGGGCGAACTGGTTGACCAGTTGCTGCTGGTTGCTCGGGTACCAGCTGTCGCTGCCAACCAGCACGCCGAGGCGCCCGGCAGGGGTTTGCAGCACTTGCGGGGGCTGGTCGGTGCCGCTGCTGATAAAGCGCCGCACGTCGCTGTCCGGGTGCTGCTGCCGCTGTGGCTGGCCAAGCACCGAGCCGTCGCTGGCAAACACCAGGCTGGCGTTGTACAGGGCGCCAGAACCGATGCGCAGGGTGCCGCGCTCAACGTAGGGTTCAGGCAGGACAATGGAGCCGGCCACCAGGGTCACGCCAAACTCCTTGGCCAGGCCACCGAACAATTGCTGGTAGTCCTCGGCCATCTGCCCGGCTTTCATCCGCAGGTGGGCATCGGCGCGCCGGTCGTCACCCTCGGCGCCGAGCATGGCCAGGCCGTAGCGCAGCGGGTTGCTCAGCTCCAGCCATTGCAGGGCTTCGCGCTGTTGGGTGACCTGGTACAGCTCGTTTTTCTCGCCGCGGGCCCACAGCCAGGTGCCGATGTGTTCGGGCAGGATGACAATGGTCTTGGCGTTGACCAGGCCCTGGGCGCGGGCGTGCTCAAGGTAGGCGGCGAGCTTGCGGTGCAGGCGTTGCAGGCTCTGGTAGTCGCCGGGATACAGCTGCGGCTCGACCCCCAGCAGGTTGCCGTGGTCGGCCGGCACGCCTTCGCTCAGGGCCAGCTCGATGCGCAGGTCCGACAGGTAGTGCCCGGCCGGGCGCTGTTCGGTCCAGAACCCGTAGCCACTCAGGGCGGCAATGACAACCAGCGCCAGGGCGCTTAACAGAAGTTTTCGCATGAAACGTGACAGCGCCGACGAGGGATTCGGCCCTTAGGGTAGACCTCGGGTGCAGTAGGATCAATAACTTGTCACTTTCAGTCATTGAGCCGCGCCCGCTGGCTCTTTAATGTCGGCCTCAGATAACTGACGGGCCCCGCCAGCCTTGGCGAGGCGCCCGCATTCCGTGATTACGCTTGTTGTGGAGTTCACTATGGCCGCCGCTCAATACCCGCATTTGCTCGCCCCGCTGGACCTGGGTTTCACCACCTTGCGCAACCGCACCCTGATGGGCTCGATGCACACCGGCCTTGAAGAAAAGCCCGGCGGTTTCGAGCGCATGGCGGCCTATTTTGCCGAGCGCGCCCGTGGCGGCGTCGGCCTGATGGTGACTGGCGGCATCGGCCCGAACGTGGAGGGTGGGGTGTATTCCGGCGCGGCCAAGCTGAGCACCCCGGAGGAAGCCGATAAACATCGTATCGTTACCAAAGCAGTGCATGAGGCCGGTGGCAAGATCTGCATGCAGATCCTTCACGCCGGCCGCTATGCCTACAGCCCGAAATCGGTAGCACCCAGCGCGATTCAGGCGCCGATCAATCCGTTCAAGCCGCGCGAGCTGGATGAAGAGGGCATCGAGAAGCAGATCCAGGACTTCGTCACCTGTTCGCTGCTTGCGCAAAGCGCCGAGTACGACGGCGTCGAGATCATGGGCTCCGAAGGCTATTTCATCAATCAGTTCCTTGCCGCCCACACCAACCAGCGTACTGACCGCTGGGGTGGCAGCTACGAGAACCGCATGCGCCTGGCCGTGGAGATTGTCCGCCGTGTGCGTGAAGCGGTAGGGCCGAACTTCATCATCATTTTCCGCCTGTCGATGCTCGATCTGGTCGAGGGCGGCAGCAGTTGGGAAGAGATCGTGCAACTGGCCAAGGCTGTGGAACAGGCCGGTGCGACCCTGATCAACACCGGTATCGGCTGGCACGAAGCGCGGATCCCGACCATCGCCACCAAGGTGCCGCGCGCAGCCTTCAGCAAGGTCACCGCCAAGCTGCGTGGCGCGGTGCAGATCCCGCTGATCACCACCAACCGCATCAACACTCCGGAAGTCGCCGAGCAGATCCTTGCCGAAGGCGATGCCGACATGGTGTCGATGGCGCGGCCGTTCCTCGCCGACCCGGAGTTCGTCAACAAGGCCGCCGCCGGCCGTGGCGACGAGATCAACACCTGCATCGGCTGCAACCAGGCCTGCCTGGACCACACCTTCGGCGGCAAGCTGACCAGTTGCCTGGTCAACCCGCGTGCCTGCCATGAAACCGAACTCAACTACCTGCCGGTCACCCAGGTCAAGCGCATTGCCGTTGTGGGCGCAGGCCCTGCGGGCCTGGCTGCTGCCACCGTTGCGGCCGAGCGCGGCCATGAAGTGACCCTGTTCGATTCAGCCAGCGAGATCGGCGGCCAGTTCAACGTGGCCAAGCGCGTGCCGGGCAAAGAGGAGTTCTATGAAACCTTGCGCTACTTCAAGCGCAAGCTGCAGACCACCGGTGTCGAGTTGCGCCTGAACACCCGCGTCGATGCCGAGCAGCTGGCGGCGGGCGGCTTTGACGAGATCATCCTCGCCACCGGTATCGCGCCGCGCCTGCCGGCCATCCCCGGCATCGAGCATGGCAAGGTGCTGAGCTACCTGGACGTGCTGCTGCAGCGCAAGCCGGTGGGGCAGAAGGTCGCGGTGATTGGCGCCGGTGGTATCGGCTTTGACGTCTCCGAGTACCTGGTGCACCAGGGCGTGGCCACCAGCCAGGACCGCGAGGCGTTCTGGAAGGAGTGGGGCATCGATACTCATCTTGAAGCCCGCGGTGGTGTGGCCGGGATCAAGGCCGAGCCCCATGCGCCAGCGCGTCAGGTGTTCCTGCTGCAGCGCAAAAAGACCAAGGTCGGCGACGGCCTGGGCAAGACCACCGGCTGGATTCACCGCACCGGTCTCAAGAACAAGCAGGTGCAGATGCTCAACAGCGTTGAATACCTGAGCATCGACGACGCCGGTCTGCACATCCGCGTCGCCGAGGGCGAGCCGCAGCTGCTGCCGGTGGATAACATCGTCATCTGCGCCGGTCAGGATCCGCTGCGCGAACTGCAGGATGGCCTGATCGCCGCCGGTCAGTCGGTGCACCTGATCGGCGGCGCCGATGTCGCCGCCGAACTGGACGCCAAGCGCGCCATCAACCAGGGGGCGCGCCTGGCCGCCGAACTCTGATCGGCGCAGCGGGGCGGGCTGTCGGGCCCGCCTCGCTGTTACACTGCGCGCCCCTGGCAGCCCTGTTGTGCCCCGCCCATGATCGGCCGATTCGACGACCTTCCCCTCGCGCCCCTGCAACCCTTGCCCTTTGACTGGCTACGCCGCCATGGCGTGGAGCTGGCGGTGTTGCGCCTGGACCTGATCGACCCGCTGATCAGCGGCAACAAGTGGTTCAAGCTGCTCGAACACCTGCGGGTTGCCCAGGCCCAGGGTGCGCCCGGGGTGATCAGCCTCGGCGGTGCCCATTCCAATCACTTGCATGCCCTGGCGTCGGCCGGCAAACGCTTTGGTTTCGCCACCGTTGGCCTGTTGCGCGGGCACGCCCAGGACACGCCGACCGTGCGCGACCTGCAGGCCTTTGGCATGCAGTTGCACTGGCTCGGCTATGGCGGCTATCGCGAGCGTCATCAGCCGGGGTTCTGGCAACCTTGGCAGGCGCTTTACCCGGGCTGGCACTGTGTTGCCGAGGGTGGGGGCGGGCCCCTGGGCGCCAAGGGCTGTGGGCTGATTGTCGAGCAGGCGCAAGCGCAATTGGCGGCGCTGGGCTGGGCGGAGTACCACGGCTGGTGGCTGGCGGCCGGTACCGGTACCACCCTGGCTGGGATGGTCTTGGCCGAGGCGGGCAGGCACGAGGTCCATGGTGCCTTGGCCGTGCCGCTGGATCACGGCGTGCCCGAGGCTGTGCAAGCGTTGGTGGGCACAGCCGGTTACCACCTGCATGAGGCCTGCCGTGGCGGCTTTGGCAAAGTCGATGACGAGCTGTTGGCGTTCATGGCCGAGTGCGAGGCGCAGGCGGCCATGCCACTGGAGCCGCTGTACACCGCCAAGGCCTTGCTGGCGCTGCGTCGGGAGGTCGAAGCCGGCGCCTTTGGCCCCGGCACCCGGCTGATCTTTCTGCACAGCGGCGGCCTGCAGGGCCGCCGCGGTTTTGCCTAGTTGTTGCGCGGCAGCATGCGCAGCAGGGTGTTATCGCGCTGCACGTAGTGATGGAACAGGCCGGCAATTGCATGCAAGCCGATCAGCCAGTAGCCCCAGCTACCGATGCGCTCGTGCCAACCCTTGATGAACTTGGCCAGGTCCGGGTCCGGGGCGATCAGCGCCGGCAGCTCGAAGCCATAGAACGGGATTGGCTTGTTGGCGGCGCTGAGCAGCAGCCAGCCGGCCAGTGGCAGGCCGATCATCAGCAAGTACAGGGCCAGGTGCATCAGGTGCGCAAGGCCCGTCTGCCAGGCTGGCGGCGCCGGGATGATCGGCGGGGTGGGGCGGCCGATGCGCAGGGCCAGGCGCAACCAGACCAGCACGAATACCGTCAGGCCGAGCATGAAGTGCAGGTCTTTCATCAAGGCGCGCTCGGCGCTGTCCTTGGGAAACAGGCCGCGCAGTTCGATAAAGGCGTAGACCGCCGCCAGCAGCACCAGCATCAGCCAGTGCAGGGCAATCGACAGGCCGCCGTAGCGCGCCTGGTGTTGGCTCAGTGTCATGGGTGTTCCTCTTCATCAGGTCGAAGTCCGCGCTCTTGTGGCGCGGTCAGCTAACTGTAATCGCTTGCCAGCCGATTACCCGGCCATTGCAGCAGAAACTGATCACCGTGGCCTTGATCTGTCGCTAGAATCCGGCGCTTGTGCCCCCTTTTCTACAAGGTTCATGCTGATGGCATCGCTGATCTTCCTGCTGACCATTACCCTGGTGATCTGGCAGCCCCGTGGCCTGGGCGTTGGCTGGAGCGCCACTGGCGGCGCGTTGCTGGCATTGCTGTGCGGGGTGGTGCAGTGGAGCGACATCCCGGTGGTCTGGCAGATCATCTGGAACGCCACCGGCACTTTCATCGCCCTGATCATCATCAGCCTGCTGCTCGATGCCGCTGGCTTCTTTGCCTGGGCGGCGCTGCATGTGGCGCGCTGGGGGCGTGGCAGTGGCCGGCGCTTGTTCTGCTATATCGTGCTGCTGGGGGCGCTGGTCTCGGCGCTGTTCGCCAATGACGGCGCGGCGCTGATCCTGACCCCGATCGTGGTGGCCATGCTCCTGGCCCTGCGTTTCAGTCCGGCGGCAACCCTGGCCTTTGTCATGGCCGCAGGCTTTATTGCTGACACCGCCAGCTTGCCACTGGTGGTCTCGAACCTGGTCAACATCGTCTCTGCCGACTTCTTCGGCATTGGCTTCAACCGCTATGCGGCGGTGATGGTGCCGGTCAACATGGTTGCGGTGGCGGCTACCCTGGCGGTGCTGCGGTGGTACTTTCGCCGCGATATCCCGCGCAACTATGACCCCCTGCAACTGGATGCGCCGCGTAGCGTGGTGCAGGATCCTGCGACCTTTGTCGCCGGCTGGCTGGTGCTGTTGATCCTGCTGCTGGGGTGTTTTGCCCTGGAGCCGCTGGGCATCCCCATCAGCGCGATTTCGGCGGTGTGTGCCCTGGTGTTGCTGCTGGTGGCGGCGCGCGGGCATAAAATCTCTACCCGCAAGGTGCTCAAGGAGGCGCCCTGGCACATCGTGGTGTTCTCCCTGGGGATGTACCTGGTGGTTTACGGCCTGCGCAATGCCGGGCTGACCGACTACCTGGCCGGCTGGCTCGACGGCTTTGCCGCAGGCGGGGTATGGGGCGCGGCGTTGGGCACCGGGCTGCTGACTGCGCTGTTGTCGTCGATCATGAACAACCTGCCGACGGTGCTGATCGGCGCCTTGTCGATCGATGCCAGCGCTGCTACCGGAGTGGTCAAGGAGGCGATGATCTACGCCAACGTGATCGGCAGCGACCTGGGGCCGAAGATCACCCCGATCGGCAGCCTGGCGACTTTGCTGTGGTTGCATGTGCTGGAGCGCAAGGGGGTGAAGATTGGCTGGGGGTATTACTTCAAGGTCGGGATCGTGCTGACGCTGCCGGTGCTGTTGCTGACCCTGGTGGCGCTGGCGTTGCGTTTGACTGTGGTTTAGGGACCTCATCGCGGGGCAAGCCCGCTCCTACCGTGGGAGCGGGCTTGCCCCGCGATCGCAAACCCACACACCCTTTACCCGGGAAGATTGGGCCAGAGGTCAGACACCAGAAACAAGCGCTCCGCTTCCTCCCACTCGCCACGCTCGGTCTCGACCAGCCTCACCAGCAACTGTGCCGGTGCCAACGGGTCCAGGGCCTGCAGCCAGGTGTCGAAGCGCTGCGTCGACCAGCAGTCCTGCGCCGGATAGCAAGCCGGTGCCAGCCAGGCAAGGCGCGGCAATGGCTGCCAGCGACCGGGAGTGCTCTGTGCGCGGAACGCCGGCCAATCACGCTGATGCAACCAGAGCCCACGCAAATGCTGCGAATTGGCTCCGCGTGGCGGCTCGGCCTGCCCCGGCCAGGGGTACAGCAGGTAGCCGCCCAACCACAATTGCGCATTGAACTGTTCGATCTTAAGCGCCGCCAGCGCTTCACGGCTTTCAGCGCGGGCGGAAATCGGCAACTGGTGTTCGGCCAGGTGCGCAAGCTTGCGGTCCAGACGATCATGGCAACCCGGCCCCAGCCATTGCGCGGGGTTGTCGCCTACGCCGTTCTGCGGCCCCAGGTACAGCTTGATCGCCAGCTCCAGGTGGTGCACACCGTCACGGTCGCGCAGCAGCAGGTCGAGCTCGCCCAGGGTGTGCCCGCCGTTGCGGATCGGCAGGTTGGCGGCCAGCAGGGTGACGCCGGGGGCATGCTGCAGGGCGAACTGCCATAGACGTTCGTAGTACAAACCCAGGCGCCGGGTGCTGGCCTGGGCCAGCCAGTGCAGCAGGGCGTGGCTGTTGCGGTCTTGCTCGAGCAGCCATTGCCGCAAGCGATCCGGCTCGCTGACCCAGGCGCTGGCCGCCAGCGGATGCCGCTGCGGCCAAGGCGTGTCGCGCAGCATCGGCGGGGCGAGGATGACCCAGGCCAGGTCGCGCACCTGGGGCTGGCGCAACTGGCGGGGCAGGTCGGTCAGGCTGGGGAACGGGTTCATTCAGCGAGCATAGCCGCTTAGCCTGCGGCTCTGGCGAATTTCTCCGGTGTTTGCCGCTGCCGGGCGCTTTCGCCCATAATCGAGTTCTTTGGCGAGCATCGCCTTTTTACCCGCGCAGAGCCCTGGAGCCCCATGGAGCAATTTCGCAATATCGGTATCATCGGACGGCTGGGCAGCTCCCAGGTGCTCGATACCGTTCGCCGACTGAAAAAATTCCTGCTGGCGCGGCATCTGCACGTCATCCTCGAGGACACCATCGCCGAAGTCCTGCCCGGTCACGGCCTGCAGACCTCGACCCGCAAGCTGCTGGGCGAAGTCTGCGACCTGGTGATCGTCGTCGGTGGCGACGGCAGCCTGCTGGGCGCCGCCCGCGCCCTGGCCCGGCACAATGTGCCGGTACTGGGCATCAACCGTGGCAGCCTGGGCTTTCTGACCGACATCCGCCCCGATGAGCTGGAAGTCAAAGTCGCCGAGGTGCTCGACGGCCACTATCTGGTGGAAAACCGCTTCCTGCTGCAGGCCGAAGTCCGCCGTCACGCCGAAGCCATCGGCCAGGGCGATGCCCTCAACGATGTGGTGCTGCACCCGGGCAAGTCGACGCGGATGATCGAGTTCGAAATTTACATCGACGGCCAGTTCGTCTGCAGCCAGAAGGCCGACGGCCTGATCGTCGCCACCCCGACCGGCTCCACCGCCTACGCGCTGTCGGCGGGCGGGCCGATCATGCATCCCAAGCTCGACGCCATCGTCATCGTGCCGATGTACCCGCACACCCTGTCCGGGCGGCCGATCGTGGTCGACGGCAACAGCGAGCTGAAGATCGTCGTGTCCAAGGACCTGCAGATCTACCCGCAGATCTCTTGCGATGGCCAGAACCACTTCACCTGCGCCCCCGGTGACACCATTACGGTGAACAAGAAGCCGCAGAAGCTGCGCCTGATCCACCCGCTGGATCACAATTACTATGAGGTGTGCCGGACCAAGCTCGGCTGGGGCAGCCGCCTGGGTGGTGGAGGCGAGTGATGCTCGATCCCGCTCGCAGTTTCGACCTGATCGGTGACGTGCACGGTTGTGCCCACACCCTCGAACGCCTGCTCGACGCCCTCGGCTACAAACGCCAGGGCGGCGTCTGGCGTCATCCGTCGCGCCAGGCGCTGTTCCTCGGCGACATCATCGACCGTGGCCCGCGGATTCGCGAAGCCCTGCACATCGTCCATGACATGGTCGATGCCGGCCAGGCCTACTGCATCATGGGCAACCACGAGTACAACGCCCTGGGCTGGAACACCCCGGCCTTGCCCGAAAGCGGCAAGCATTACGTGCGCGAGCATACCCCGCGCCACGGCCGGCTGATTTACGAGACCCTGACCCAGTTCGAGCAGCATCCGGGCGACTGGCATGACTTTCTCGAGTGGTTCTACGAACTGCCGTTGTTCATCGACGCCGGGCGCTTTCGCGTTGTGCACGCCTGTTGGGATGCGCGGCTGATCGAGCCGCTGCGCCAGCAATATCCGCACGGGCGCATCGACGAGCATTTCATCCAGGCCTCGGCCGTGCCGGAGAGCTTCGCCGCCACGGTCTGCAATCGCCTGTTGCGCGGCACCGACATGCGCCTGCCGGACGGTTTGACCCTGACCGGTGGCGATGGCCTGACCCGCGCGTTCTTTCGCACCAAGTTCTGGGAAGAAGACCCGCAAACCTACGGCGATATCGTCTTCCAGCCCGATGCGCTGCCCGAGCAGGTGGCCAGCGCGCCGCTCACCCACAGCCAGAAGAATGCCTTGCTGCGTTACAGCGAGGACGAGCCGATGCTGTTCGTCGGCCATTACTGGCGCAGCGGCAAACCGGCGCCGATCCGCGCCAACCTGGCCTGCCTGGACTACAGTGCGGTGCTCTACGGCAAACTGGTCGCCTATCGCCTGGATGCTGAAACCCGCATCGACCCGCGCAAGTTCGTCTGGGTCGATGTTGACCGGCCGGAGGCCAGCCAATGAGTGCAGTGGTGGTATTACGCATGCCGTTGAGTACGGACCTGAGCGGCTTTGTCGGCCTGCTGCGACGCCTGCAGGTGCCGCACCGGGTCAGCGAGGAGGGCGGCGCCCAGGTGTTGTGGGTGGCCGAGGAGATTGCCGAGGACGTGCGCCATTTGTACCAGCGCTTCCCGGAGGGCAATGCCGAGTTCGAACTGCCGGCCGACAACGCCCTGGCCGCCCCGGCGCGGCCGAGCATTGGCGAGCAGCTGCGCGCCAGCAAGGCCACTGCGGCGATCCTCCTGCTGTGCCTGATCGTCGCCGGCCTCACGGGCCTGGGCGACAACTTCGCCACCCTGAGCTGGCTGACCTTCCTCGATTTTCGCGTGCAGGGCGACTACCTGTACTTCCCCCCGCTGGCCGCAAGCCTTGCCGATGGCCAGTGGTGGCGGCTGTTCACGCCGATGCTGGTGCATTTCGGCATCCTCCACCTGGCCATGAACGGCCTGTGGTACTGGGAGCTGGGGCGGCGCATCGAGCTGCGCCAGGGCCCGTGGAACCTGCTTGGCCTGACCCTGCTGTTCAGCCTGGTGTCCAATGCCGCCCAATACCTGTTCGGTGGCCCGAGCCTGTTCGGTGGCCTGTCGGGCGTGCTCTACGGTTTGCTTGGGCATGTCTGGCTGTACCAGTGGCTGGCGCCCAACCCGGTGTATCGCATGCCCCGTGGCGTGCTGGTAATGATGCTGGTCTGGCTGCTGCTGTGCCTGTCCGGTTTGATCAGCCTGCTCGGCTTCGGCCAGATTGCCAACGCCGCCCATGTCGGCGGGCTGTTGGTCGGTTGCCTGAGCGGGCTCTTGGGCGGGGCGTTGGCCCGGCGTAAACTGACTGCTTGATTTTTGGAGACGCTATGTCCACTTTTGCGCAAATGATTGAAAACATCACCCCGGATATCTACCAGAGCCTGAAACTGGCTGTGGAACTGGGCAAATGGGCAGACGGGCGCAAGCTCACCACCGAGCAGAAAGAGCTGTCGCTGCAGGCGGTGATCGCCTGGGAACTGCAGAACCTGCCCGAGGACCAGCGTACCGGCTACATGGGCCCGCAGGAATGCGCCTCGAAGTCGGAACCGGTGCCGAACCTGCTGTTCAAGTCGGACGCGATCCATTGATCGAACTCGGCCGCGGCTCCATCAGTAAAATGTCGGCGCGCCTCGACGCGCCGGTGGTGCAGTACGCTTTTCGTCTGGGCGAGCAGGAAGTGCCGGTCAACCCCTTGATCGGCAAGACCCTGCGCCTGGAATACCTGGGTGCCATCCACTGCAGCCACTGCGGGCGCAAGACCAAGACCAGCTTCAGCCAGGGGTATTGCTACCCGTGCATGACCAAGCTGGCGCAGTGCGACGTGTGCATCATGGCCCCGGAAAAATGCCACTACGATCAGGGCACCTGCCGCGAACCTTCATGGGGCGAGCAGTTCTGCATGACCGATCATGTGGTGTACCTGGCCAACTCTTCGGGCATCAAGGTCGGCATCACCCGCGCCAGCCAGTTGCCAACCCGTTGGCTCGACCAGGGCGCAAGCCAGGCCCTGCCGATTGTGCGGGTTGCCACCCGCCAGCAATCTGGGCTGGTCGAAGACCTGTTCCGCAGCCAGGTGGCGGATCGCACCAACTGGCGCGCCCTGCTCAAGGGCGATGCCGAGGCGGTCGACCTGCTTGCTGTGCGCGAGCAACTGTTCGACAGTTGCGCCGAGGGCTTGGGCGCCTTGCAGGCGCGCTTCGGCCTGCAGGCGATCCAGCCGCTCAACGATGCCCAGGTGCTGGAGATCCGTTACCCGGTCGAGGCTTACCCGAGCAAGATCGTCAGCTTCAACCTGGACAAGAATCCCGTGGCTGAAGGCACGCTGCTAGGCATCAAGGGCCAGTACCTGATCTTCGACACCGGCGTGATCAACATTCGTAAATACACGGCGTATCAACTCGCCGTGCATCAATAAAAAGGACTGCCACATGCGTACCGAACAGCCGCAAGTGATCTATCTCAAGGACTATCAGGCCCCCGAGTACCTGATTGACGAGACCCACCTGACCTTCGAATTGTTCGAGGACCACAGCCTGGTCCACGCGCAACTGGTCATGCGCCGCAACCCGGCCCGCGGTGCAGGCCTGCCACCGCTGGTGCTCGACGGTCAGCAACTGGAGCTGATCAGCGTGGCCCTGAACGACCAGGTCCTGGGCGCTGGCGATTACCAGCAGGACGACAGTCACCTGACCGTGCAGCCGACGGCTGCGACCTTCACCCTCGACACCAGTGTGAAGATCCACCCCGAGAGCAACACCGCGCTCGAGGGCCTGTACAAGTCCGGCAGCATGTTTTGCACCCAGTGCGAGGCCGAGGGCTTTCGCAAGATCACCTACTACCTCGACCGCCCGGATGTGATGAGCAAATTCACCACCACGGTGATCGCCGAGCAGCATCGCTATCCGGTACTTTTGTCCAACGGCAACCCGATCGGCAGCGGCCCGCAGGATGACGGCCGGCACTGGGCGACCTGGGAAGACCCGTTCATGAAGCCGGCCTACCTGTTCGCCCTGGTCGCCGGTGATCTTTGGTGCGTCGAAGATAAATTCACCCGTCAGTCGGGCCGTGACGTGACCCTGCGTATCTATGTCGAGCCGGAAAACATCGACAAGTGCCAGCACGCCATGAGCAGCCTGAAGAAGTCCATGCGCTGGGACGAGGAAGTCTATGGCCGTGAGTACGACCTGGACATCTTCATGATTGTCGCAGTCAACGACTTCAACATGGGCGCCATGGAAAACAAGGGCCTGAACATCTTCAATTCCAGCTGTGTGCTGGCCCGTGCCGAAACCGCCACCGACGCGGCCCACCAGCGGGTCGAGGCGGTGGTGGCCCACGAGTACTTCCACAACTGGTCGGGCAACCGCGTGACCTGCCGCGACTGGTTCCAGCTGTCGCTCAAGGAAGGCTTCACGGTGTTCCGTGATTCGGAATTCAGCGCCGACATGAACTCGCGCACGGTCAAGCGCATCGAGGACGTCGCCTACCTGCGCACCCACCAGTTCGCCGAAGACGCCGGGCCCATGGCCCACGCCGTACGCCCGGACAGCTTCATCGAGATCTCCAACTTCTACACCCTGACCGTGTATGAGAAGGGCTCGGAAGTGGTGCGCATGGTCCGTACCCTGCTGGGCGCCGAGGGTTTCCGCAAGGGCAGCGACCTGTACTTCGAACGCCATGATGGCCAGGCCGTGACCTGCGACGATTTCATCAAGGCCATGGAAGATGCCAACGCTGTCGACCTGACCCAGTTCAAGCGCTGGTACAGCCAGGCCGGCACCCCGCGCCTGGCGGTCAGCGAGCACTACGACAGTGCCGCCCAGACCTACAGCCTGACCTTGCGTCAAAGCTGCCCGGCCACCCCGGACAAGGTCGAGAAAAAGCCTTTCGTGATCCCGGTGGAGCTGGGCCTGCTCGATGCCCAGGGCAACGACATCGCCCTGCGCCTGCAAGGCGAAACGGCTGCGGTCGGCACCTCGCGGGTGCTGTCGGTGACCGAAGCCGAGCAGACCTTCACCTTCGTCGATGTCGCCGCCAAGCCGCTGCCCTCGCTGCTGCGCGGATTCAGCGCGCCGGTCAAGCTGAGCTTCCCCTATGACCGCGACCAGCTGATGTTCCTCATGCAGCACGACAGCGATGGCTTCAATCGCTGGGAAGCGGGCCAGCAACTGTCGGTGCAAGTGCTGCAAGAGCTGATCGGCCAGCATCAGCGTGGCGAGGCCCTGGTGCTCGACCAGCGCCTGATCACCGCCCTGGGCACCGTGCTGGGCAACGAGGCGCTGGATGCGGCCATGGTCGCCGAGATGCTCTCGTTGCCGGGAGAGGCCTACCTCACCGAAATCAGCGAAGTGGCCGATGTCGATGCCATTCACGCTGCCCGCGAGTTCGCTCGTCAGCAGATCGCCGATCAGCTGTTCGACGCGCTGCTGGCCCGTTACACGACCAACCGCGAGGCATCGCGCACCACCGCCTACGTGGCCGAAGCCGAGCACTTCGCCCGCCGCAGCCTGCAGAACATCGCCCTGTCGTACCTGATGCAGAGCGGCAAGCAGCAGGTGCTGGACGCGACCCTGGAACAGTTCGACGCCTGCGATAACATGACCGAGCGCCTCACCGCCCTGGCAGTGCTGGTCAACTCGCCGTTCGAGGCCGAGCGGGCCACGGCCCTGGAGAGCTTTGCCGAGCACTTCAAGGACAACCCGCTGGTCATGGACCAGTGGTTCAGCGTGCAGGCGGCCAGCACCCTGCCGGGCGGCCTGGCGCGGGTCAAGGCGTTGATGCAGCACCCGGCGTTCACGATGAAGAACCCGAACAAGGTACGTGCCCTGGTCGGTGCCTTCGCCGGGCAGAACCTGGTCAACTTCCACGCGGCCGATGGCTCGGGCTATCGCTTCCTGGCGGACCTGGTGATCGAGCTCAATGCGCTCAATCCGCAGATCGCCTCGCGCCAACTGGCGCCGCTGACCCGCTGGCGCAAATACGACAGCGCTCGTCAGGCGTTGATGAAGGGGGAGCTTGAGCGGATTCTGGCGTCCGGTTCGCTGTCCAGTGATGTGTATGAAGTCGTGAGCAAGAGCCTGGCTTGATGGCCCTATCGCGGGGCAAGCCCGCTCCCACAGGATTTCATGAATCCTCTGTGGGAGCGGGCTTGCCCCGCGATTGTTTCCCCGCAAACCCCCCGCTTAACAAAACATAACGTCCCGTGCGTTGTCAGCCGTTTGCAATCCCCGATAGGATGGCCTTAGCTATTGCGGGGCTCTGGAACACGGTTTTTGGCAGTACCTGCATATAGATTGACCCAAAAAACAAAATAAACGGGGGACAGATCTATGACCGAGCCTTACGTGGCAGGTAGTGGCGGCGCAGCGCGCGCGCGCCCATGGGCATTGGCCGCCAGCGGATTGCTGGTGCTGGCGATGGGGTTGTGGACCGGCACGGTCGAGGCCGCTGCAAGCGAGACTCCGGACTATTCCACCCCGTCGGACAAGGCGCAAAAAAGCCTGTTGCTGGATGTCGCCAAGGCTGGCTCGCGCCTGGTCACCGTCGGTGATCGTGGCCATATCCTGTTTTCCGATGACCAGGGCAAGACCTGGACCCAGGCCAAAGTGCCGACCCGGCAACTGCTCACGGCCGTTTACTTCGTCGATGACAAGCACGGTTGGGCCGTGGGTCACGACGCGCAGATCCTCGCAAGCATCGACGGTGGCGCCACCTGGAGCAAGCAATTCGAAGACCTTTCGCGCGAAGCGCCGTTGCTCGATGTCTGGTTCAAGGACACCCAGCATGGCCTCGCGGTGGGCGCTTATGGCGCATTGCTCGAAACCACCGACGGTGGCCAGAGCTGGAACGATGTCGGCGAGCGGCTGGACAACGAAGACCAGCTGCACCTCAACGGCATCGCCATGGTGAAAGACGCCGGCCTGTTCATTGTCGGCGAGCAGGGCAGCATGTTCCGTTCAAGCGATGACGGCCAGACCTGGGAAAAGCTCGAAGGCCCTTATGAAGGCTCGCTGTTCGGTGTCACCGGCACTGCTCAGCCACGCACCTTGCTGGCCTACGGCTTGCGCGGCAACTTGTACCGTTCCAGCGATTTTGGCGATAGCTGGCAACAGATCGAATTGAAGGCTACGCGCGGCAGCCTCGAATTTGGCCTGGCAAGCGCTACGCTTCTCGATGATGGCAGCCTGGTACTCGTGGGCAATGGCGGCAGCGTGCTGCGCAGCAGCGATGACGGCCAGACCTTCAGCGTGTACAACCGCGCTGACCGCATCGCCTTGGCGGGTGTCAGCGGTCGTAACGGCGAAGGCCTGATCCTGGTCGGCCAGGGTGGCGTGCACCTGGCCTCGGCCCAGGGCGCCGAAGGAGTGCAGCCATGACCCGTCAGGAGCAGTTCAACATGAATCAGCAGCAACACCATCAGGACAAGGCGACCTTGCTTGAACGCCTGATCTTCAACAACCGCCCGGTGGTGATTCTCATCTGCCTGCTGGTCAGTGTGTTCCTGTTCTGGCAGGCCACGCAGATACGCCCGTCCACCAGCTTCGAGAAAATGATCCCGCTCGAGCATCCCTTCATCGAGAAGATGCTCGAACACCGCAATGACCTGGCCAACCTCGGCAACACCGTGCGCATTTCGGTGGAGGCCACCGATGGCGACATCTTCAGCAAGGAGTACATGGAAACCCTGCGTCAGGTGCATGACGAGGTGTTCTACATTCCCGGCGTCGACCGTTCCGGCTTGAAGTCGCTGTGGAGCCCCAGCGTGCGCTGGACCGAAGTGACCGAGGAGGGCTTTGCCGGGGGTGAAGTGATCCCGCAGACCTACAACGGTTCTGCCGACAGCCTCGACCAGTTGCGCAACAACGTGCTCAAGTCCGGGCAGGTCGGGCGGCTGGTGGCCAACAACTTCAAGTCGAGCATCATCGACATCCCGCTGCTGGAGTCCTACCCGGACCCGCAGGACCAGGGCAAGCTGATCAAGCTCGACTACCAGCAGTTCTCCCACCAGCTGGAAGAGAAGATCCGCGACAAGTTCCAGGCCCAGAACCCCCATGTGAAGGTGCATATTGTCGGCTTCGCCAAGAAGGTCGGCGACCTGATCGATGGCCTGATGATGGTGGCGATGTTCTTCGGTATCGCCCTGGTGATCACCTGGGTGCTGCTGTACTGGTTCACCTGGTGCATCCGCAGCACCATCGCCGTGCTGATCACCACCCTGGTGGCGGTGGTCTGGCAGTTGGGGCTGATGCATGCGGTGGGCTTCGGCCTTGACCCGTACTCGATGCTGGTGCCGTTCCTGATTTTCGCCATCGGCATCTCCCACGGGGTGCAGAAGATCAACGGCATCGCCTTGCAGTCCAGTGATGCCGACAACGCCCTGACCGCTGCGCGGCGAACCTTCCGGCAATTGTTCCTGCCGGGGATGATCGCCATCCTGGCCGACGCTGTGGGCTTCATCACCCTGTTGATCATCGACATCGGCGTGATCCGCGAGCTGGCCATTGGCGCTTCGATCGGTGTGGCGGTGATCGTCTTTACCAACCTGATCCTGCTGCCGGTGGCAATTTCCTATGTCGGCATCAGCAAGAAGGCCATCGAGCGCAGCAAGAAGGATGCGACCCGCGAGCATCCGTTCTGGCGCCTGCTGTCGAACTTTGCCAGTGCCAAGGTGGCGCCGGTGTCCATTGTCCTGGCCTTGCTGGCCTTCGGTGGCGGCCTCTGGTACAGCCAGAACCTGAAGATCGGCGACCTCGACCAGGGCGCGCCGGAGCTGCGTCCGGACTCGCGCTACAACCAGGACAACGCCTTCATCATCAACAACTACTCGACCAGCTCCGACGTGCTGGTGGTCATGGTCAAGACGCCGACCGAAGGCTGCTCGGTGCACTCGACCATGGCGCCGATCGACGAACTGATGTGGAAGATGGAAAACACCCCGGGGGTGCAGTCGGCGATTTCCCTGGTGACCGTGTCCAAGCAGATGATCAAGGGCATGAACGAGGGCAACCTGAAATGGGAAAGCCTGTCGCGCAACCCGGACGTGCTCAACAGCTCGATCTCCCGTGCGGACGGCCTGTACAACGCCGACTGCTCGTTGGCGCCGGTGCTGATCTTCCTCAACGACCACAAGGCCGAGACCCTCGATCGGGCGGTCAAGGCGGTGCAGGAGTTTGCCGACACCCACAACAAGGAAGGCCTGGAGTTCCTGCTCGCGGCCGGTAACGCCGGTATCGAGGCGGCCACCAACGAAGTGATCAAGTCGGCCGAGCTGACCATCCTGATCCTGGTGTACATCTGCGTAGCGGTGATGTGCATGATCACCTTCCGTTCCTTTGCCGCGACGCTGTGCATCGTCCTGCCGCTGGTGCTGACCTCGGTGCTGGGCAACGCCCTGATGGCCTTCATGGGCATCGGCGTCAAGGTTGCGACCTTGCCGGTGGTGGCGTTGGGCGTGGGCATCGGCGTGGACTATGGCATCTACATCTACAGCCGCCTGGAGAGCTTCCTGCGCGCCGGGCTGCCGCTGCAGGAAGCCTACTACCAGACCCTCAAGTCCACCGGCAAGGCGGTGTTGTTCACCGGCCTGTGCCTGGCCATCGGCGTGTGCACCTGGATCTTCTCGGCGATCAAGTTCCAGGCCGACATGGGCCTGATGCTGACCTTCATGCTGCTGTGGAACATGTTCGGCGCGCTGTGGCTGCTGCCGGCGCTGGCGCGGTTCCTGATCAAGCCGGAGAAAATGGTCGGCAAGGAGGGTGGTTCGATTTTCGCTCATTGAGGGTGACAATCGCGGGGCAAGCCCGCTCCTACACTGTGGGAGCGGGCTTGCCCCGCGATGCTTTCAGGTATCATGGGTTTTTCCTGCCAGTGATACTCCTGCAATGACAACCCTCTCCCAAGCCCTCGAATCCTGCGACATGCTCCTGATCGACGGCCTGCACGCCTTTGACTTCACGTTCGATAACACCGGCCTGCGCATCGAGCTGATGGACGGCCGCGCCTTGAAGAAATGGTCTTTCACCCCCGAGCAGATCGGCGCCGCACGGCTGGAAGGGGCCGACTGGCTGATCGCGGCCGACACGGGCGAGCATCGGCTAGTCTGTATTGATGCCATTCGGGCCAGCGAAGAGAACGACGATGACGCGCCTGCTGAAGAACCTGCTGATCGCCAGTAGCATGAGCCTGATTCTCTCGGCCCAGGCCCACGACCTGCTGGTCGGCAGCTACACCGCAGGTAGCAGCGAAGGGATCTACCGCTATCGCTTCAACAGTGACAGCGGCCAGATCGAGCCCACGCCGCTGCAGGTACTCAAGAGCGAAAACCCTTCCTGGCTGACCCTGTCGGTGGACAGGCGCCTGCTGTTCGCGGTCAATGAGAACGGTGGCGGCAACGGCCAGGTCAGCAGCTTCGCCATCGCCAAGGATGGCAGCCTCAAGGCCCTGAACCAGGTGCCAAGCCAGGGCGATGAGCCGACCCACTCCAGCCTCAGCCATGACCAGCGCTACTTGTTTGTCGCCAACTATGGCGTGCAGCCCGCGCCGGGTGGCAGCCTGAGTGTGCTGCCGGTGGACCGGCAAGGCCGTCTGCAGGCTTCGGTGCAGCAGTACCGGCACGCGCCCAGTGGCGTCGATCCGCAGCGCCAGACCGGGCCTCACGTGCATTCGGTGGTGTCATCCGACAACGGCAAGTATGTGTTTGCCAGCGACCTGGGCGCCGACAAGGTGTTTGTCTACCGCTATGACGGCGCGAGCCCCAGCCAGCCACTGAGCGCCGTCGAACCGGTAGACCTGCCACCGGGCAGTGGGCCGCGCCATCTGCTGTTTGACCGTGACGGCAAGCATGCCTACCTGACCCTGGAAATGAGCGCGCAGGTGGTGGCTTTCGATTATCGCAATGGCAAGCTGCTGGAGCTGCAGCGCCTGCCACTGACCGAGCAGACCGATGCTTCGGCCAAAGCTGCGGGTGCCTTGCACTTGTCGGCTGACGGGCGCTTTCTGTATGTCAGCAACCGCGGTACGGCCAATGAATTGCTGGTGTTTGCCGTCGATGACAAGACCGGCAAGCTGATGCAGGTGCAGCGACGCAGTGTCGAAGGGGATCACCCTCGGGAATTCACCCTCGACCCCACCGGCAAGTTCCTGCTGGTAGCCAACCAGAAGAGCAACCAGATCGTGGTATTGCGCCGCGATCCACGCACCGGCCTGTTGGGCGATACCGTGCAGAAGTTGGCCCAGGATGCCCCGTCAGACTTGAAGTTCGTCAACTGACTATCAATGGCCTTGATGTTGGCTACTGCTGCAATGAATTTCTGTGCGCCGCATCAGCGGCGTAAGTTTGAACCACGGCCCCAAGCGGCCACTTCAAACCACAGACTTCGAGGTCAGCGCCATGAACTTCAATCTTTTTTCGGTCATCGCCGCTTCTGCCATTTCCGCTTCGGTGGTTCTGCCGGCGAGTGCTCATGTCGAGCTGAGCGAGCGTAAATCGTCGACCCAGAGCTACACCCAGAAATACCTGCAACAAAGCGCCAACTTCTATGCAGCGCTGGACCATAAGTCTGCGCACTGAGGTTGTAGATTTTTCTGGTAATAGCATATAGCCATGTGTTTGAATTTGACGCTAATTTATTGACGTCAGGGGAAGCACACATGAAATGGCGAATTCTGGCGGTACTGCTGTTCCTCTATTCTTCGCCGATTCTGGCGCTGTAACGCAGCTTATGTGGGAGCGGGCTTGCCCCGCGATGCGATATGGATGCCAGGCCTTAATCGCGGGGCAAGCCCGCTCCCACCTGCTCACTGCACCATGATCGCCTTGAACAGCGGCGACTCCAGCCAACCGTGCAGCCATGCCCGCAGGTGCGGGTAGGGCGCCTGGGCGAACCACTGTGGCTCCACCCCGGCGAACTGGCGCAGCAACGGCAGCAACGCCGCATCAGCCAGGCTTGGGTGGTCGGCGAACAGAAAGGCCTGCTGCGCCAGGCGCTCATCCAGCTCGGCCAGCCAGGTTTCAGCCTGTGCCCGGTACTCTTCCCGGGAGTGCTGCGGGTAGCGCTCAGCATATTTGTACAGATTGACCTGCGCCTTGAACTCGCGATCATTGCGCTCGATCAGCGCATCGGCAGCCTGCGCCGCCTGCGGGTCGGCCACCAGTTGCCAGTCCTGCGGGTCATGCCGGGCCAGGGCCCAGCGCATGATCTCCAGGCTTTCCTCCAGTATCAGGTCACCAGTACTCAACACCGGCACCGTGCCCTTGGGCGATAGCGCCAGCAGTTCGGCCGGCTTGGCCTTGAGGCTGACTTCGCGAATTTCCACCGGGCAGTCGGCGTAGCGCAGGGCCAGCCGCGCACGCATGGCCCAGGGGCAGCGGCGGAACGAGTAGAGGATCATCCGCTGACCTCCACCGTACTCAGGCCGTTGCCCTGGCGACGAACCTGGATCTGCACCGGAATGCGCTCGTGCATTTCCTGCACGTGAGAGATCACCGCGACCTTGCGGCCCTGGGCCTGCAGGCCGTCGAGGGCGTCCATGGCCAGTTGCAGCGATTCCGGATCGAGGCTGCCGAAGCCTTCGTCGATAAACAGCGATTCGATGCGCAGGGTGCTCGATGCCATCGACGCCAGGCCCAGGGCCAGGGCCAGGGACACCAGGAAGGTTTCACCGCCCGACAGCGAGTGCACCGAGCGCAGTTCGTCACCCATTTCGGTGTCCAGCACCAGCAGGCCGAGCAGGCTGCCACCACGCTTGAGCCGATAGCGGCGGGCCAGTTGGCGCAACTGGGCATTGGCGTGGTGCACCAGCAGGTCGAGGTTGTAGCCCTGGGCAATCTTGCGGAAGGTGTCGCCGGTGGCTGAGCCGATCAGGGCATTGAGCCGTGCCCAGCGCTGCCATTCGTTGTAGGCGCTGGCGATCTGTTCGGCCAGGGCCTGGTGCGCCAGTTGCCGGCGCTGGTCTTCGGCCTGGGCGGCGCGCAGTTCGGCGCAGGTCTGTTCGCTGGCCGCCAGTTGCAGTTGCAGGCTGTCGACAGCTTGTTCCAGCACGTCGCGGGTGAGTTCGGAATTGCCTTGGGCCTGGTGCTGGTCCAGGCGTTGCTGGCGCTCCTGGCACAGGGTGCGGGCTTGTTCGATGGCTTTTTCGCTGTCCTGCAGCCCTTGGCGCAACTGCGCCACCGCGGCGTCGTCGAAGGCCAGCAGTTGCTCCAGGCCACTGTCGTCCAGCTCCGGGTGGCCCTGGCGCCACTGTTCGATCCGGGTGCGAACCTCGCTGTGTTCCTGCTCCAGGGCGTTCAACCGTTCGTCCTTGGCCTTGAGCTCGGCGGCCAGTTCGATCAACTGTGCCTGGGTCTGCTGCAACTGTTGAAGCGTCTGTGCTTCTGCCTGGCGCGCGCGCTCCACGGCCTGTTCCAGATGCTCCTGCCAATGTTCGGCGCTGGCCTGTGCGCCGAGCAGGGCGGCAAGGCTGTCGCGGCTGAGTTGATGCTGACGCTGCAGCTCGCTGAACTGATGTTGCAGTTCTTCGTGCTTGTGCACCCGGGTCTGTTGCTGCAGCTGGGTTTTGTCCAGGGTCTGCTGGCGCTCGGCGTGCTCCTGTTGTTCGTCCTTTTGCCGTTGCAGCAGGTCCAGGCGCAGGGCCAGTTGCTGGTCCAGGCGCATAAAGGCGGCGGCCGGCTCCTGGCGCAGGTCGTTGAGGATGTCGTCTGGCAGCAGGGTGGCGAAACTGGCCAGCTCCTGTTCCAGGCGCTCTTGGTCACTGGTCAGCGCGGTGTGCTGCTGATTCAGGTGCTGGTTGGCCTGCTGGCTGGCCTCCTGGGCTGCCTGCACCTGTTGTTGCAGGCGGCTGGCGTCTTTTTGCAGGGTCAGCAGGGTATTCTGGCGCTGCTCGTCACGAGCGATGTCGTGGTTCAGGTTGCGCGCCTGCAATTCCAGCCAGTTGCTGCGCTGGTTGGCGTCCTGATCGGCCAGCGACGGGTACAGCGGGTGCGCTTCTAGACTCGGCAGCAGTGCTTGCTGCTGGCTACCCAGTTGCTCCTGCTGGTGCAGGTATTCCTTGATCTGGCCGTTGACGCCACCCAGTTGGGTGCGCAGCTCATCGAGCTGTTTCTTCAGAGCGTCGACCACCTGCTGGGCGTTGGCCTCTTCGTCCTGGTCATGGCGGCCGAGGCTTTGCAGCAGGGCTTCGGGCTGGTGGTAAGGGTGTTCCTGGCTACCGCACACCGGGCAGGGTTGGTCGTCCTGCAATTGCGCGCGCAACTCTTCGACGCTCTGGCTGCGGGCCAGGCGCTGGCGTTCGAGCAACTGGCGGGTGACATTCAGCGCTTGCTCGGCGGCGCTCAGCTGGTTCTTGCCATTGAGCCCTTCGCTGATCAGCTGTTCGCGCTGCTGCAGGGCCGCTTGCTGGCGATCGCGCAGGGCTTGCAGACGCTGTTCGAGGTCTTGCTGGTTGCTCCACAGCCGGCTTAGTTCTTCGACCTGGCGTTGCTGTTGGCGGTTTTTCTGCAGAAGCTCGCCCAGCAAGCCGATCTGTTCGGCCAGAGCCTCGGGTTCTGCCTCGGCCTCACGGTAGAGCAGGGCCAGGGTAGCGCGCTGTTCTTCAAGTTGGGCGAGGGCCTGGCTGGCACGTTGCTCAAGGCCTGGCAGCTCGGCGCGGCCCTGGTTAAGGCGGTTGCCCAGCTGCATCAGCTGTTGCAGACGGTCGCGATAGGCATTCCAGGCTTCACTTAATCCTGCCAGCGACGCGCTTTGAGCGAGCTGGTCGCTGATTTGCTGCAGACGTTGTTCGCTCAGGCCTTGTTGTTCAGTGAGGCTGAGCAACTGTTGCTGGCCTTGGGCACTGGCCTGTTCGGCCTGTTGCTTGAGTGCCTCGCTGTTGACCAACTCCTGTTGCAGACGGGCCAGAGTGTTCTGCTCGGCAAAGGCCTGACGCAGCGATGGCGCGCTGTTGCTTTGTTGTGCCAGGGCCTGGGCGAGAGCATCGCGGGCTTTGCCCAGGTCGTCCTGCAATTGCTGCTGACGGTCATGCAACTGCTCGTGCTGTTGGCGCTGGGCCTTGATGCTCTGGGCCAGCGGACTGAGCTGGGCATTGAGCGTCTGTTGGCGGGCGAACTGATGGCGTTGTGGCGCCAGCTGTTCCAGGCGCGCCAGTTTCAGCCGCTCGCCGTCGAGGCTGTCATGATGTTGCTGGGCGCTGTGCAGTTGTGCGCTGCTGGCTTGCACCTGCTCTTGCAGTTGCAACAGCTCGACCAGCCAGCTGCGCTGCTGCTCGAGCTGGCGCCGTTGCGCCTGTTCGGCCTTGAAGCGATCGAGCGCCTCGCCGTAGCGCAAGTCGAGTTCGGCACGGGCATCAACGGCCATGGGCAGCACACCGCTGGCCTGATCCTGCAGGGCTTTGTGCGCCTCTTCGGCTTCTTTGCTCTTGCTGTAGGCGCGGCGGCCCAGCTGGCTGTAGATGGCGGTGTTGGTGAGCTTTTCCAGCAGCTCGCTGCGCTCTTTGTCGTCGGCCTTGAGGAAGGCGCTGAACTCGCTCTGGGCCAGCATCACCGCGCGGGTGAACTGTTCGAAGTTCAGGCCCAGGCGCGATTCGATCAGTTGCTTGTATTCGGCCTTGCTCTGGTTGCTTAGCAATTGCTCGCTGTCCAGGTCATGCAGGCTCTGGCGGCTGCCTTGCAGCTTGCCATTGGCCTTGTCGCGGGCGCGGTTGGTTTCCCAGCGGGCGCGGTAACGGCGGCCGTCGATGCCGACGAAGTCCACCTCGGCAAAACCACTGCCCGAACCCCGGCGCAGCAGGGTGCGCGGATCGCTGGTGAGGATGTCGCTGTCGATTTCCGGCAGCTTGGTCTCGCGGCCGATGTTGTTCAACCGCGGTACGGCGCCGAACAACGCCAGGCACAGGGCGTCGAGCAGGGTGCTCTTGCCGGCGCCGGTGGGCCCGGTGATGGCGAACAGGCCGGCGCTGGCCAGCGGCTCGGCGGTGAAGTCGATTTCGATCGGGCCTTCCAGGGAGGCCAGGTTCTTCAGGCGGATGGCGAGAATCTTCATGGCTGTTCCTGCTCCTGCTGGACGTCCTGCAGCAGCAGGGCAAAGTCGGCCAGGCTCTGTTCGTCGACGGCGTTGCCGTAGGCCTGTTCCCAGGCCCGGCTGAACAGCTCATTGGGGGTGAGTTGGCCCAGCTCCAGCAGGTCGGCGCTGCTGTCGTCTTCGCTGCGACCGTTACCGGCATACTCGGCGGCGATGCGCACCAGGCGCACAGCTTTGCCCTGCAAGGCGCCTTCAAGTTGCGCGCGCAGGTCGGGCAGCGGCTCGTCCAGGCGCACGCGGATCTCCAGCCAGGGTTGGCGCTGCGGGTCGTCGAGCAGGTCGACCACCGGCAACTCGGCCAGTTGTTCGAGCACTTGGGCCAGTGGCGCCGGGCCCAGCCGTTGCAAGTGCACGGCGCGCGGTACCAGGCGCGACTCGACACTGGCGAGCTGAGCGCCATCCAGCTCGATTTCAAGGATCTGGTGCGGGTAGCCGATTTCCGAGAACGACAGCGGGATCGGCGAGCCGCTGTAGCGGATGCGCGCTTCGCGGTTGACCTTCTGCGGCTTGTGCAGGTGGCCGAGGGCGACGTAGCTGATCTCTGGGGCGAACAGGCGCGCTGGCAGGGCTTCGGCGTTGCCGATGATCAGGCTGCGCTCGGAGTCTTCCGAGATCGAACCACCGGCCATGTGCGCGTGGCTCACGGCAATCAGCGCCTGGCCGGCCTTGCGCCGTTGCAGGGCGGCGGCGATGAGTTTTTCGTGGACCTGGGCGATACCACGCAGGTAGTCGTCGCCCAGGTGCGCGCCGGTTACCTCTGCCGGGCGCAGGAAGGGCAGTGCCAGGCACCAGGCGGCGACCTTGCCCTTGGCGTTGGTCAGCGGAATCAGCAGGCGTTCGCTGTCCAGTTCACCGTCATCGAGCCATTGCACCCGGCCCAGGGCGTGGGTGCGCAGGCGGCGCATCAGCGGCGCCGGCAGTTCGATGCGTGAACCGGAGTCGTGGTTGCCGGCGATCATCACGATGTTCAGCTTGGGCTGTTGTTCGTGGGCCTGGACGATGAAGTCGTAGAGCCGTTCCTGGGCTTTGACCGGCGGGTTGACGGTGTCGAAAATGTCGCCGGCAATCAGCAGGGCGTCGGGCTGGCGCAGCTTGAGCTGGCCGAGCAGCCAGTCGAGAAAACAGGCGTGTTCGAAGTCGCGTTCCTGGCCGTGCAGGGTCTGACCCAGGTGCCAGTCGGAGGTGTGAAACAGACGCATGAAGGGTTCCGCAGTGTGCCGGCGTGGCGCCCGGGGCGTCACGCCTTGAGGTTATTTGGGGTACAGCGGCGGCAAGCTGCCGTTCTCGCTCTGTACCGGCTGGACCTGCTCGGCGGCCGGGATGGTGCCGATGGCCCGCCACAATTCTTCACCTTGCCAATACTGCCCGCTTTCGCTGTACAGCGCGCCGTTGAGGCCATCGAGGGCATCGGACAGCGGCACGAAGCGCGCGGCCATCTCGGCCAGGGTTTCCGGTTGCTGGCGCGCCCAGGCATCCAGGGCCTGGCGCGTCGCCTGCGGGTCGTTGGCCTGGCACGCACGCTTGAGGTCATCGAGCAGGGTGCGCGGGCTTGGCCCGGTTTGTGCGGCGCGCAGCACCGCCGGTTGCGAGCGCGCCCGCCACCACAGGGCAAAGCCCAGCAGGGTGGTCAGGGCCAGTACCAGGGTGCTCAGCTGCCAGGGCCAGAGCAGGTAGGATTGCACGGTAACCGGGTCGACGCTGGCCGGCTTGTCGGCGCTCAACGCCGGGTTGTCTTCGATCTGCAGGCTGCGTGCCGGCAAATTGCTGCGCTCCAGATGATCTTCACGGGTGTTCCACCAGACCACTTCCTGGCTCGGCAGTTCCAGCTTACCGGCGTGGGTGGGTACCAGCGCCTCGCGCTCTTCACGCACGCCGAGCAGGCCACGGTCGTTGACCTGGTTGCGCAGTTGCGGCTGGTCCGGGTAGCGGCGCAGGCCGGTGACCTCGGTGCCAGGCAGCGGTGGCAACTGGGCGCTGGACAAGCCTTCGGCCTGAAGGATCAGGGTGCGGGTCAACGAGTCGCCGATCTGCGTCTGCTGCTGCGCCGGGTCTGGGCTCCAGTGTTCTTCAAGGGTCAAACTGTTGGCCGGCAGCCACGCCGCATTGGCCGGGTAGTCGGCCGGAATCGGGTCGACTGTCAGCACCAGCGGCGTGGAGCTGACCTGCACCTGCTTGCCGGCGCGCGGGGTGTTGAGTTCCTGCTCGGCGTCGTTCTGCGCGGCGGTGGCGCTAAAGGTCAGGGCGGGGATTTTCAGGTCACCGCTTTGCTGGGGGTAGATCGCATAGCGCATCTCGATCACGCCATGGCGCACACCGTCGATGAGTTTCTCGAAGGTGCGGGTCTCGCCCAGCGGTTCGACCTTGGCGTTGTCCAGTTGCAGTGGGCTGAGGCTGCTGTCGTCGTACAGCGGCACCGAGTGATAGATGCTCAAGGTCAGCACCGCCTGGGCCTGCACGTAGACCTCAGGCTGATCGAGGCTGGCATCGATGAACACCGGGCCGTGGTTTTCACTGCTGACCTGGTTGGCCTCGATCTGCAGGCTGATAGGCTGGCTGCGTACCTCGCCCAGCTGCAGGGCGGGAATTTCCACGCTGCCGCTCTTGCGCGGCAACAGGGTGATGATCCAGCGGGTGTTGGCGTTGTTTTCGTCAAGGCTGTTGAGGCTGTTGACCTGGCGCGTGCCGCGTACCTCGAAGTTGGCCTCCAGCGGTGACAGGTCGGGTTTGCCGAACTGGGTCACGTCCTGGGTCTGGAGGGTCAGCTCAAGGGTTTCGCCGGCATTCAGGCGTGTACGGTCGACACTGGCAAGCAGCGCTGCCGCCTGCACCTGCAGGGCGAGAAAGAGGCTGAAGACCAGGACGCAAGCGCGACTCATTGATGGGTTTCCTGATGTTGTTGCTGTTCATACCAGAATTTACGCCGCAACAGCTCGGACGGGTTGTCCGGAATCTGTCGCAGCCATTGTTCCAGCGCCTGGCGCTGCTCGACATCGAGGCTGCCCTCGGTCGGGCGTTGGGGCGGCCGGGTGGTGTCGTCGTCAGCACCGCTGGCGCTGTTCTGCGGCTGTTCATCGCTGCTGTCCTCAGGCTTGGCCGCGTCGTGCGGATCCTGTAAAGGTTTTGCCGCGGCCTGGTCCTGGGCATTCTGCGCGCTGCTGGCGTTGTCGCTGTTGCTGTTGGGGTCGCTCTGTTGATTATCTTCTGGCGGCTGCTCGGGCACTTGTTCGGCCTGGCGTTGTTGCAGTAACTGTTCTACCAAGGCCTTGTTGGCCAGTGCCGGTTGCAGTTCCGGCTGGCGTTCCAGGGCCTGTTCATAGGCGTCCAGCGCCGCTTCCAGCTCACCGCTGCGGGCCAGCGCATTGCCGCGATTGTAATGGTCGGCGGCGCTGTTGCCCCGGGCGAACTGGCGCGCGGCACCGTTGAAGTCGCCGGCTTCGTACAGCGCCAGGCCTTTCCATTGCGGGTCTTCAAAGCGTCGCGCGGCGTCGGCCGGACGCTGCTGTTCGAGCAGGTGCTGGCCCTGCTGGTCGGGGCGCAGCCACAGGTCGTTGAACTCGAAGGCGTAGCTTGGCTGCGGCAGGGTCAGCAGCAGGGGCAGGCAGAACAGCCAGCCGCGGCGCCCGGCGCAGGCGGCCAGCAACAACAAGGGCAGCAGCAGCCAGTAACCTTGGTCAGCCCAGCTGTCGAGCTGCACGGTCTGGCCCTCGTCGCGCAGGCTGCGCGGGTTGTCGAACAGGCGCAGGCCGCGCAGGTCGAGGTCGTCGATGCGGGCGCTGCGATAGCGTCCGCCAGTGCTGTTGATAAAAGCCTTGAGACTGCTGCTGTCCAGGCGCGGCAAGAGAATCGCGCCTTGATCGTCCTTGAGGAATTCGCCGTTGGCCTGCTTGACCGGCGCACCTTCGGCGCTGCCGACCCCCAACATCAGCAAGCTTGGGCCCTGGCGGCCGAGGGCCTGGACGATGCCCTGGCGTTCCTCGGCATCGAGCGAGGAGCCGATCAGCAGCAGCCGGCCCTGGCCAAGCCCGGCCTGGGCGAGCAGGGCCAGGCCCTTGCGCACGGCAAGGTCGGCGCGCTGCCCGGCTTGCGGCATGATCCCAGGGTCCAGGGCGTCGAGCAGGTTGCGGCTGGTGGCCAGGTCATCGGACAGCGGCACCAGGGTGTGGGCGCTGCCGGCGTAGACGATGATTGCCGTCTGGCTGTCACGACGGTGTTCGAGCAGGTCGAGGATTTTGCGCCGGGCCTGTTCCAGACGGCTGGGCGCGGCGTCGTCGGCACGCATCTGCGGGGTCAGTTCGAGCAGGATCACCAGCGGGTCGGCGGGGCGTTGGCGAGTGTCTTCCAGGCGTTGCCAGCTTGGCCCAACCAGCGCCAGTACGGTCAACAGCCAGGCCAGGCCGAGGGCAATCCACGGCAGTTTACTGTCGCGGCCGTTGCCGCCACCGAGCAGCACGGCATGAAAGGCCGGTGGCAGGATCATCTGCCAGCGCCCGGCGCGTTTCTGCCGGTGCCAGAGTTTCCAGAGCAGCCAGGCCAGCAGTGGCAGGATGACCAGCCAGAGCGGCCGCAGCCATTGTGGCCACCATTCGCTCATCGCCGTCTCCTCAGGCGCAACCGTTGCAGGCGCTGGCGCCAGTGCGGGTGCGGCTGCAAAAAGCGCGGGCGGCGCCACAGCCGCTGCAGCAGGTTATCCGGCCATTGCTGGGCAATCACCAGCAGCAGGCTCAACACCAAAGCCAGGGCCAGAGGCCAGCTGTACAGCGGCTGGGCAGTGCGCGCCTGGGTCGGTTGCTGGGCCACCGGCTCCAGGCGATCGAGCGCTTCGCCAATGGCGCTCAGTTCCTGGCCGTTGTGGGCGCGGAAGTAGCTGCCACCGGTCAGTTCAGCGATTTCCTTGAGAGAGGCCTCGTCCAGGTCCAGGCTCGGGTTTATCCCCAGCAGCCCGGCCGTGCCGGTTTGCTCCGGGTCGGCGCCGATGCCGATGGTGTAGATGCGCACGTTTTCCTGGGTGGCCAGGCGAGCGGCGGTCAGCGGGTGGATCTGCCCGCCGTTGTTGGCGCCGTCGGTCACCAGGACCAGCACGCGGCTCTGCGCCGGGCGTTGACGCAGGCGCTTGAGCGCCAGGCCAATGGCGTCGCCGATGGCGGTATTCTTGCCGGCGATGCCGATCTGCGCTTCGTCGAGGAAGGTGCGTACGGTGCGCCGGTCGAAGGTCAGAGGCGCTTGCAGGTAAGCCTGGCTGCCGAACAGGATCAGGCCGACACGGTCGCCCTGGCGCTCTTCGAGAAAGTCGCCGAGCAAGGCCTTGACCAGGTTCAGGCGGCTGATGTCCTCGCCCTGCCATTGCATGTCGGGGAAGTCCATGGAGCCGGAAACGTCCACCGCCACCAGCAGGTCACGGCCACTGGCGGCCACCGGCAGCGGCTCGCCAAGCCATTGCGGGCGGGCGGCGGCGAACAGCAGCAGCAACCAGACCAGCACGAAGGGCGCCTGCTGGCGCCAGGTCGGCAGGTTCAGGCGCGCCCGGCGCCCGGCCAGGCCTTCGAGTTCATCGAGAAAACTGACCTTGAGCACCGGCTCGCCACTGTCGGCGGCGGGCAGCAGCAGGCGCGCCAGCCAGGGCAGCGGCAGCAGCACGAAGATCCACGGCCAGGCCAGTTCAAACATGTTTGCGGATCCAGGTTTCGACCGACTGATTGAGGCCATTGATGGCTTTGTCGTCGAGTTTGCATTCGGGTTTGTAGGCGCCTTCGACCAGTACCATCCAGCGGGTCAGGCCGGCGGCCGGGCAGCGGTTATCCAGAAACGCCAGCCATTGGCGACCGTTGAGGGTGTGGCTGTGGCTACCCGGATAATGGGTACGGCACAGGCGCTTGAGCAGGGCGTTGATCTGCTGCAGCCAGGCCCCGGCCGGGGCGCCATCGTAGGGTTTGGGCAGGCGCGCAAGTTCGGCCAGAGCCTCGATGCGCACCGGGTCCAGCGGCAGTTCGGCGCGCACGATGGCTTTTTTGCCCGGACGCCAATGGCGCAGGCGCCACCCACCCCAGCCGAGCAGCGGCAGCAGCAACAGCAGGGCCCACCAGCCCGGAGCCAGCGGCCACAGGCCGATGGCGGACGGGGCAATCAAGGGCTGCAACTGATCGAGCGGGTTCACGAGGTTTTCCCCGGTCGCTGGGCGTTGAGGTACTCGCGCAACTGCTCGATCATCTCGCTCTGGGTGCTCAAAGGCATCAGCACCACCCGCAGCTTTTGCGCCAGCAGCTCCCAGCGTTCGATGCGCGCTTCGCTTTGTTGGCGGTAGCTCTTGCGCAAGGTCGGGTCGAGGGTGTCGAGTTCCAGCTGGGCGCCGCGCTGGGCAAAGCGCAGCAGGCCGGCGGCGGGCAGGGCGTGGTCGAGCGGGTCGGACAGCGGTAACAGCAGCAGGTCACAATGGCGCGAGAGCAGGCTGAGTTGCTGCTCTACCGCAGGCGTCAGTGCCCGCTCGTCGCAGATGATGATTGCCAGGCTGCCCGGGCGCAGCACTTCGCGGGCGCGGCGCAGTGCAATGCCGAGGCTGTCGGCCTGGGGCGTGGCTTCGGTGTGCAGCGACTGGTTGACCCGCGCCAGGCGGTTGAGTAGCTGCAGCAAACTCTGCTTGCTGCGTCGTGGTTTGATCTCGTAGTGCTCGTTGTCGCCGAACACCAGGCCGCCAATACGATCGTTGTGGCCCAGCGCCGCCCAGCCGATCAGCGCCGCGGCCTGGGCGGCGAGCACCGACTTGAACATCAGCCCGGAGCCGAAAAACAGCCGCTGGCTTTGTTCGACCAGAATGAAGATCGGTCGCTCGCGCTCCTCATGGAACAGCTTGGTGTGCGGCTCCTGGGTACGTGCGGTCACTCGCCAGTCGATGTTGCGCACATCGTCGCCGGCCTGGTAGACCCGCACCTGGTCGAAGTCGACCCCGCGACCGCGCAATTTCGAGTGGTGTAGGCCCACCAGCGGGCTGCGTTGACCGGGCCGGGAAAACAGTTGCACTTCGCGCACGCGATGACGCATCTCGATCAGCTCGGCGAGGCTGATACGGATTCCGGGCGCGGCCAGCAGGCGATTGGGCATGGGGTCAGGCGACGGCGACGACGTCGAGGATGCGCTGGATCACCCGGTCCTGGTCAATTCCTGCCGCCTCGGCCTCGAAGGAAAGAATGATGCGGTGGCGCAGCACGTCGAACAGCACCGCCTGGATGTCTTCGGGGCTGACGAAGTCGCGCCCGGCCAACCAGGCGTGGGCCCGCGCACAGCGGTCCAGGGCAATCGAGCCGCGCGGGCTGGCGCCGTAGGCGATCCAGTCGGCCAGTTCCAGGTCGAACTTGGCCGGGGTGCGGGTGGCCATGACCAGTTGCACCAGGTATTCCTCTACCGCATCGGCCATGTACAGGCCGAGGATTTCCTTGCGCGCGGCAAAGATGGCCTGCTGGCTGACCCGGCGTTCGGGCTTGGTCTCGCCATTGAGCGCCTCGCCTCGGGCCTGCTGGAGGATACGCCGTTCGACCGTGGCATCGGGGAAGCCGATCTTGACGTGCATGAGGAAACGGTCGAGCTGGGCTTCGGGCAGCGGGTAGGTGCCTTCCTGCTCGATCGGGTTCTGCGTGGCCATCACCAGGAACAAAGGCGACAGCTCGTAGGTGCTGCGGCCGACGCTGACCTGGCGTTCAGCCATGGCTTCGAGCAGCGCCGACTGTACCTTGGCCGGGGCGCGGTTGATTTCGTCGGCCAGCACCAGGTTGTGGAAGATCGGCCCCTGCTGGAACACGAAGCTGCCGGTTTCCGGGCGATAGATTTCGGTGCCGGTGATATCGGCCGGGAGCAGGTCGGGGGTGAACTGGATGCGATGGAACTCGGCTTCGACACCTTCGGCCAGTTCCTTGATGGCCTTGGTCTTGGCCAGGCCCGGAGCGCCTTCGACCAGCATGTGGCCGTCGGCGAGGAGCACGATGAGCAAGCGCTCGACGAGTTTTTCCTGGCCCAGGATCTGGGTTGAAAGAAAGGTGCGCAGCGCGATCAGCGCCTCACGGTGTTCCATCGTTGAAGGTTCCTGGAAAAAAGCCAGGGCGTGCAGCGTAAAAGCGCCCGGGCGGGGGCTGATACTTTAATCCATCCGGGGTCGAAAAGCATCGCGGGGCAAGCCCGCTCCCACGGGTGATCTCGGTGGGAGCGGGCTTGCCCCGCGAAAAGGATCACTCAGTTCTTGAAGCTGGAATGCTTGCGCCCCTGGTCACACAGGGCAAACACCACCACAAACACCGCCGCCACCACCAGGATCAGTGCCACGCCGTCGGTGGAGTGGGTCGCGGAGCTTGCCACCAGTGCCAGGCCGCCCAGCGGCGCCAGGCCACCGGCCACGGCCGTGCCGATCTCGCGCCCGGTACCAAAACCCGAGGAACGGGTCTGGGTCGGGAACTGGCGGCTGAGGAACGAGCCCTGGGGGGCGAACATCATCGGTGCGAGGATGCCGGTACCGATGGCAATCGCCAGGTAGATCAGCATTGGCTCGCCGGTATTGAGCAGGCTCAGGAACGGGTAGGCGAACAGCACCGAGAACATCCCGCCGAGCATCAGTACGGTCTTGCTGCTCCATTTGTCGCACAGCCAGCCGAAGCACGGCACGGCGATGATCGCCACCAGGCTGGCGATGGTCACCGACAGCGAGGTGACGTGAGCTTCAACGCCCTTGTACTGGGTCAGGTAAGCCAGCGAGAAGGTCTTGAAGATGTAGCTCAGGGCGTTGTAACCGATGGCCACGAAGAATACCACGGCCAGGCCCTTGAGATCGTTCTTGAACAGCAGCTTGAGTGGTGACTCCTGGCGCTGGGCGGGGGTTTTGTCGAGCTCCTTGAAGTCCGGGGTTTCCGGGATGCTTTTACGCACCCACAGGCCAACGCCGACCAGCACGATGCTGCAGATGAACGGGATGCGCCAGCCGCCGGCGAGCAGGAACTCGTTGCCGTTCATGGTCAGCAGGTAGACGGTCAGCGACGACAGCAGCAGGCCCAGGTTCAAGCCCAGCGCCGGCCAGGCGCCCTGGCTGCCGCGCTTGCCTTCGCTGGCGTGCTCGTAGGAGGTCACTGCGGCGCCAGACAGCTCGGCACCGGCGCCCAGGCCCTGGATGATGCGTACTAGTACCAGGATGATCGGCGCCCAGATGCCAATCGAGGCGTAGCTGGGGATCAGGCCGATCAGGGCGGTGCACACGCCCATCATACAGAAGGTGATGACCAGTACCTGCTTGCGCCCGAAGCGGTCGCCCAGGTAGCCGAACAGCACGCCGCCGAAGGGGCGGGCGATAAAGCCGATGGCGAAGGTGGAAAACGCCAGCAGCGATGCCACGGCCGGGTTGCTCGGGTCGAAGAAAATCTTCGAGAAGACGATCGCCGCCATGGTGGCGTACAGGTAGAAGTCGTACCACTCCAGCATCGAGCCGAAGATGGTCGCCGCGGCGACCTTGCGCAGGCGCTTGCTCTTCTGTTCCGGGGTTTCGCTCGCGGCCGCAGCCGTCTCATGTACCGACATCAGTGAGTTCCTTTTTGTCTTTGTAGTTATGGCGTGCAGCAGGGTTTCAGCGGGCCTTGAGGATCTTTTCGGCGATCATCTGGCCGATCGGGATGGCCGAGGTGGCCGCTGGCGACGGCGCATTGCAGACGTGCACCATGCGCGGGGTCTCGGCGAACAGAAAGTCATGCACCAGGGTGCCGTCGCGCATCACCGCCTGGGCGCGGATGCCGGCTTCGTAAGGCTGCAGATCCTCGATGCTCAGTGATGGGCAGTATTTGCGGCATTGCTCCAGATAGCCGCTTTTGAACAGCGAGTTCTTCATCTCGGCGGTGCCGGAGCCGAGGTTGTTCCAGATGGTTTTCCAGAACCCCGGAAAGCGCGCGTACTCGGCGACGTCGCGCCAGTTCACCGAGAACTTCTTGTAGTTCTCCCGGCCCAGACCCAGTACGGCGTTGGGCCCGACCGTCACGCTGCCGTCGATCATCCGCGTCAGGTGCACGCCAAGAAACGGCAACTGCGGGTCGGGGATCGGGTAGATCAGGTGGTTGACGATGTCGTTCTTGCTCGCTGGCAGGCGGAAGTACTCGCCGCGAAAGGGGATGATCTGGTGGTCGATCCTGACCCCGGCCATCGTTGCCAGGCGGTCCGATTGCAGGCCGGCACAGGCCACCAGTTGGCGGGCGCTCCAGGCCTTGTCGTCGCTGCTGATGGTGACCTTGTCGGCGCTTTCGACGATGGCCCGCACGGTGGTCTGCAACTGCACTTCGCCGCCGAATCGCTGGATGACCCGGGCCATGGCGTCACAGACCTGCTTGTAGTCGACGATGCCGGTGGCATCGAGGAACAGGCCGCCGAGGCCGACGATGTTCGGCTCGCGCCGTTGCAGTTCCTGGGCATCCAGGCGCTCGACCTTCAGGCCATTCTGCTGTGAGCGCTCATACAGGGCGTGCATGCGCTCGACTTCCAGCGGTGTGGAAGCCACCAATAGCTTGCCGCAGACCTCGAACTTGATCTGGTGTTCGGTGCAGAAATCTTTGGTGGCCTGGGCGCCACGCTTGCACAGGTCGGCCTTGAGGCTGCCCGGGGCGTAGTAGATCCCGGCGTGGATGACCCCGCTGTTGTGGCCCGTCTGGTGCTTGCCCAGGCTGCTTTCCTTTTCCAGGATCAGCAGCGAGGCGCCGGGCTGGCGCTCGAGCAGGGCCATGGCGGTGGCGAGGCCGACGATGCCGCCGCCGATGATGCAGTAGTCGTAGATCATGCAGGTGTCACCTTGGTTTGTTCTTATCAGAGCGTCTGCTTATCAGGTTGTCAGACTAAGTGGTGCAAATAAAAGGGCGCTATGCCGCAGCGCCCATTAAACGGGGTTTCAGTCGATACTTGGCAAGTCCAGTTTCAGGCGTTTGGCCGAGGCCCGCAGGTGGGCTTCGGCGCAGGCTGCAGCGGCAATACGGTCGCCATCGGCGATGGCCTGGTACAGCGCCTGGTGTTCGCGGTGGGCATCGGCCGAGCCGCCCACCGAATGCGCCGCCGAGTTTTCCCAGGCGGTTTTACGCGCAGCAGCCAGCTGGCCGCGGAGAAAATCATGGAAGGCGACGAAATAATCATTCTTGCTGGCTTGGGCGATGGCGCGGTGGAACTCGACATCGGCAGCGGCGGCCACGGCAAAGTCGCTGCGTTTGTCGAGCATCTCTTGCAGGGCCTTGCTCATCCGCGCAAGGTCGGCGGCGTCGCGGCGCTGGGCCGCCACTGAGGCGGCCTGGGTCTCGATCCACAGGCGTACTTCGAACATCTGCACCAGGTCCGGGCTGCGGCCTTGCGCGGACGGGAAGCGGAACACCGTGCCGGTCGGGGTTTGCGAAATGTATGAACCCAGGCCGCGACGGGCGATCAGCACGCCATCTGCCTTGAGCTGGGCCACGGCCTCGCGCACCACCGAGCGGCTGACGTTCAGTTGTTCGGCCAGTTGCTGTTCGGTAGGCAGGCGCGATTCGGCCGCCAGGCGACCAGAATCGATTTCGGCGCGGATGGCACCGACAACCCGTTCGACCAGGGTGTCGGGGCGCTGAAGCTCAAGCATGAAGGACGCTCATTAATCAGGTTGTCAGACAATGCCTTTTGCAGCGGTTCCTTGTCAAGAAACCGCGTGGGCAATTACAGCTCGCTGACGTAGGTGCCGGTGCCCTTGAGAATGTTCTGCAGGGTTTCTTCGACCTCGGCGAGGTCGGTGTCTTTCGAGGTCAGGATGATTTCCAGATGGTCGTCACCACCGAGGGCATCGGCATCCAGCGGTGCAACTTCAATCAGCAACCTTTGGGCACTGAACGTGACCTTCAAACCTTCGACGGGTGCGTAATGCTCGTCGAGGGTAATGTCCACTCGCTCTTCGTCCGGATAACGGGTCATGACGAACATCTGGCCCTTGTCACTGTGGCAGCACAGGGTGGCCATGTTGTCTTCTTCATCATCGCAGGGGGTGGCGAAGAGCAGGGCGGTTGTCAGTTGCATGAGCGGCTCGATCAATAAGTTGAAACACGATTCTGCCAGTCTTCGGCCTGTGGATAAACGTGCGCTTGCACCTCAATGACCGAATATGTCGCAGCATCGCAAGCAGGGGCGGGCGGGCACTCGTTAAGCTTTGCTGTCGATGGACACCCGTAAAGACACAGCCCGTTCGGCAGTCGTTTTTGCAGATGCCCATCCGTGGAGCGGAAGATGTGACTCGCAGGTCACCTTGAGCGCCTGTTTCTATGGTTTTACCGTCCTCCTGCTACGGGTTGGCTATCGTTGATCCGTAAACGGCGGACGCGCGCGACGCTTCACTCAATAATAAAGCCCAAGCGGAGTACCACAGATGGCGTTTTTCACCGCAGCCAGCAAAGCCGACTTCCAGCATCAACTGCAGGCGGCCCTGGCGCAGCACATCAGCGAACAGGCACTGCCACAAGTGGCGCTGTTCGCCGAGCAGTTCTTCGGCATCATCTCTCTGGACGAACTCACCCAGCGCCGTATGTCGGACCTGGCCGGTTGCACCCTCTCTGCCTGGCGCATCATCGAGCGTTTCGATCACACCCAGCCTCAGGTTCGCGTCTACAACCCCGATTATGAACGCCATGGCTGGCAGTCGACCCACACTGCGGTCGAAGTCCTGCACCATGACCTGCCTTTCCTGGTCGACTCGGTACGTACCGAGCTCAACCGCCGCGGCTACAGCATCCATACCCTGCAGACCACCGTACTGAGCGTGCGTCGCGGGCCCAAAGGCGAGCTGCTGGAAATCCTGCCCAAAGGCACCCAGGGCGACGGCGTCCTGCAAGAATCGCTGATGTACCTGGAGATCGACCGCTGCGCCAACACCGCTGAGCTCAACCTGCTGACCCGCGAGCTTGAGCAGGTGCTGGCCGAAGTGCGCGTCGCCGTCGCCGATTTCGAACCGATGAAGGCCAAGCTGCGCGAGGTCGTGGCATTGGTCGAGCAGACCGCCTACGCCCCGGCGCAAAACGAAAAGGCCGAGGTCAAAGCCTTCCTCGAATGGTTGCTGGGCAACCATTTCACCTTCCTCGGCTACGAGGAATTCGTCGTTCATGGCGATGCCCAGGGTGGCCAGCTGCAGTATGACGAGCAGTCGTTCCTCGGCCTGACCCGCATGCTGCGCGTCGGTCTCACCGCCGAAGACCTGCGCATCGAAGACTACGCCGTCAATTACCTGCACGAGCCGCTGCTGCTGTCCTTCGCCAAGGCCGCACACCCAAGCCGCGTGCACCGTCCGGCCTACCCGGACTACGTGTCTATCCGCCAGCTGGATGCCGACGGCAAGGTCATCAAGGAATGCCGCTTCATGGGCCTGTACACCTCTTCGGTGTATGGCGAAAGCGTGCGGGCGATCCCGTATATCCGTGGCAAGGTCGCCGAAGTCGAGCGTCGTTCGCACTTCGACCCCAAAGCCCACCTGGGCAAAGAGCTGGCCCAGGTTCTGGAAGTGCTGCCCCGTGACGACCTGTTCCAGACCCCGGTCGACGAGCTGTTCAGCACTGTCATGTCGATCGTGCAGATCCAGGAACGCAACAAGATCCGCGTGTTCCTGCGCAAGGATCCGTACGGCCGCTTCTGCTACTGCCTGGCTTACGTGCCGCGCGACATTTACTCCACCGAAGTGCGGCAGAAGATCCAGCAAGTACTGATGGAGCGCCTCAAGGCCAGCGACTGCGAGTTCTGGACCTTCTTCTCCGAGTCGGTGTTGGCCCGCGTGCAACTGATTCTGCGCGTCGACCCGAAAAACCGCATCGACATCGACCCGCAGCAGCTGGAAAACGAAGTGATCCAGGCCTGCCGTTCGTGGCAGGACGACTACGCCAGCCTGACCGTCGAAAGCTTCGGCGAAGCCCAGGGCACCAACGTCCTGGCCGACTTCCCGAAAGGCTTCCCGGCCGGTTACCGCGAGCGTTTCGCCGCCCATTCGGCAGTGGTCGACATGCAGCACCTGCTGACCCTGTCCGAGCGCAAGCCGCTGGTGATGAGCTTCTACCAGCCGCTGACCCAGGCCGGCAAACAGCAACTGCACTGCAAGCTGTACCACGCCGATACGCCGCTGGCGTTGTCGGACGTCCTGCCGATCCTGGAAAACCTTGGCCTGCGGGTGCTGGGCGAGTTCCCGTACCGCCTGCGCCATGCCAATGGCCGCGAGTACTGGATTCATGACTTCGCCTTCACCGCCGCCGAAGGCCTGAACCTCGACATCCAGCAGCTCAACGACACCCTGCAGGATGCCTTCGTGCACATCGTCAATGGCGATGCCGAGAACGACGCCTTCAACCGCCTGGTGCTGACCGCCGGCCTGCCGTGGCGCGACGTGGCGCTGCTGCGTGCCTACGCCCGCTACCTCAAGCAGATCCGCCTGGGCTTCGACCTGGGCTACATTGCCAGCACCCTGAACAACCACACCGACATTGCCCGCGAGCTGACCCGGTTGTTCAAGACCCGCTTCTATCTGGCGCGCAAGCTCAGCAGCGAAGACCTCGACGACAAGCAGCAGCGTCTGGAGCAGGCCATCCTGACGGCCCTGGACGAGGTCCAGGTGCTCAACGAAGACCGTATCCTGCGTCGCTACCTGGACCTGATCAAGGCCACCCTGCGCACCAACTTCTACCAGACCGACGCTCAGGGCCAGAACAAGTCGTACTTCAGCTTCAAGTTCAACCCCAAGCTGATCCCCGAACTGCCCAAGCCGGTGCCGAAGTTCGAAATCTTCGTCTATTCGCCACGGGTCGAAGGCGTGCACCTGCGCTTTGGTAACGTTGCTCGCGGCGGCCTGCGCTGGTCGGACCGTGAAGAAGATTTCCGCACCGAAGTGTTGGGCCTGGTAAAAGCCCAGCAGGTGAAGAACTCGGTGATCGTACCGGTTGGCGCTAAAGGCGGCTTCTTGCCGCGCCGCCTGCCATTGGGCGGCAGCCGCGATGATATCCAGGCCGAAGGCATCGCCTGCTACCGGATCTTCATTTCCGGCCTGCTGGATATCACCGACAACCTCAAGGACGGTGCCCTGGTGCCGCCGGCCAACGTCGTGCGCCATGATGACGATGATCCGTACCTGGTGGTGGCTGCCGACAAAGGCACCGCGACCTTCTCCGACATCGCCAACGGCATTGCCATCGACTACGGCTTCTGGCTCGGCGACGCTTTTGCTTCCGGTGGCTCGGCCGGTTACGACCACAAGAAAATGGGCATTACCGCCCGTGGCGCCTGGGTCGGCGTGCAGCGTCACTTCCGTGAGCGCGGCATCAACGTCCAGGAAGATCCGATCACCGTGGTCGGTGTCGGCGACATGGCTGGCGACGTGTTCGGCAACGGCCTGCTGATGTCCGACAAGCTGCAACTGGTGGCGGCATTCAACCACCTGCACATCTTCATCGACCCGAACCCCGAGCCTGCCAGCAGCTTCGCCGAGCGCCAGCGCCTGTTCGATCTGCCGCGTTCGGCCTGGAGCGACTACGACACCAGCATCATGTCCGAAGGCGGCGGGATCTTCCCGCGCAGCGCGAAAAGCATCGCGATCACCGCGCAGATGAAAGAGCGCTTCGCCATCGAAGCCGACAAACTGACCCCGACCGAGCTGCTCAACGCGCTGCTCAAGGCCCCGGTCGACCTGCTGTGGAACGGCGGTATCGGCACTTACGTCAAGTCCAGTGAAGAAAGCCACGCCGACGTCGGCGACAAGGCCAACGACGCCCTGCGTGTCGACGGCAACGAGCTGCGCTGCAAGGTGGTGGGTGAAGGCGGCAACCTCGGCATGACCCAGTTGGGCCGGGTCGAGTTCGGCTTGAACGGCGGCGCCACCAACACCGACTTCATCGACAACGCCGGTGGCGTGGACTGCTCCGACCACGAGGTCAACATCAAGATCCTGCTCAACGAAGTGGTGCAGGCCGGCGACATGACCGAGAAGCAGCGCAACCAGCTGCTGGGCAGCATGACCGAGGAAGTTGGCGGTCTGGTGCTGGGCAACAACTACAAGCAGACCCAGGCACTGTCGCTGGCGGCACGCCGGGCCAAGGAGCGCATCGCCGAGTACAAGAGGCTGATGGCCGACCTTGAAGGCCGTGGCAAGCTGGACCGTGCCATCGAGTTCCTGCCCACTGAAGAGCAACTGGCCGAGCGCCTGGCGGCTGGCCAGGGCCTGACCCGTGCCGAGCTGTCGGTGCTGATCTCCTACAGCAAGATCGACCTCAAGGAACAGTTGCTCAAGTCGCTGGTGCCAGATGACGACTACCTGACCCGCGACATGGAAACCGCTTTCCCGCCGTCGCTGGTGAGCAAGTTCGCCGAGGCCATGCGCCGTCATCGCCTCAAACGCGAGATCGTCAGCACCCAGATCGCCAACGATCTGGTCAACAACATGGGCATCACCTTCGTTCAGCGCCTCAAAGAGTCCACCGGCATGAGCCCGGCGAACGTCGCCGGTGCCTATGTGATCGTGCGTGACATCTTCCACCTACCACACTGGTTCCGTCAGATCGAGGCGCTGGACTATCAGGTTCCGGCTGAAATCCAGCTGACCCTGATGGACGAGCTGATGCGCCTGGGCCGCCGGGCTACCCGCTGGTTCCTGCGCAGCCGGCGTAACGAGCAGGACGCTGGCCGTGATGTGGCGCATTTCGGGCCGAAAATCGCCGCACTGGGCCTGAAACTCGATGAACTGCTGGAAGGGCCGACCCGCGAGCGCTGGATGACCCGTTACCAGGGCTTCGTCGACGCTGGCGTGCCGGAGCTGCTGGCGCGCATGGTGGCCGGTACCACGCACCTGTACACCCTGTTGCCGATCATCGAGGCTTCCGATGTCACGGGCCAGGACCCGGCTGAAGTGGCCAAGGCCTTCTTTGCCGTTGGCAGTGCCCTGGACCTGACCTGGTACCTGCAGGAAATCAGCAACCTGCCGGTGGAAAACAACTGGCAGGCCCTGGCCCGCGAAGCCTTCCGTGATGATATCGACCTGCAGCAGCGGGCGATCACCATCTCGGTACTGCAGATGGTCGATGCGCCTGAGGACATGGACGCCCGGGTGGCCCTGTGGCTGGATCAGCACCGGGTCATGGTCGAGCGCTGGCGCGTCATGCTCGACGAACTGCGTGCCGCTACCGGCACCGACTACGCCATGTACGCGGTGGCCAACCGAGAGCTGGTGGACCTGGCCTTGAGTGGCCAGGCAACGGTGGTGCCGTCCTGAGCGTGAGCTGAAATGAAAAAGCCCCGGCAACTGCCGGGGCTTTTTTTTGTCTGTACCGGCCTCATCGCTGGCTTGCCAGCGATGAGGCCGTTGAACCTTACTTGAAGCGGCGTTCCACGCCTTTTTCTACCAAGATCTTCGCCGCAATCTCCTCCACGGAGAAATGCGTGGAATTGATGTGCGCGATGTTTTCGCGGCGGAACAGGTTTTCCACTTCACGCACCTCGAACTCGCACTGGGCAAAGCTTGCGTAGCGGCTGTTGGGCTTGCGTTCGTGGCGGATGGCGGTCAGGCGATCGGGGTCGATGGTCAGGCCGAACAGCTTGTGTTGGTGGTTCTTCAGGGCCTGGGGCAGTTGCAGGCGTTCCATGTCGTCTTCGGTCAGCGGGTAGTTGGCCGCACGGATACCGAATTGCATGGCCATGTACAGACAGGTCGGGGTCTTGCCGCAGCGTGACACACCCACCAGGATCAGGTCGGCCTTGTCGTAATAGTGGGTGCGCGCGCCGTCGTCGTTGTCGAGGGCGAAGTTGACTGCCTCGATCCGCTCCATGTAGTTGGAATTGCCACCGATCGAGTGGGATTTACCCACCGAATACGAGGAATGGGCGGTCAGTTCCTGCTCCAGCGGGGCCAGGAAGGTCGAGAAGATGTCGATCATGAAACCGTTGGAGGTGGCGAGGATCTCGCGGATATCCTGATTGACGATAGTGTCGAAGATGATCGGACGGACACCATCCTTCTCAGCGGCGCTATTGATTTGTTGTACCATCACCCGCGCTTTTTCCACGCTGTCGATGTACGGACGCGTGAATTTATTGAACGGAATGGTATCGAACTGCGCTAGAAGACTTTGTCCCAGCGTCTCGGCGGTAATGCCGGTGCCATCGGAGATAAAGAAAGCAGATCGTTTCATTTGCGCCTTGGGCCTTAAGCTGGTGACGAATCTTGGATATGATAGGTTCGGTTTACCGAACACTGCGTTCGGCATTCTCACTTATTTTCCAGGTCCAGGCCACAAGCGCCCGGCCAAGCCAGAGCTGGCAGGCGGGCGACCTGAGCTTTTCCAACACAGTTAGTGGAGAGATCACCTTGGTAGAGTACGTAGTTTCCCTCGATAAGCTCGGCGTCCATGATGTAGAGCATGTGGGGGGCAAGAACGCATCCCTCGGCGAGATGATCAGTAACCTCGCGGGCGCCGGTGTATCGGTCCCCGGCGGCTTTGCCACTACGGCTCAGGCGTATCGTGACTTTCTCGAGCAGAGCGGCCTGAACGCACAGATCCACGCGGCCCTCGACGCGCTGGACGTTGACGACGTCAACGCCCTGGCCAAGACCGGTGCGCAGATCCGCCAGTGGATCATGGACGCCGAGTTCCCCGAGCGCCTGAACGCTGAAATCCGCAGCGCCTTCGCCGTCATGTCCGAGGGTAACCCGAACATGGCCGTTGCCGTGCGCTCCTCGGCCACCGCCGAAGACCTGCCGGACGCCTCGTTCGCCGGTCAGCAGGAAACCTTCCTGAACATCCGCGGCGTCGACAACGTCATTCGCGCCGCCAAGGAAGTGTTCGCCTCGCTGTTCAACGACCGCGCCATTTCCTACCGCGTGCACCAGGGCTTCGACCACAAGCTGGTGGCGCTGTCGGCCGGCGTGCAGCGCATGGTCCGCTCCGAAACCGGCACCGCCGGGGTGATGTTCACCCTCGACACCGAGTCGGGCTTCCGTGACGTGGTATTCATCACCGGCGCCTACGGCCTGGGCGAAACCGTGGTGCAGGGTGCGGTCAACCCTGATGAATTCTACGTGCACAAGGGTACGCTGCAGGCCGGTCGTCCGGCGATCCTGCGCCGCAACCTGGGCAGCAAGGCGATCAAGATGGTCTACGGCGAAGAAGCCAAGGCCGGTCGCTCGGTCAAGACCGTCGATGTCGACAAGGCTGAGCGCACCCGTTTCTGCCTGAGCGACGCCGAAGTCAGCGAGCTGGCCAAGCAGGCGATGATCATCGAGAAGCACTACAAGTGCCCGATGGACATCGAATGGGCCAAAGATGGCGACGATGGCAAGCTGTACATCGTTCAGGCCCGCCCTGAGACCGTGAAGAGCCGCGCCCAGGCCAATGTCATGGAGCGTTACCTGCTCAAAGAGACCGGTACCGTACTGGTCGAAGGTCGTGCCATTGGCCAGCGTATTGGCGCCGGCAAGGTGCGGATCATCAAGGACGTCTCGGAGATGGACAAGGTCCAGCCGGGCGACGTGCTGGTCTCGGACATGACCGACCCGGACTGGGAACCGGTGATGAAGCGCGCCAGCGCCATCGTTACCAACCGTGGCGGGCGCACCTGCCACGCGGCGATCATCGCCCGTGAGCTGGGAATCCCGGCGGTGGTCGGTTGCGGTAATGCCACCCAACTGCTCAAGGATGGCCAGGGCGTCACCGTCTCCTGCGCCGAAGGCGATACCGGCTTCATCTTCGAAGGTGAGCTGGGCTTCGACGTGCGCAAGAACTCCGTCGACGCCATGCCGGAGCTGCCGTTCAAGATCATGATGAACGTCGGCAACCCGGACCGCGCCTTTGATTTTGCCCAGTTGCCCAACGCCGGTGTCGGCCTGGCGCGCCTGGAATTCATCATCAACCGTATGATCGGCGTGCACCCCAAGGCGCTGCTCAACTACGCCGGCCTGCCTGCCGAGCTTAAAGAAAGCGTCGACAAGCGCATCGCCGGCTACAACGATCCGGTGGGCTTCTACGTCGAGAAGCTGGTCGAAGGCATCAGCACCCTGGCTGCGGCATTCTGGCCCAAGAAGGTCATCGTGCGTCTTTCGGACTTCAAGTCCAACGAATACGCCAACCTGATCGGCGGCAAGCTCTACGAGCCGGAAGAGGAAAACCCGATGCTGGGCTTCCGCGGTGCTTCGCGTTACATCAGCGAAACCTTCCGTGACTGCTTCGAGCTCGAGTGCCGCGCCCTCAAGCGTGTGCGCAACGAGATGGGCCTGACCAACGTCGAAATCATGGTGCCGTTCGTGCGCACCCTGGGTGAAGCGAGCCAGGTTGTCGACCTGCTTGCCGAAAACGGTCTGGCCCGCGGCGACAACGGCCTGCGTGTGATCATGATGTGCGAACTGCCGTCCAACGCCATCCTCGCCGAAGAATTTCTCGAGTTTTTCGACGGCTTCTCCATCGGCTCCAACGACCTGACCCAGCTGACCCTGGGCCTGGACCGCGACTCGGGGATCATCGCCCACCTGTTCGACGAGCGAAATCCTGCGGTGAAGAAGCTGCTGGCCAATGCCATCCAGGCCTGTAACAAGGCGGGCAAGTACATCGGCATCTGCGGCCAGGGCCCATCCGATCACCCGGACCTGGCTAAATGGCTGATGGAACAGGGCATTGAAAGCGTTTCGCTGAACCCGGACTCGGTCCTGGAGACCTGGTTCTTCCTGGCCGAAGGCCAAGCCGCGAACTGATGCGCTGAACCGGAGCCTCCACCCGGCCTGCCTGGCGGTGGAGGTTCCGACCGTATTCCAGGGCGTGTTCCAGTGATGGACCTCGCCCTTTTTTGTGCAAGAACCCTATGCAAAGCAGCAGCACCCTTTTTCCCGTGGCCTTGCTCAGTGCCGAGCGCCGTGGTGACCTGAGCGAAGACGTGTACCGGATCAAAGCCGGTAACAGCCCGGATCGCACCGTGGAGTTGGCGCTTACCCGCCTGGGCATGGCCGATCAGACCGAGGTGCGGGGCACCCCGGTCGTTTTGCTGCATGGCAGCTTTTCCAACCGGCGTTTCTGGTACTCGCCCCGGGGCATTGGCCTGGGTGCGACCCTGGCGCGCGCAGGTTTCGATGTGTGGATCCCGGAAATGCGCGGCCACGGCCTGTCGCCGCGCAATAATGCCTATCGGCACAATCGCGTGGCCGATTACGCCCGTTACGACTTGCCGGTGATTGCTGCGTTCGTCTGCGAGCAGGCAGGCCAGCCGGCCCACTGGATTGGCCACTCCCTGGGCGGCACGACTCTGGCGGCAGCGCTGGGCGGTCAATACCTGGGGCCTGAGCAGGTGGCCAGCGCAGCGTTTTTCGGTACCCAGGTCAGCCGCACCTACTGGCCACTGAAATTGCCGCCGGTGGAGTGGGGCGGGCGTTTGTTGCTCAAGCGTTTTGCGCAGATCTCCGGCTCACGGCTCAAGCGCGGCCCGGAAGACGAGCCCATTGGCCTGGCGTTGGAAAGCATGCGCTGGTTCGGCCTGTTTGGCCGCTTTGGAGACAAAGACCGTGACTGGTGGGCGGGCCTCAGCGAGGTCCAGGTGCCGGTGCTGGCCGTGGCGGGCGCGGGTGACTACCAGGACCCGGTCTGGGCCTGTCGCAAGCTGTACGAGCAACTGGGCAGCGAGCACAAACAGTTTGTCCGCCTGGGGCGCGAAGAAGGCTTCGACAACTTCGGGCACGTCGACATGCTGGTCAGCAAGTCGGCCCAGGCACAGGTCTGGCCGTTGGTTGAGCGCTGGTTGCGTGACCCTTTGGCCAGTTTGCCGGGCGATGCCGCACAGCAGGTGACCGGATCGGCGCCGACGTGTAGCCTTGAACCTAAAGCCTGACCATCGGGCCTCGTTCATTGATTGATACTGCGACATCCCTTCGTCTTTGCAACTGACAGGAGTTTGCCATGCATTACATCACCCCCGATTTGTGTGACGCCTATCCGGAACTGGTGCAGGTGTTGGAACCGATGTTCAGCAATTTTGGCGGTCGCGACTCCTTCGGGGGCGAGATCGTCACCATCAAGTGCTTCGAGGACAACTCGCGGGTCAAGGAGCAGGTCGAGCTCGATGGCACCGGCAAGGTGCTGGTGGTCGACGGTGGCGGTTCGTTGCGCCATGCCTTGCTGGGCGACATGCTTGCCGAAAAAGCTGCGAAGAATCACTGGCAAGGCCTGGTGATCTACGGTTGCGTGCGTGATGTCGATGTCCTGGCGCAAACCGACGTCGGCGTGCAGGCCCTGGCCAGCCACCCAATGAAATCCGTGCGGCGCGGCGTTGGTGACCTCAACGTGCCAGTGACCTTTGCCGGTGTGACCTTCCGTCCGGGCGAATACATTTACGCCGACAACAACGGTGTGATCGTCTCGCCAAGCCCGTTGAAAATGCCTGAGTAGTGCTCTGAATCTGGTCAGTGGGGTAGGGATGTTCGAGGAAGAAAACGCGCAATGGGGGCTGGTGCACGCCCTGGTGCTGGATGGAAACGGCGGTGCGCGTTCGATCGCCCGAACTGAACTGGACGCCCTTGCACTGCAGCCCCAGGAGAGCCTGTGGCTGCACTGGGACCGCAGTCATCCGCAGACCCGCACCTGGTTGCGCCACGACAGCGGCTTGAACGAGTTCGCCTGCGACCTGCTGCTCGAAGAAAACACTCGCCCACGCCTGCTGCCACTGCCGGATGCGCAGATGCTGCTGTTCTTGCGCGGGGTCAACCTCAATCCGGGCGCCGAACCCGAAGACATGGTCTCGGTGCGCATTTTTGCCGAGGCCCAGCGGGTAATCTCGCTGCGTCTGCGGCCGTTGCGCGCCAGTGACGAGCTGTTGCAGCAACTGTCTGAGGGTCGCGGGCCGAAAACCGCCTCCGAGTTGCTGCTGAGCATGGCGCAGCTGTTGACCGAAAAGGTCCAGGCGCTGATCAGCGACCTGTCGGAAGTGGTTGACGGCGAAGAAGAGAAGCTCGAAGCCGACAAACGGTATGCTCCGGATCAGGGCAGCTTGCAGCAGATCCGCCGGCGTGCGGCCGGATTGCGACGCTTTCTCAACCCGCAGCGGGAAATCTATGCGCAACTGGCGCGCAACAAGTGGAGCTGGTTCGCCGCCGACGACGCCGACTACTGGAACGAGCTCAACAACAGCCTGACCCGCTACCTCGAAGAGCTGGAGTTGACCCGGGAGCGGGCCGCCCTGGTGCTCGAGAGCGAAGACCGGCGGCGCAGCGAGCGGATGAACCGGACCATGTACCGCTTCGGTATCATCACTTGCATCTTCTTGCCCATGAGCTTCGTCACCGGGCTGTTGGGCATCAATGTCGGCGGTATTCCTGGCGCCGACAGCCCGTACGGCTTTCTCTTCGCCAGCTTGCTGGTGCTGGCCCTGGCGATGGGGCAGTGGTGGCTGTTTCGCCGCCTGCGCTGGGTGTGATGATGAAATCTGTGAACATGCAGTCACAATCTGCCTGCTCGGTTCATGTGACCCGTGCTGGGGCGACCTCGTCTTTGACAGATATTGCGCGAGGTGCCTATGCACGATCCGTTTGAAGAATCCCTGCGAGACCTGCTCAAGGCATCGCCGTCCGGCCAGGACCGCGACGACGACGCCTGCCTGGGCCGGGTCCTGAAAACCGCCAACCGCCAGGTTGGCGCGGGTGATCTGTTCAGCCTGCTGGGCCGCTGGAGCCAGGCGCTGATGATTGCCGTGAACAATGGCTCGGCGCATGTCGCGCCGGTGCGCCGTAACGCTACCGCCCGTAAAGCTGATAAGGCCGATTGAATATGGAACTTGATCTCTGGACCCAGAGCCTGGTCACCGCGATGACCGCGTTGTGGACCAAAGTGGCGAACTTCATCCCCAACCTGTTTGGCGCCCTGGTGGTGGTGCTGCTCGGTTTCGTGGTGGCCAAGCTGCTCGATACCCTGCTGTCCAAACTGCTCGCCAAGCTGGGCCTGGATCGCCTGATGGGCGGCACCGGCCTGACCAAGATGCTCAGCCGGGTCGGTATTCAGGTGCCGATCTCGACCCTGATCGGCAAGATCGTCTACTGGTTCGTCCTGTTGATTTTCCTCGTTTCGGCCGCCGAGTCCCTCGGCCTTGAGCGTGTTTCGGCCACCCTCGACATGCTCGCCCTGTACCTGCCCAAGGTGTTTGGTGCCGCACTGGTACTGCTGGCGGGTGTGTTGCTGGCGCAACTGGTCAATGGCCTGGTGCGCGGCGCCGCCGAAGGCATTGGTCTGGAGTACGCCGCTGGCGTTGGGCGCATCGCCCAGGGCCTGGTGATCATCATCAGTATTTCAGTGGCAATCAGCCAGCTCGAGGTCAAGACCGACCTGCTCAACCACGTGATCGTCATCGGTTTGATTACCGTTGGTCTGGCCGTGGCACTGGCCATGGGCCTGGGCAGCCGGGAAATTGCCGGGCAGATTCTGGCTGGGATCTACGTGCGCGAACTGTATCAAGTGGGCCAACAGGTGCGGATTGGCGAGGTCGAAGGGCAGATCGAGGAGATCGGCACGGTCAAGACGACCCTGCTGACCGACGAGGGTGAGTTGGTCTCGCTGTCCAACCGGATTCTGCTCGAGCAGCGAGTCAATAGCCGCTAACCGGGTAAATCCTGCTAATGTATGCCGCCGCAAAAATGCCCCAGGCAGGGGTGTGCGGCGACAATGACCTGACTGTCGGCCAGATCCGTTTTGAATAAAGTTCACTCGCTGCCCATGCGTTACGATCCCCGCGAGCTCACTGATGAGGAGTTGGTGGCGCGTTCGCATGAGGAGCTGTTTCATGTTACTCGCGCGTATGAGGAGCTCATGCGCCGCTACCAAAGGACTCTTTTTAACGTCTGTGCACGTTATTTAGGGAACGATCGGGACGCTGACGATGTCTGTCAGGAGGTGATGCTCAAGGTGCTCTATGGGCTGAAGAACTTCGAGGGTAAATCGAAGTTCAAAACATGGCTCTACAGCATCACCTACAACGAATGCATCACCCAGTACCGCAAGGAGCGGCGCAAGCGTCGACTGATGGATGCCTTGAGTCTTGATCCACTCGAGGAGGCCTCGGAAGAGAAGGCGCCCAAGCCTGAAGAGAAAGGCGGGCTGGATAAATGGCTCGTGCATGTCAATCCGATTGACCGCGAAATTCTGGTGCTACGATTTGTCGCAGAACTGGAATTCCAGGAAATCGCCGATATCATGCACATGGGCCTGAGCGCAACGAAAATGCGTTACAAGCGTGCGCTTGACAAGCTACGTGAGAAATTTGCGGGCCTTGCTGAAACTTAGTGGCACGCAAATATCTCTAACGTACCGGCAAGTTCTGCTAGACTTGCCGTCGAGTTGTCCCCCGGATGTTGGTGGGACTGCTTAACTATCACCAGATGGGGATTTAACGGATGAAATTGAAAAACACCTTGGGCTTGGCCATTGGTACTCTCGTTGCCGCTACTTCGCTCGGCGCTCTGGCACAAGGCCAAGGCGCGGTCGAACTCGAAGGTGGCGTGCAGAAGCGCTACTACGATAGCGAGCGTGATTTCGATAACACTGGTACCAACCCGTACTTTCAGGGTAGCTACTTCCTGACCGACGACGTTGCCTTGGGCCTGCGCTACAACGAAGTGCACAACGCCCGTGGCGACAGCGGCAAGAACATCAGGGGCCAGAACATCGGCCTTGACGCTACCTACCACTTCAACAACCCAGGCGATCTGGTTCGTCCGTACGTTTCCGCTGGTTTCTCCAACGAGAGCATCAGCCAGAACCTGCGTAGCGGTCGTGACCACTCCACCTTCGCCAACCTGGGCGCCGGTGCCAAGGTCTACTTCACCGAAAACTTCTTCGCCCGTGCTGGCGTTGAAGCCAACTACAACATCGATAGCGGCAACACCGAGTGGGGCCCGATGCTGGGTGTCGGCCTGAACTTCGGTGGCGGCAAGAAAGCCGAGCCAGCTCCAGCGCCAGTTGCTGAAGTCTGCTCCGACAGCGACAACGATGGCGTCTGCGACAACGTCGACAAGTGCCCTGACACCCCAGCCAACGTTACCGTTGACGCTGATGGCTGCCCAGCTGTTGCTGAAGTCGTCCGTGTTGAGCTGGACGTCAAGTTCGACTTCGACAAGTCGGTCGTCAAGCCAAACAGCTACGGCGATATCAAGAACCTGGCTGACTTCATGAAGCAGTACCCACAGACCACCACCACTGTTGAAGGTCACACTGACTCCGTCGGTCCTGACGCTTACAACCAGAAACTGTCCGAGCGTCGTGCAAACGCCGTTAAACAGGTTCTGACCAACCAGTACGGTGTTGAGTCGAACCGCGTTGAGTCGGTTGGCTACGGTGAAACCCGTCCGGTTGCTGACAACGCTACCGACGCTGGTCGCGCTGTTAACCGTCGCGTAGAAGCGCAAGTAGAAGCCCAAGCCAAGTAATTGGTCAAAGCCCTACTGAAAAGCCCGGCCTAGGCCGGGCTTTTCTTTGCCTGCGATTCAAGCCGTCAGTTGCAGCCTCGCCGCACTGTTGTCCACTGCAGCCTCGCCGCACTGTTGTCCACTGCGGCCACCTCACCGATCACCAGGATCGCTGGGCTGCGCAGCTTGAAGTGGGCGGCATCCAGGCACATCCGCACCAGGCTGCTGCGTCGCTCGCGCTGCTGAGGCAGCGAGGCGTTCTCGATCATCGCCACTGGCGTGTGTGCCGCCAGGCCACCTGCCAGCAAACCCTGCTGCACTTCTTCCAGTTTGCTGACGCCCATGTACACCACCAGGGTGGTTCCACTTTGGGCCAGCGCCTGCCAGTTCAAGGGGCTGTCATCCTGAGTATGGGCGGTCACCAGGGTCACGCCGCGGCTGATGCCGCGCAAGGTCAGGGAGATGCCGCATTGGGTCGCGCCGGCCAGGCCTGCGGTAATGCCATTGACCAGTTCGGTTTCGATACCATGTGCTTGCAACCAGGCGGCCTCTTCGCCGCCGCGGCCAAAGATGCACGGATCACCGCCCTTGAGCCGGGCCACGCAGCGGCCCTGGCGGGCATGGCGCAGCATCAGGCGGGCAATGAAGGCTTGCGGGGTGGAGCGGCAACCACCGCGTTTACCTACGGCAATTACCCGCGCCTGCGGGCAGTGTTCAAGGATCTGCGGGTTGACCAGGTCGTCGATCAGCACCACCTCGGCTTCGGCCAGGGCGCGCACTGCCTTGAGGGTCAGCAGCTCCGGATCGCCGGGGCCTGCACCAATCAGCCAGACTTTCGCATGCATAGGGTATTCCTCATCGGCAAAGGGGCTGTCAGCCTTTTAGCAGGCAGATCAGCAGGATCAGGTTAAGGAACAAGGACAGCAGCGCCAGGCTGCGCCAGACTTTCAGCGGTTCGCGCTCAAGCAGTGGGCGCGCGCGCAGGCTCAACTGTTGGCGCTCGCCTTGTTCAAGCAGCAACAGCCATTGCTCGGCGGTTTCAAAGCGTTGCCGCGGATCGGTGAGCAGCGCTTGGGCAAGGTTGTGCTCGAGCCAGTCGGGTAGATCGGGGCGATAGCGTGCGGCGCTGACCGCCTGGGTGAAGCGTGGGTGCTGGAAGGCTTCGATTTCGCCATACGGATAATGCCCGGTGAGTAGGTAGAACAGCGTTACCGCAACGCTGTACAGGTCCTGTTGGGGGCTGGGTGGCTCGCCCTCGAATGCCTCCGGGGCGATGAACGATGGCGTGCCCGGCAGCTCATGGGCGCGGTCTTCGCTGAGCCCGGGGCAGAACGCCAGGCCGAAATCCAGCAGCCGCAACTGGCCGTCATCACCCAGGTGCAGGTTGTCGGGCTTGATGTCGCGGTGAAGGATATTGCGCCTGTGCAGCGTGCCGACCGCCTGCAGCAGTTGCTGGGCCAGTGACTGCCATTGCGCCAACGGCAAAGGGCCGCTGTGGGCGAACAGTTGCGCCAGGGTCTGGCCCGGGTATTCGCGCATCAGGTAGTACAGGTGCTGGCGCTGGCTGGCCGGGTGCACTTCGGGGAAGTAGCGTCCGGCCACTCGACGCAGGAACCATTCTTCGAGCAGCAAGCCCTGTTGCGCGCCCGGTTCGTCCTTGCGTTCGGCCGGCAGGGTTTTGAGCAGCCACGGCTGTTGCAGCTGATCGTGCACGCGGTACAGCAAGGACTGGCGGCTGTGGCCCAGCGTTTGCTCGACCCTCCAGCCATCAATGATCTGCCCGCTGCGCAGGGCGATCGGCAACGGCCACTGCTGCAGTTGCGCCAGGGAGTCGCCCAGGGTGCTGGCACCCAATTGCTCGATGCGCACCAGCAGTGCGCTGGCGTTGTCCTGGCTGCCGCTGAGGTGGGCCGAGCTGACCAGGGTCTGAGCGGCATCCTGCAGGTCAATCTGCTCACGCAGCACTGCCCTGATCTGCGCTTCGCTGAGGCTGGCCCAGACGCCGTCGCTGAGCAGCACGAAACACTCGCCGGCCTGCAGCTCGCCCTCCAGGTAGTCGACCTGCAGGTGCTGGTCCAGGCCCAGGGCACGTTTGAGCACGTGCTGCATGCCCGGTTGGTCCCAGACGTGATCTTCGCTGATGCGTTGCAGCTGCCCGGCGGCCCAGCGGTAGATCCGGCAGTCGCCGACATGCGCCAGGGTAAAGCGGCGCCCGCGCAGCACCAGGGCGCTGAGGGTGGTCAGCAGCGGTTGGCCACCGCCATTGGCGCGTAACCAACGGTTCTGCGCCAGCAATAGGCGGTCCAGGGCCTGGGCCACGCCCCAGGTGGCCGGGGTGGCGTAATAGTCCAGGGCCAGCGCCTGCAGGCTGGCACGCGCCGCCAGGCCGCCATCGGCGCACTGGCTGACACCGTCGGCGAGGGCGAAGAGGAAGCCTTTGCTGGCAGCCAGCTCCGGGTTGGGGGTCACCAGGCGCAGGGCGTCCTGGTTTTCCTCCCGGGGGCCGCTGGCGCTGGCCTGGGCAAAGCTCAGTTGCAAGGTCATCGGCTAACCCTCAGACCCGCGCCGCCGTCACTGCCGCCGAGCCCCAGGTGGTGCGCCAGCGCTGCTTGACGCCGTGCAGGCCGAACCAGGCAAGGATGCCCAGGCTGGCGAACAACCACAGCCCCAGCTGATAGTCGCCGCTGTGCTGCTTGATCGCCCCCAGGCCCGCAGCGAGCAGGAAGCCACCGATGCCGCCGGCCATGCCGATCAGCCCGGTCATCACGCCGATTTCCTGGCGAAAGCGCTGCGGCACCAGTTGGAACACGGCGCCGTTGCCGGCGCCCAGGCCAAGCATGGCGCTGACGAACAGGGCCAATGCAGCCACTGAACTTGGCAGGTTGAAGCCCACGGCGGCAATGCACAGGGCCGCGACGCTGTACATCGCCAGCAGCGTGCGGATACCGCCGAAACGGTCGGCCAGGGCGCCGCCCAGCGGGCGCATCAGGCTGCCGGCAAAAACGCAGGCGGCGGTGTAATAGCCGGCCGTCACCGGGTTCAGGCCGTACTGGTCGTTGAAGTAGCCGGGCAGGGCGCTGGCCAGGCCGATAAAACCGCCGAAGGTGACGCTGTAGAAGAACATGAACCACCAACTGTCGCGGTCGCCCAGGGCCTTGAGGTAGTCGGCCACGGCTTTGGGTTTGGGCCGCTGGGGAGCATTGCGCGCCAGCAGGTTGAACAGCACCAAGGTCAGCAGCAGTGGGATCACGGCAAAGCCGAAGACGTTGTTCCAGCCAAAGCCTGCGGCCAGGGCCGGGGCCAGCAGGGCGGCAAACACCGTGCCGGAGTTGCCGGCGCCGGCGATGCCCATGGCCTTGCCCTGGTGCTGCGGTGGGTACCACTGCGAGGCCAGCGGCAGCGAAACGGCAAACGAGGCCCCGGCAACGCCGAGGAACACCCCGAGCAGTAGCGCCTGTTCATAGCTGTGGATGCCCAGGCGCCAGGCGCAGAACAGCGCAACGATGACGATCACCTGGCCGATCAGCCCGGCGGTCTTGGGTGAGAGCCGGTCCACCAGCAGGCCCATGACAAAGCGCAGGATGGCCCCGGCCAGGATTGGGGTGGCCACCATCAACCCGCGCTGCTGGGTGGTCAATTGCAGGTCGGCGGCGATTTGTACCGCCAGCGGGCCGAGCAGGTACCAGACCATGAAACTCAGGTCGAAATACAAAAAGGCGGCGAACAGGGTGGGGACATGCCCGGACTTCCAGAAACTCGTATTCATCGAACACCTCGTTGAACAGGGACGGAAACGAAAAAGACGTCGCCACCCGACCCGCTGGCGCGGATGGGAGTGCGACGTCTTTGTCGTGAAGGGGCAACCGCCGTTGGCTACCGTTGAATACTGTCTAGCAAATGCTGGACCAGATTAATTAGCGCACGATCAGATTTTCATCATGATTGCTGGAGATGGGTAATGCAGGGTGACGGGTCGGCTGCATTGAGCAGCAATTCGGTACCGGTGCAGGGTGAAAAGTATGATAGTCGAACGTTCTATTATTGGTCATGCGGCAAGTAATTCAGGCACTGCAAATACGGGTTCGCTAGAGGGGCTAACGAAAGGGCAGGCGCTACTGACATTGACAGCGCCGGGGAAGGAGAACTGGACTCAGGTCATGAGTTTGTATTTGTTGGGGAGTAGCCCTGAGTGTACCGTGAGTGACTACCTCTGTGGTCAGGGTGTAGATGTTTCTACACTTGATATCAATGAGCAGAGGCAGTTCAAGGATCCCGTCAGGCGCTATTTTGAAACGGCGTTGTCGGCTGAGTACATTCGTCAAGTAACACAGGACGATGGACTGCGAACACAATTTAGTGATCTGGCTCGGACGGTCAGGGAGTACGTGAGTGGTTTGTATATTTCCAAGGAGAATCTTGAAAGTACATTGGAGGATTTGATAGCGGAACGGGATGCCCTGGGTACGGGCAGTCCGGCCTCTGAGGATAAAGTTGAATTTATCTCTGCGCGTATCAAGGCATTACAAGGCGCCGTCGAAAAAATCGATAAGATGCACAGCGATGGGGTTGTCAGCGAGCATCTGCTGTTGCAGTTGGAACAGAAGGAAAAATTAATTGAACTGGCCGCCGGGGGGGAGAACCATGAAGCATTCAATACCAGTCTGAACGAGCATGCCGCGGTTGTTCGACACCTTCAGGCCGGCGGCTACAGGGTAGCGCTGGACCAGCAGGCGACGCTGGACAATGATCAGGTTCAGTCTTTTTTGCGAGAGTTGAGTGACATTGTCTTCTGTGCTGCTCACGCAGTGGACCGTACAGCCTTTCAAGACGTTTACTTCGATTCCGCATTGTTTTCAGCTGAGTTTCGTGGCCGGCAGGAAGTCATTGAAGAGTGGTCGGAATCGCTCTATCCGGGGACGATTAAAAGGACAGCGCCCTATAATGATTTAATGTTTTCCCAGGCCCTGTCAAAGTCGACGGACCGCAGCGTGCCAAATTTGGCAGCGGGCTGGCCGAAAGCGGTTGCCGCTTCGGAGGTTCAATCCTTCGTTAATTCGACCTCCGGTGGCGCATTTTCACAGTTGCGTTTGCTACTGGAAGTGGGAAATTCAGGGATAGAGGAAAATAAGCTATTTGGTGTCTTGGGGGCGGCGCTGGTTTTTTTGGCGGGCGGTCACAATTTGGAGGAAGTGATGGCTGGGTACCGAATTGAAGAGCTGCAGAAGTTTATGCCTGCGGTTGCTGGCGTTACTATGCAATCCGTATTTGGCGATACTGCCCCGGGTAGCCCACTCTCTGTCGCCTTTGAAAAAACCTGGGAGTTGAATGAAGTCGTATGCAACAAATCCCGTGTCAATCACGAGATTGTTTGGCGGGCGCAACAACTACGTGACGCCTCGACACGCGAAGGCTGAGCCTGTCCGGCCGTGAGGCCGGGCATTGTATTCAACCAAGCAAGTCACTCATGGCAATGATCTGTTCAGCCACCTGGATCAGCTTCTGTTGCTTGCTCATGGCCTGCCGGCGCATCAGGGTGTAGGCCTGCTCTTCATTGCAGTCCTTCATTTTCATCAACAGGCCCTTGGCCAGTTCCACCCGCTTGCGCTCTGCCAGTTGCTGGTCGCGGGCCTGCAGTTGGGCCTTGAGCGCCTGGTCGCTTTCAAAACGGGCCATGGCCACGTCAAGAATCGGCTGCAAGCGCCCGGCATGAATGCCTTCGACGATGTAGGCGCTGACACCGGCGCGAATGGCCTGGCGCATCACCCCAGGGTCATGTTCGTCGGTGAACATGACGATGGGGCGAGGCCGGTCGCGGCTGACCAGCACCACTTGCTCCATGACATCGCGGCCCGGTGACTCGGTATCGATCAGCACCACATCCGGATGCACCGTTTCGACGCGCGCCGGCAGGTCAATGGTCAGGCCCGATTCTTCGATGACCTCGAAACCGGCCTGGACCAGCGCGGCTTTGAGCCGCCCGACTTTTTTCGCCGTGTCGTCGATCAACAGGATTCGCAGCATGTTTGCGTCTCCTTTCAGGGGTGCGCGAATGCGGCTGGCGTTTCGGCCAGGGCATGCAAAGGAAAACTGCGGGCATAGCCGCATGGGTCGCTACCGTCCCAGCGGCTGCCATCGATCAGCTGGCTGCTGCGCATATCCGTTGCCGCACAAGCGACGCCCACGGCTGTCGCTGCGTCGCGGTACAGGGCCAGTTGCTGGACCTGGCGGGCGACGGCGAGGTAGTCGGGGTCGTCGCGCAGCAAGCCCCAGCGCCGAAACTGGGTCATGAACCACATGCCATCGGACAGGTAGGGCAGGTTGGCACGGCCGGCATCATGCAGGCGCAAGGCGCAGGGGTCCTGCCACTGGTTGCCCAGGCCATCCTGGTACTGGCCGAGCAGGCGCGGCTCGATATTCGACAGCGGCGCATTCAGGTACGCCGCGGCGCTGAGCAATTGTGCAGTGCTGCGACGGTTTTCGGTGCTCTGTTCGATGAACCGGCTGGCGGCCAGCACGGCCATCACCAGTGCCCGCGCCGTGTTCGGATACTGCTCGGCAAAGGCCCGAGTGCAGCCCAGAACCTTCTCCGGATGATCCGGCCATATCGACTGGCTGGTGGCCAGGGTAAAGCCCTGCCTTTGCTCCAGGGCGCTCGCGGACCAGGGTTCACCGACGCAGAAACCGTCGATGCGCCCGGCCCGCAGGTGCGCGAGCATCTGTACCGGTGGCACCACCACGCTGTCGACGTCGTGCAGTGGATGAATGCCCTGGCTGGCCAGCCAGTAGTACAGCCACATGGCATGGGTGCCGCTGGGGAAGGTCTGGGCAAAGGTGAGTTTTGTCCTGCTTTGGTGCACAAAGCGCTGCAGTGCCTCGGGACTGGTCACACCCTGGTGTTGCAGCGCAGCGGACAGGTTGATGGCTTGGCCATTCTGGTTCAGCCCCATAAGCACTGCCATGTCCGTGGCGCTGCTGCCGCCGATACCCAATTGCAGCGCATAGATCAGGCCGTAGAGGCTGTGGGCGGCATCCAGTTCGCCGTTGAGCAGTTTGTCGCGCAGGCCCGCCCAGGAGCTCTGGCGCCTGAGGTTGAGGCTCAATCCGTAGGCTTGGGCAAAGCCCTGGGTGGCGGCGACCACCAGCGGTGCGCAGTCGGTGAGTGCCATGAAACCCAGCTCCAGTAGCGGTTTTTCCGGTGCGTCGCTGCCATGCACCCAGGCCAGCGGATTGGTGCTCGGCATCTGTGATGTTCTCCTGTGTCGATACAGCGCTGTGGAGCAAGGCCTGTGCCAAGCTTCATCAGCTTTCCATCAGGATTGCCGCGCAGGGCTCGGGCAAGCTGGCCCTCTTTATCGATTATTGCCTTATCGATTATTGCCCGAGGAACCCCGGTGTCCGAGCTGCTGCCAAACCTTGCACTGTCCGAACACCTGACCGAGGGGGTCTGGCATGTGGCTAACGGCAGTCGTCCGTTACGCTGGTCTGCGCAGGGCCGGCGGCAGTGTTTGCCGGCCGGTTGGCAAGGGTTGCTGGTGGTCAACGGTGGTTGGCAGTGGGAGGGGGAGCCCACCGATTTTTGTGCTATCGGTTGTCAGGCCCTGGTCAAGTTGCAGGTGTTCATCGATGAAGGGGAGGGCGTGCCGGGGCTTACCGGTACGCCAGGCGTGCCAGCCTGCCTGCCCTTGGGCACGGCCGTTGCTCGCTGTGCTCAGGCGCTTGAGCGCTGGTATGTCCAGCAGGCATTCCACGCCAGCGCCGACTATGAATGCTTTGCCCGGGCCTTGCGCAGCGGCGAGGAGTACTGGCTGGTGCGCTACCTGCTCGAACAGGGTCGCGGCCAGGACAGCCTGCAGGCCCTGGCGCAGCGCTATGGGGTGTCGGTGTCGCATTTTCGCAGGCTTTGTCGTCAGGCGCTGGGCGGTGCCACCAAGCCAGCCCTGCGCAGTTGGCGCGTGGCACGGGCCTTGTTGGAGATCATCGACGAAGGACGTTCACTCACCGAAGTGGCGCAGAACCAGGGGTACTGCTCGTCCTCGCATTTTTCCCGGGATGTTCGTGAGCTGCTGGGCGTTCCACCCAGCCGCCTCGGCGATATTGTCGGAGCCTTGCGCTGATGATCCGCTTCGATGCTCGTGGCCTGATCTGGTGCTGCACCCTGTTGTTGTGCCTGTTGCACAGTGCAACGACTCAGGCCGATAACTACCGTGCCCGGGAAGAAAGCCTGCGCAGTTTCTTCGTGGCGCTATCGGAGCCCTTGGGCAAGCCGATCATCGTCAGCAAGGCGGCCGCTGGCAAACGCATTTCCGGCGATTTTGCCATGACCTCGGCGCAGCAGGTGTTCGACCGGGTCGTGCGGCAAATGGGCCTGATCTGGTACAGCGACGGCCAGGCAATCTATCTCTACGACAGCGCTGAATTAAAGAGCGCCATGGTCTCGTTGCACAACACCAGCGTCGATACCTTGCGTGCCTTTCTGCGTCGCTCGGGCCTGCTCGATCCGCGCTACCCGCTGCGTGGCGATGGCCGGCGCACCTTCTATGTGTCCGGGCCGCCCATCTATGTCGACCTGGTCCAGCGTTCGGCGGCCATGGTCGACCAGGAGCCTTCGCAGATCCTGTTGGGGCGTCAGCAGGTTGGGGTCATTCACCTGCTCAATACCTTTGTCGGCGACCGGCGTTATGAGTTGCGCGAGCAAACGGTCAATATTGCCGGGATCGCCAGCGTTATCGAGTCGCTGTTGCAGGGCGAAAAAGCCCGTGTCGATCTACGCGACTCCCCGAGCCCGGAGCAGCCCAACCCTTCACTCATGCTCTCGGCGCTGGACGACAACCTGATCGAACAAGCGTGGGAGGGCCAACGTTTGGCGCCGGAACAAATGGCTGCGGCGAACATCCGTGTGGTGGCCTATCCGGACACCAACAGCCTGCTGGTCAAGGGGCTTCCGGAACAGGTGCGCTTCATCGAAAACCTGGTCGAGGCCCTGGATACGCCCAAGCGCCATGTCGAGTTGTCACTGTGGATCATCGACTTGCAGAAGGAGGCGCTGGAGCAGTTGGGTGTGGATTGGCAGGGCCAGGTCAACATCGGCTCGCAGTTTGCAATTTCGCTCAACGGTGGCTCGTCCACCACCCTTGACGGTGTGTCCTTTATCGCCCGGGTATCGGCCCTGGCTCGCAGCGATCTGGCCAATGTGGTGGCGCGCCCGGTGATCCTGACCCAGGAGAACGTTCCGGCGATCTTCGACAACAACCGTACCTTTTATGCTCCGCTGCTGGGGGAGCGCAGTGTCGACCTGCAGCATGTCACCTATGGCACCCTGGTCAGTGTGCTGCCACGCTTTGCCCGTGGCGACGAAATCGAGATGTCGCTGAACATCGAGGACGGCAACGAGGTGGAGTCACGCAGTGCCGAGCAGGCCACGGTGCTGCCCACGGTCGGGCGCACCCGGATCAGTACTGTGGCCCGGGTGCCGCAGGGCAAAAGCCTGCTGGTTGGCGGGTTCAGCCGCGACGAGAGCGCCGAGCAGGTCAGCCGAGTGCCGGTGCTCGGCGCGTTGCCGTGGATCGGCCGGGCGTTCAGTTATCGCCAGCAACGGTCGGCCAACACGGTACGGGTGTTCCTGATTCAGCCGCGGGAAATCGGCGATGCACTGGCCTTCGACCCCCAGAGCCTGAAGCAGGAGCTGTTCGAAGCGGATCAGCACGAGCGTCTGCGCAAGGCGTTCATGCGCGCGGTGAGCTTGTGATTCCCGTACTGACCGGCTTGAGCGGGCGCGCGGCGCAGGCACGGCTGAGCCGCGAGCAGGCGGCGCAGAGCCAGGCGCAAACCCTCGACAACCAGGACGACGTCCAGGACCCGCTCGCCGATCACCTGCAGCGCGCGGTACAGAGCAGCGATGACCTGGCGCAGGTCATGGCGCAGTTTCGCCGGCGTCAGTTCGAGCTCAAAAGCGAATCGGCCAGTGAGTTGTTCGAACGGGTGCTGGACGATGATGCACCGCCCAAGGCACGTCAGCTGCTGGCCCTGGCTGCGGATCGGCAATTGCCTTGGGCGTTGCTGCTGCAAGAGGCGAGCGGGTTATTTGCCGATGACAGTGACTTGGCATTGATCCTCAGCCTGCTGTTGCGCCAAGCCGATCTGGCCGCTGACACGCGCAAGCGGCTGCAGCAATTGGAGCAGTCACTGGCTGAACGCGGTTGCCCGCGACGGATCCAGGCCGGTATCAATGCTGCGCTCAAGGCCCGCTTGTATGGCCGACGCATGGCAGTGCGGGCGGCGGCGCTGCGGGAAAACTACCGCGACTTTCTTGAGTCCGAAGACAGCGCGGCCGACCACTACGAGCAATGGATCGGCTTGTATGGACCAGAACACCGGCACAGCGTCCTGAGCTTTCTCGAAGAAAGCCTGTTGACCGATATCCAGGGGCAGGACCCCAGTTGCAGCCTGCATGAATATGGACCGGTACTGATATTGCTCGGGCAACTCAAGCAATTGCGTTCTGCCGACCGGCTGTTCCTGGCAGCGTTGCGCGACTCTCTGCAGCTCAGCGAACTCGATGGCCTGGTCTTGCTCCTGGGTGTGTTGCGTAGCCCGCATGCACTGGATGAACTGCTGCAGGAGGTGCTTGGCCCGCTGATGTTGACGGCCGATGCACAGGCTCGCGCCCGATGGTTGCAGCGCCTGCGCCAGGCTTGCCTGGCCTTGCCCGGGCCACTGTTCAATGAAGATCACGCGTTGTTGTACCTGGCCGAGCGTTTCGAGCAACTGGCTGACAGCAGCCTGTTTGCCGAGGTCTGCCAGCTGCGCCGGCAGCATGGCCTGCACTGGGCCGTGCGAGGATGATCCTGGTGAACCTCTGGCTGGCGCGCCTGGCGGCGCGCCCGGAGCTGTTGATCCTGGCGCTGATGGTGATGATCATCGCCATGTTGATCATTCCCCTGCCGACCCTGCTGGTGGATTTTCTGATCGGCGTGAACATCGTCCTGTCGTTGCTGATCTTCATGGGCTCGTTCTACATCGAGCGGATCCTCAGCTATTCGACCTTCCCGGCCTTGCTGTTACTGACAACATTGTTTCGCCTGGCCTTGTCGATCAGCACCAGCCGCCTGATCCTGACCCAGGCCGATGCCGGCGAGATCATTGCCTCCTTCGGCGAGTTCGTCATCGGCGAAAACCTGGTGGTGGGCTTCGTGATCTTCTCGATCGTTACCATTGTCCAGTTCATCGTCATCACCAAGGGTTCCGAGCGCGTCGCCGAGGTTGCCGCGCGATTCTCCCTCGATGGCATGCCAGGCAAACAGATGAGCATCGATGGCGACCTCAAGGCCGGCGCCATCGATGCCGTTCAGGCCCGGGCCAAACGCAGCGAGCTTGAGCGCGAAAGCCAGCTGTACGGCTCCTTCGATGGCGCGATGAAGTTCATCAAGGGCGATGCCATCGCCGGCATCGTGATCATCTTCGTCAACTTCATCGGCGGCATGGCCATCGGTGTCGGGCAACTGGGCATGGACCTGTCCACTGCGCTGACGACTTACACCTTGCTGACCATCGGCGATGGCCTGGTGGCCCAGATACCGGCGCTGCTGATCGCCATTGGCGCCGGCTTCATCGTCACCCGGGTCAATGGTGATGATCAGAACCTGGGCCGCAACATGCTCAGCCAGGTCTCGGGTAATCCCTTTGTCCTGGGCGTCAGTGCCGTGCTGGCCCTGGGCGTGGGCTTGCTGCCAGGTTTCCCGTTGGCGGTGTTCGTGTTCATTGCATGCACCCTCGTTGCGCTGCTCTGGCGGCGCCACCGCCGGGCACAGGCCGGGCAGTCAACCGCCGCGGGCGAGGGCGGCGGCCTGACGCCTGGCGCAGCCCATGGCGGCGCGCAAGCGCCGTTGGATATCGACAGGCTCAATACCGAAACCCTGGCGTTGCTCTTGCTGGTGCCGCCGCCACGCTTGGAGGAATTGCAGCAGGCGCGTTTTGCCGAGCACCTGCGCAGCCAGTTTTTTCTCGATTACGGCCTGCGCATCGCCCAACCGCACCTGCGGGCAGCGCCGACCTTGCCGGAGCATCAGGTGACCATCCTCATCAATGAAGTGCGCGCCGATCAGTTCGACCTGTTTTTCGACCATCACCGCTTGCTTGATTTTGGCGAACAGTTGCAGGACTCGGGGTTCGAGATCAAGCGTGGACAGGACAGCAACAAGGTCCAGAGCCTGTGGGTTGCGCACAGCCACAGCGAAGCCGTTGCCGCGTTGGGGTACCCGCTGCGCGATGCACAGCACGAGCTGTATCACAGCCTGGCGGTAGTACTGGCGCGCAATATCCAGGAGTTTTTCGGGGTGCAGGAAACCAAAAGCCTGCTCGATGAGCTGGAGCGCCAGTACCCCGACCTGCTCAAGGAAGTCTATCGCTATGTCACCGTGCAGAAAATCAGCGAAGTGCTGCAGCGCCTGATCAGCGAGCGGATCTCGGTGCGCAACATGAAGCTGGTGATGGAAACCCTGGCGCACTGGGCTTCGCGCGAGAAGGACACGCTGGCCCTGGTCGAGCATGTGCGCGCCGCGCAGGCCCGCTACATCAGCAACAAGTTTGCCCGCCAGGATGTGCTCAATGTGCTGTTGCTTGGTGCCGAGTTTGAGGAGGTGGTGCGTTCAGCGGTGCGCCAGACCTCCGCCGGTAACTTCGTCAACCTCGAACCCGCCCAGGTCGAGGACTTGCTCGACCGTGTCGGCGCCGGCCTCGTCGATCTGTACATCCCGCACAAGGACCTGGTGGTGCTGTGTTCGGTGGATGTGCGGCGCTACATCAAGAAGTTGATCGACAGCCGTTTCCGCGAACTGGACGTGATGTCGTTCGCGGAAGTTGCAGAAAACATTTCGGTCAACGTGATCAAGACACTCTAGGGACTGGCGGGCGCATGAAGCTTGAACAATTGACCCGTCAGGGCGCGCACCCGCAGCGATGCGTGGGGCCATTGCTGGAGGTGGCCCTGCCGGCAGTGGCGATCGGCGAGCTGTGCGAGGTCTATGCGCATTGGGGCGATGCACTGCCACGGGCCTGGGCCCAGGTCATCGGCTTCAATGCCGACGTGGCCTTGTTGAGCCTGCTGGGTGAGCCCCAGGGGTTGTCCCGGCAATCGCTGGTGATGGCAACCGGAGCACCCTTGCAGTTGCACTGTGGTGACGATCTGCTGGGGACGGTGCTGGATGCGCGGGGGCAGGTGGTCGAACGCCTGGCGCCGGCGGCGAATCAGCCGGTCTATCGCTACGGCCTGGACAACCCGCCGCCGCACTACAGCCAGCGGCGCGCGGTAAGCCTGCGGCTGGATACGGCAATTCGCGTCATCGACTGCCTGCTGACCTGTGGCGTCGGCCAACGCGTGGGCATTTTTGCCGCCGCCGGCACCGGCAAGACATCGCTGCTCGACAGCCTCGTGGAGCACACCGATGCCGAGGTCTTCGTCATCGGCCTGATCGGCGAACGTGGCCGGGAAGTGGCTGAGTTCATCCAGCGTTTGCGCAGCTCGCCACGCTGTGCACGCAGCGTGGTGGTCCAGGCCAGTTCCGACTGTGCGGCGGTCGATCGCTGCAATGCCGCGCTGGTTGCCACCAGCGTTGCCGAGTATTTCCGGGATCGCGGGCAGCGCGTGGTGTTGTTGATCGACTCCTTGAGCCGCTACGCCCGGGCACGCCGCGACCTGGCCCTGGCCGCAGGGGAGGCGCCCGCGCGGCGCGGCTATCCGGCTTCGGTGTTCGAAGCCTTGCCGCGCCTGTTGGAGCGCCCCGGGGTGACGGCCACGGGAAGCATTACCGCGTTCTATACGGTGCTGCTGGAAAGTGATGACGAGCCGGACCCGTTGGCCGAGGAAATCCGTTCGATTCTCGATGGGCACATCTACTTGAGTCGTGAGCTGGCGGGCAAAGGTCATTTCCCCGCCATTGACGTGCTGCGCAGTACCAGCCGGGTTGCCCAGCAGGTGTGCGATGCCGCGAGCCTGGCCTTGGCCAGCCAGGCCCGGGAGCGGCTGGCCCGGCTCGAGGGCATGCGCCTGTTACTGGAACTGGGTGAGTACCGTGCCGGCAGCGATCCGCTCAACGACCAGGCGCTGCACAGCCGTGATGCCTTGCAGGCGTGGTTGCGTCAGCCCGCCGATTTGGCGGTAGACGCTGCACTTGCCAAGCAAAGCCTGCATGCGCTGCTCAGCTGACTGGCAGGCCTGGCTGCGGCTCGCCGAAACCCGCGTGCAGGCCCTGCAGCAAGGCCTGTCGGGTACGACCCGGCAACTACAGGCCCTGCACGATCAAGGCAGCGGTCTGCTTGAGCAGCTTGAAGTGCTGCGGCAACTGCGCATCGAAGAGGAGGGTCAACACCTCAGTTATGCACAGTTGCGCGACCTGCTCCGGCGTCAGGCTCTGCTGCGGCGCCAAGCCCAGGTCATGACCCTGGAGCTTGCGCAGATCAGTCAGCAGCAAGAGCAACTGCAGCGCACCCAGGCAGAACAACAACTGCAACTGCGTACGGCTCAGCGCCGGCATGACAAGTATCGCCACCATTTGCGGCAGTTGCAGCGTCAGCGGCAACTGCAGGAACAACGTCGCGAAGACAACGAACTGGAAGAACAAGGCGCCAGGAGCTTGCTATGGAACGATTGATCAATACCGACTACCGGCGGCCGCTGGATGTTTTGGACTACGACGAAGCGTGTCTGGACGAATGTGTTGCGCAGGTCGAGCCGCTGCAACTGACTGAGGGATTACTGCAGTCTTTGTCGGTGTTGATGGTGCAAGCGCCATTGAGTCTGACGCCGGGGCAGCAGACAGACGTAAAAAGCCAATCGGGTGCACGGCCCAACGCAGAAGGTCGACTGCCCCATAGACAGTCGGGCACCCTCGATGCTGTGGTGCAACCGGCGCTAGCGATGGGCCAGCCCGTGCTGGCCGCGCGCGCTGAGGCGCCGAATGCAGTGCCTGAGTTACCTGTTGAGCATGTCAGCGCGCCAATGGCTGTACTGGTCGGCACTCGGGGGGAGCCCGGGCTGAACCTGCAGGCTCCATTGGTTGCGCCGTTGCCGGCAGCACTTCCAGTCTCAGTGCCAGTCTCAACCCCTGTTCCAGTGGCACTGCCACCGCCAATGCCGGCACCGATGACCTTGGCGCCGGCAAGCAAGCCGGGTGAGGGGCTGCAAGTGCCCTTCAACAATGGCCGGGTCAGTGGAATGTTGCAGGTCACCCTCGCCGAAGGCCACCAGGGCCTGCTGGTTACCCCGGGTCATCCCGCCTTGTTGGAGCCGTTGCGCGAGTCCTTCGCCCGCCTGGATCATCAGGCCTGGCGCTTGGCCGAGGAGGGCGGCGAACACCCGCAGGGTGAGTCGCAGGCGCACCCTGACGAAGACGATGACGACGTGGAATCCTGTCGTTGAAGCACTTCGCCTTGCGCCACCTTCATGGCCAATCCAGCGTGCAGCGTCGGCTTTTGCGCCATCAGCCGCAGCTGCAGCTTGAAGCCCCACCCCAGGATCGCGCCTGCCTGCAGTTCAGCGCCGAGTCGGCGCAGGGTCAGTGGTCTGGCCTGGTCGTTGCCAGCGACTGGCTTGCCTTGTGTATCCCCCAGCTACCCGGACTGTTGTCACGCCCCTGCAGTGATCAGCACGTAGTGCAACTGTTCAAGGCATTGGCTCAACCGCTGCCGCCACCGTTGCCGGCGTTGGCTTACGAGCGACTGGACGACATTCGTTTGATACCGGGCAGTGACTGCGCGTCCTGGCCATTGCTGATGAGCGAAACGGCCGTGGGCCGACTCTGGCTAAGCGAAGTCCCGGCCGCACTACTGCCGCCTGATCCGCTCAGCGCGCAAGCGGCAGCACTGCCGGCCGGTCTTGAGCTGTTGCTTGGGCTCAGCCAGTGGCAACCGGCCGCTGAGCCGCAGGCAGGGGATCTGCTGCGCATCCTCGACTTTACCCCGCACTGGCGCTTGCATGGCCGCTTTGGCGGCCCCTTTGGTTTTGTTGAACAAGGTATCCAGATGACCACCATTGTAACTTGCGACCCTGAAGAAACGGGGCAAAGCCCGTTGTTGGCGACGCTGCCAGTAACGCTTGAGTTCTCCCTGCCGGCCGTTGACCTGAGTTTTGCCGAACTGGCCCGTTGCCTTGAGGCAGGCCTGCTCAACCTTGATCCACAAGCACTGCAACAGGTTCAGGTGCGGGCCAACGGGCAGTGGCTGGGGTGCGGTGAGCTGGTGTATGTGGGCGATCAGGTAGCGCTGGAACTGCAGCAGGTGCGCGGCGGGGGCAAGGATGAATGATGTTTCGCTGATTGCCCTGCTGGCCGTCGCTTCGTTGTTGCCCTTCGTGGTCGCGGCCGGCACCTGCTACCTGAAGTTTTCCATCGTCTTTGTCATCGTGCGCAACGCCCTGGGCTTGCAGCAGGTGCCCTCGAACATGAGCCTCAATGCTATCGCGTTGATGCTGGCGATCTTTGTCATGACCCCGGTGGTTGAGCAGGGCTACAGCTACTACAAGGACAACCGGGTTGCTTTTACCGATATCGAGGCGGTGGTCGATTTTGCCGAGAACGGTCTGGGCAGCTACAAGGCCTATCTGCGCCAGTACACCGACCCCGAGCTTGCGCAGTTTTTCGAACGGGCCCAGCACAGTGGCCGCCAGCACGCTGAAGATTGGCATGACGAGCCGCTCGAGCCCTCCTTGTTCGCCCTGTTGCCGGCCTATGCACTGAGCGAAATCAAGAGTGCATTCAAGATCGGTTTCTACTTGTATCTGCCGTTTGTCATCGTCGACCTGGTGATCTCCAGCCTGTTGCTGGCCCTGGGTATGATGATGATGAGTCCGGTGATTATTTCGGTGCCGATCAAGCTGGTGCTGTTTGTCGCCCTCGATGGCTGGGCCCTGTTGTCCACCGGGCTGGTCGAGCAGTACCTGGCTGTGCGCGGATAGCGGCCCATGGACGAACTGGTGTATGCCGGCAACAAGACCTTGTACCTGATCCTGCTGATGGTCGCCTGGCCAGTGGTGGTGGCCACGGTGGTGGGGCTTTTGGTGGGGTTGTTCCAGACCGTGACGCAACTGCAGGAGCAGACCTTGCCTTTCGGCTTCAAGTTGCTGGCGGTGTCGTTGTGCCTGTTCCTGTTGTCGGGCTGGTACGGTGAAACTCTGCTGGGTTTTAGTCGTGAAGTCCTGCACCTGGCCTTGCGCTGATGGGCGCGCTGCTGTTTTTCGAGTTGTACAACCTGTTTGCCCTGGCGTTGCTGGGGGTGGCGCGGCTGGCGCCGCTGTTTTTCATGCTGCCGTTTCTTAACAGCGGGGTGTTGACCGGCGCGCCGCGCCAGGCGGTGATGGTCTTGCTGGCGCTGGCCTTGACGCCGCTGATAGGCGAACAGCTCCCGGCACTCGACAGCCTGGCGTTTTTCGCCTTGATGCTGCGCGAAGCCGGCGTCGGTATCGTCCTGGGGTGCCTGTTGTGCTGGCCGTTCTGGGTCCTGCATGCCATGGGCAATCTGCTCGACAACCAGCGCGGGGCGATGATCAGTAACGTCATTGACCCGGCCAATGGTGTCGATAACTCGGAGCTTGCGAGTTTTCTGCAGTTGTTCGCTGCCGTCATCTACCTGCAGGGCGGCGGTTTGTTGCTGATGCTCGAAGCCATCGAACTGAGCTATCGATTGTGCGACCCGGGCCGCACCTGCGCGTTCTCCCTGCAGGCGATAGCCCGCTTTCTCGATGCTGTGCTGGCCCGCACTCTGGCCCTCAGTGCGCCTGTGGTGGCGGCCCTGCTGATCAGCGAGGCACTGCTTGGCTTGCTGTCGCGCTATGCCCAGCAAATGAATGCGTTTTCGGTATCGCTGACGGTCAAGACAGTGGTGGCCCTGGTGGTGCTGTTGCTGTACTTCGGTAACCACCTGCCGGATGAAATCCTGCGCATGACGGGTGCGACAGCAAGCCTTGCCCACTACATTCAAGAGCAGCCTTGATGTCTTCCAGTGCCTCGAAAACCGAAAAGCCCACGGCCAAACGCCTGCGCGATGCCGCACGCAAAGGCCAGACCTTCAAGGCCCGCGACCTGCTGACCAGTTGCATGTTGCTGGTGGGGTTGGCGTTCATGCTCAACGATGCGCGCCTGCTGGAGATCATGGAGGTGTACCGGCGCTTGCTTGCAGGTGGTCTGGAAGATGACCTGGCCCGGTACTCGGCCAGCCTGTTGCGCCTGGCCCTTGAGCTGATCCTGCCGATGGTGCTGGTGTGCATTCTGGGTAGCGCGTTGCCAGCCCTTGCGCAAAGTGGTTTTCGTCTGGCCAGCGAAGCGCTGAAACTCAACCTGGGCGCCCTGAACCCGATCAATGGTTTCAAGAAGCTATTCAGCCTGCGCACAGTCAAGGACAGCGTCAAAGCGCTGCTCTACTTGCTGTGTTTCGCCGTGGCCCTGTGCCTGCTCTGGTGGAACTACCGGCCGCTGTTGTTTGCCCAGTTGCACGCCTCGCCACTGGCGTTGTTGTCGATCTGGGGTGAGCTGCTGCTGGCGCTGTTTGTATTGATCCTGGGCTGCGTGCTGGTGGTTGTGCTGATCGATGCGCTGCTTGAGTACTGGCTGTTCATGCGCGAGATGATGATGGACCTGCATTCGGTCAAGCGCGAGCACAAGGAGCAGGACGGCGATCCGCAGATCAAGGGCAAGCGCCGGCAGTTGCATCAGGAACTGCTCAATGAGCAGGTGCGCTCGGACGTGCGCAACTCGCGAATGATCCTTGCCAACCCGACCCACATCGCCATCGGCATCTACTTTCGCCCAGAGGTCAGTCTGCTGCCGTTCATTTCCGTGATCGAAACCAACCAGCGCGCGCTGGCGGTGCGTGCCTATGCCGAGCGCGTGGGGGTGCCGGTGATTACCGACATCCAATTGGCTCGACGCATTTTCAAGACCCACCGGCGCTACAGCTTCCTGCAGGTAGAGGAAGTCGAGCAAGTACTGCGCCTGCTGGTGTGGCTTGAGCAGGTAGAGCAAGCCTGAGTAGGCGCGATGAGCGTTATTTGGCAGCACTTGCCGCAAGGCTCGGGCCCAATACCTGGGTTGGCTTGAAGGAGTGGTTCGATGAACGACGGCGAAACGCTGGACGAAGATGTAGCACTGGGTATTGCCGATGCGGTAATGGCCGGGGCGACGTTACGCGACATCCATGGCCTCAGTGATGGGCACATGGACAACCTCTATGCCTTTGCCTACCGCTTCTATGAGCAGGGGCGCCTGGACGATGCCGGCAAGGTCTTCCATTTCCTGTGCATCTACGACTTCCACAACAGTCAGTACTGGACCGGTTTGGCGGCCGTGCACCAACTCAAGAAAGACTATACCAAGGCCATCGACCTTTACAGCGTGGCCTTGTTGCAAGACGACAAGGACTGCCGGCCGATGTTCTTTGCCGGTCAATGTCAGCTCGCCTTGGGCAAGCCCGGCAAGGCCCGACGCTGTTTCAACTATGTGTTGGGCTATAGCGCGGACAGCCTGTTGCAGGCTCAGGCCCACGCTTGTCTGCAGGCACTGGATCAATTGCACGATAACGATAAGGAGTAATGGGCATGGACATATCAGCACTCTTCAAGGCTGCCCGTGAGCCAATACCTGAACCGTCTGCGGATTACCGCGCGGCTGCCGGCATTGCTGCGCAAACCCTGGAGTTTCGCCACATCGCCACCCAGGCCCTGGCGGCGGTGCAGTACACCGGCAGCACTCAAGCGATCGCTGGCCGACCACAGTTGGCAGCACCGCGCAGCCACGTCGACAGCCAGGCCACCTTCATCGAGTTGATGGCAAGCGTCAATGCGCTGCTGGGCGAGGTGGGTAATCACAAGCTCAAGCTGCAACTGTCGATGCTGCAGGACCGCAATGGAGCTCGGCAAAAAGCGCTGGAGCAATTGTCTGCTGAATTCGCTGCCGCAGTGCAGGCGCTCGAACAGGCCCAGGGGCAGGCCGAGCAAGGGCAAGGTCAACTGGAGCAGTTGGCGGCGCAGTTGGAGCAGACCCGGCAACTGCTTCGTCAAAGCGAAGAGCGCCTGGCTGGGCTATCGCCTGAGTCTGCTGAGTACCAACAGGAGCTAGAGGTGTTGAATGGCTTGCGTGGGCAGGTCCAGACGCAACAGCAAGCAATGAACACCGCCGTTGAGCGTCAGCGTCAGCTGGTTGCCCAGGTGGAGCAGCTTGGTGCACGAGCAATCGAACTTGAGGCGCAGGTCGCAGAGTCTTCCTTTGGTGGCAGCGCGGGCAAGCAACCCAACACGCCACTGGATTCCTTGATTGCCCGGGCGTTGCTGCTTCGTTTGCAGGTCATCGAGCTGCTTGGCGAGGCGGCGGAGGAAAAAGAGCTGGCCAACCGCGAGCTGTATCAGACCATCCAGGCCGCCCAGCAGGAAAAGCTCGAAGAAGAGGCGCGCAAGGCCGAGCGTGGCAACGCCCTGGGGTGCATTTTCAAGTGGGTCGGCGTAGCGATTGCCGCTGCCGTGCTGGTGGTAGCAACTGCGGGGGCGGGGGCTGCTGTCGCCGGTGGTGGCGTTGTCGCGGCAGGGGCGGGCACTGCCGCAGCCGGTGGAGGCGCGGCGGCGGGTACGGCCGCAGGCACCGCTGCGGGCGCGGCCGCCACGTCGGCGGTGTCGGCCAAGGTGGTGGTGGCGGCAGTGGGCCTGGGCTTGACCCTGACCGACATGCTTGTCGAAAAGGCGACCGGCAACTCGTTCATGGCCAAGGCCATGGAGCCGTTGATGGAAGTCATGCAGTTCATGATGAAGGTCTTTACCGAACTGTATGCCGCGCAATTGAAGGCGCTCGGGTTCGGTGATCAGGCGCGCAAGGTTGCCGAGGTTGCCGCAATGATTGCGACAGTGGTTGCCACCACGGTTGCAGTGGCCCTGGCGGCCAGCGCTGCCGGCAGCCTGGCCAGCAGTATTGCATCAAAGGTCGGTGCAAAGCTTGGCGCCATGCTCCCGCAAGCCGCCTCCAATGGCGTGCAGGCCCTGCGCCAGGCTGCCAGTTCCGCCAGCGCCAGCCTTGGGCAGTCGATGCGCACGGCGGTGGGGGTGGGAACGGACAGTGTGTCCTTGGCCCGCTTCTCTACCCGGGTCGAGATGGCCCTTGAAGGTATCCAGCTGGGGGGCAGCCTGGTCGAGTCGGGGCTGCAAGTGGGCATCGGTGTACAGCAGAAACAGATCGCCGAGCATCAGGCCGAGGCGCATTTGGCCCAAGCCCAGGTCGAGTTGATCGTCCAGTACCTGGGTGAGGTGACCGAGCGTTACGGCGAGGCGCTCAAACAACGCACCACGGAAGTGGAGCGGCTTTTCAATGACCTGCAGCGTCAGGCTGACGTGGGTCGATTCATCAGTCAACGTATTTGAGGTGTGAGTTATGTCGATAAGTACTGTGTCAGAAACACGACCGCCGTTGCCGTCTGAAATCACATTTTCTGCAACCTTGGCCAAAGCGCCGATTGCCCACGGGCTGCCAGGCTTGAATCTGGACAACCAAGTGCAAGGCCTGCGCTATCCCCCCATACCGATAGCGGATGCAGCTCAGGTTCAAGCACTGCTCGATACCGAGGACTGGACACTGGAGGACAAGGCCATCGTACTGCAGGCATTCAAGTTGTCGCTGGACCAGCAAGCGCGTGACGGCCTGGCGTTTGACCCTGGCGCCTGGGAAAAGCATGTCAATGTGCTGATTCAGTTCATCATCGCGCAGAACGTTGCCCGGCAGGTCAATGCCACCTTGAAGGGGGTCTTTATCGCCATCGAGGCCACAGCGACCGTAGCGCAGGCCGAGGCGATTCGAGAGGCCGGCATGATGCAAATGTACAGCGCAATTGCCGCAGGTGCCGTGGTGTGTACGGTTTCATCGCTGGGGGCTTCGAAAAGTTTCCAGGGTATGGAGGGGCGGCACCAGGACATCAACACCAACAAGCAAAGCGCCATGGATGCGCAGAATTTAGCGAGCGATTTGCGTTTGCAGCGCCATGATCTTCAGGTGCGTGGCAATCAGCCGGACCCCCAGGAACTGGCCAGGCTCGACAGCGAGATCGTCAAGGCAGAAAAGCAGTCGCGTCTTGCCGACTGGAACAGTGCCATGAGCGAGCAGCGCAACGGTAGGTTGCAAACCGTCGGCCAGCAACTGTCGACCATGGCCGGTGTGCTGGGCCAGGCGGTGGGCGGCATCTTGCGCACCTTCGAGTCGACCGCCAGGGCCGAGGAGGCCCGTCAGCAAGGCCAGGCCCGTCTGGGCAAGGGCTTGTCCGATGAGACCGCTCAGAAGGATTCGGCAGATGCCAGCCTGCTGAACAAGATCATGGAAATCTTCATGCAGATCATGCAGTCGCGCGCGGCGGCTATTACTGTTCGTTGAGGGGAAAACGATGCAAGTCGTACCGAGCAAGAGTTTCCAATCATCGACGACAGTCGCGTCAGCCGCTGAGCAACAGCCTGTGCCGCGTCGGCCACAAGCCCCCGAATTGACTGGCGCGAATCCTGCGCGGCAACAGATACTGGCGTGTTCAGTGGGGCAACTGGTGCGTCATCTGCATCCTGGCGTGCAAGGGGAGGCGCGTCAGGTGCGAATGGCGTTTGCCCAACAGGAGTTGCGGGTATTCGCACGCATTGCCGACTGTTGCAGTGCTGGCCTGGCCCCGGTGCAACAGGCACAACTGCATGCGCATCAGCAAAGTTCGCAGGCCATGCTGAACGCCACCCTGCCTGAGATGTTGGGCCTGGGGACACAAAGCACGCTACCGTTCTTCGACAAGTTGATCGATTTGATTGGGGTGATCCGCGATGACTACTTGAGCGTTTACCAGCATGTACTCGATGTTTACACCAGGTTTTATGCTGCGTTTACCGATCAGATCACCAGCAAGATGAGTGACTACTTCGAGGCTGACAAAGACGGAAAGAAAATAAAATTCAAGCGCGATGAGTTTCAGAGGCAGCTTGACTCACTCATCAGCAGCTTCCAGAACGCACCGAGTCAATTGGTTCCAATTCCCGGTGCCGCGCCGATGACTGAAGACGAGGCGCGCAATTGGCAGCGCGCGCTGGGCTTGCCTGATCATTGCCTGAGTAGTAACGGCAGTGGTGGCTGGGCGGTGTATCTGGATAACACGCCTGTTCTGGCTATTCGAAACAGTCTGCCGTCTGCGTCGAAGCCGCCCAAGCCACCTAAACCTCATGAAATCGATACCGCGCGCTTCAATGCCTGGCAGTCTTCGTTCAACTCCCAGGAAGAGCGCTTGAAAAACATGCTCCAGTCCATCACCTCAAAATACGCCAATGCCAACACCTACCACGACAACTTCAACAAAACCTTGTCTGCGCACCTGAGTCAGTACGCCGACCTGCTCAAGCACATGACTACCTTGTGAGCGACCTCGAAGCACGGGTCTGTGCCGTCATTGCCGGCTGCCTTGGCGAACCGGCAATGCCTGTCAGGGAAGCTGATGACCTGGTACATGACCTGGGGTGTGATTCGTTGAACATTGTGGAGATAATCGAGGCGCTCAACGCGGGCTTCCTGATCGTCCTCGCACCCAGTGAAATCAGGGCGTGGCGCCGCGTTGCCGATGTCATCGGCTCGGTGCGGCGCGCTCAGATTGGTTGAACGTTCCTACGGGTTCTTACGGATTTTTTGCTTTGTTCTGTAGGTGCTTGCCTGCATTTTCGCCGGGAAGTACTTCATATAGTGGTTGGCCCGCCATCCTGTTCCGTGCTGTTCGCGGCAAAGCAGGTGCATAACCAAAAGGGCCAACCCACCATGACTGCCTTCGTCCACGCCCCCGCAAACGTCCACTATCACTTTGGTCATTGGCACTTGTGCCCGGAAGGCGTGCTCTGGCACAACGAGAACGGGCAGCATCTGCCACCCAAGGAACTGCAGGTGTTGCGCCTGCTGTTGGCCAATCCCGGCAGGCTGATTTCCAAGGAGCGCATGCTCGACGCGGTATGGCCTGGCCTGGACACCGCCGAGGAATCCCTGACTCGCTGTATCAGTGTGCTGCGCAAGCTGCTCAAGAACTGTCGTCAGTTCATTGTGACCGTGTATGGCAAGGGCTATCGCTTCAACTGTCAGGTCCGGCGTGGCGCGGCAGCCGCAGAGTCAGCCACGGTACTGCCTGCCCTTGCCATCCTGCCGTTTCGCGGCGGCCAACCGGTGCAGACGCTGATACTCAATACCCAGCTCAAATGTGCCGCGCGCATCGCCCTGGAGCAGCGTGCGCAGTTGCTGTCGTTTTCGGTGGCCAGCCTGTCTGCGACCCCGCTGGAGGCGTTGGCCCTGATCGAGCGCCTGGCCCCGAGTCACTACCTGTGCGGTTACTGCGTGTATGACGAGCAATACTGCCAGCTGACCGTCGAACTGGTGCGCGGCAATGATCATCAGGTGCTGGACTGCTGCCTGTTCCGGGGCACCCAGGTACAGGTGGTCGAGGCGCTGCTGGCGTTTCTCCAGGCGTATTTCCCGCTGGCAGCAGTGCATGATCGGCCTTCGTCAGAATTCCATCAGGATCCTTGCTTGCCGTTGCTCTAGCCTGTGCTCGTTCGTGTGTTGTCACGTTTTCCAAGAGTGCGGGTATGCAAGCTTCCCAGACCGATACTTGTGTCATGCGTGTGTTCAACGGCCCAATGGCCGGCGCCGAGTTCGTCCTGTCCAAAGGCTCGACCCAGGTACTGGTCGGCGCGCCGCAACTGCTGGCAACAGCCAGTGAGCAGGACGCGACAGCAGGGCAGAGACTGTTCATCGCCCTGGAACAGGGCGGTTGCAGCTTCGAAATCCTGCTCAGTGATCCGCCGGGGCAATCGGTACAAGTACGGCCGCAGCAAACGCCATCGGCTGCCTGGCAAGATTGGCCACTGCAGCAGCAGCGTCGGATCGGAGCGTTACAGCTGGCGTTTCGTTTGAGTTCACAAGACTGGAACCTGCAGCAGCCCGCAGTGGTGGCCGGCGGGCAAAGAGGCGTCGCCTCGCTACGAGTGATCAGCGTAGTGATCGCGGTGTGTCTGCTGGTTGTCTCGGTGGCGGTCTGGTCGTTGCCGGATCGAACCGTATCGGCGCAGCAGCGCGGTATCTCGGCACTGGTCAGTGCCCAGGCGCGGGTCCTGCAAGGGCGCGACCTGCGTATGTACGTGCTGGTCGATTCACAACGTGAGGCCAGCTGGAATCGGCAGGTGCTGATGCGCCATCAACTGGGCAACGTTGCCGTTGTCGTGACGGCCGACGAACAGCGGCGCCTGGAGCAGCATTTGCTGGTGCTGGAGCCTGGCCTGGCCATTCGCCTGGTGGATTTGCGCGAACCCCGGGCGCCGATACTGATACTGGCTGGCACGCCAATCCAGCCCGCGCTCAGAGCGCAGCTCGAGGAGCAGTTGCTCAGGGCGGCGCCCTATGCCGGGCACCTGGAGATTCGCGTGCAGGACGACCACGTCAGCGTCGACCAGGCCATCGCCGGCCTGCGTCAGATCGGCGTGCCGTTCCAGCGGCATGACCAGCATAACGCAGTGGCCCTGCGCATCGAAGGCAACCTGCAGGACAGCCAGTTGCAAGCGATCCGACGCTTTATTCGGGACTTCGAACAGCAGTGGGGCGCACGCTTCGTGCACTTTTCCATCGTACTTCAGGATGACCGGCTCAAGGGCCTGTCGCATCAAGCCGGCGAGCAGGGCTACATCAAGAACTCGTCGGCGTCCTGGCAATTTCACTCTCCACATACAGGCGGTTAATACATGCGCAGCGTTTCAGCTCCAGTCGATTTTCACGATGACTTCCTCGGCCGCCAGGCCAATGCGTTCGAGCAGGGTGCCCAGGGCCTGAAAGAGAAGCTGGACAAAGCCCTGGAAGCCTTGCAGGGCGATGCCTCGGATCCGAACTTGCTGGCAGCCTATCAGGCGGCGTTCTCTTCCTACACAGTGTTTCGCAACGCGCAGACCAACACGATCAAGGGCTTCAAGGATATCGACATGGCGATCATTCAAGCCGCCCGTTGACAACCTGACACTTAGTCTCATCACAGGAGCATTTGCCCATGGCTATCGATGCCATTGCCGCTTACGCCACGCTGGGGCTGGCCCACAGCCTTGATCCTGGCGGTCAGGGCGTCCCGGTTTCATTGCAGGATCGGTTGATCCAGGCGTTCGCCGAGTCGGCCCAGGCGAGCAAGTCGCAGGTTGCCCAGATTCAGCAGTTGCTGCAGCGACCCGATATCACCAGCCCGCAAGCCCTTGCCCTGTTACAGGAGCAAACCGGCCAGTACAACGTCGACATCAACCTGCTCAACACCCTGGTGCGCAAAGCCGTAGGCACCGTCGAAACCTTGTTGCGCCAGTCATGAAGTACTGGCTTGGGGTGATGCTCTGCCTACTCCTGGGCGGCTGCCGACAGCCCCTGCTATTGCAGGGGCTCGACCAGCAACAGGCCAATGAAGTGGTGGCGTTGCTGCAGCGCAACAACATCGCGGTACAGAAAGTCGACACCGGCAAGAGCGGCTACAACGTACTCGTCGCGCAACTGGACTTCCCGGCAGCGGTGGATCTTTTGACCCAATACGGCCTGCCGTCGCGTTCGCGCATGCAGGTGGCCGAGATGTTCCCGGCCGATGCCCTGGTCGCCTCGCCCCGGGCCGAAAAGGCCCGCTTGTATTCGGCCATCGAACAACGCCTGGAGCAGTCGGTAACGGCCTTGGCCGGCGTGGTTTCGGCACGGGTGCATGTCAGCTATGACCTGGCCGCAGGCGAAGGCGGGCGGGCGAGTGCGCCGGTTCATCTGTCGGTGCTGGTGGTGCATGAGCCTGACAGCGAGGCGCAGATGCTGATCGATGATCTCAAGCGATTTCTCAAGAACAGTTTCAGCGATGTCGACTATGAGCACATCTCCGTGGTCCTTACCCCCCGAGTGGCCATCCAGCACCACGCGCCGCAGGGTGTGCAGGCGAGCGCTGGCATGGGGTTATGGGCTTTGCTGGGTGTTTTCTCCGTGATCGCCAGCGGCGGATGGCTGTGGTACCGGCGGCGTGAGGTGCGTGATGCAGCCACCCCTTGAATGGATCGAACGCCTGGCCCGGCATCCGACCTGCTGGCTCAACGTCGAACGTCTTGACCTGCCGCCGGAGTTCCATGGCCTGCAGGTCCGGCAAGTGCTCGACGAAGTGCTGGTCCAGGGGCTTGAGTTGCCGGCGCTGCCGCAGGAGTGGCCAAGCCACGATGTGACTCTGTTGTGGCTGGAGCATTGGTTGTTGTTGCCGCGTATCGCCCAACTGCTCGGCGCCTATCGCTTATGGCCAGCGCTGACCCGGGACGCCGCCACTGAAGGCCTGACGCCGGCGCTGCGCTCCTTCGCCAGTTGCGCATTGGGCCCGCGTCCACTGTTGGATGAACTGCCGGACCTTGCCCTGGCATACCGGCTTGAGGCGCTAGGGCTCAATGCCTTGCTGGCCTGGCAGGCCGAGGTGCCGGCGGGGATGCTGGCGCGCTTGTACCTGCAGTTTCCCTACCAGGTGGTTGTCCTCCAGGCTGAACTGGCGCTGGCGCAACCGGACAAAGGACTTTTGCTCATGGCCTTGCAACATGCTCGATTTACTGCGTCGTGAACCCCATCTGCCGGGCCTTGACCCGGTACATGTACGCCGGGCTGAGCGGGCCATGGCACAGCGCTGCCAGCAGCTCGAGCAGCAGGCTCGGCAGCGGGCGCAGCAATGTTTGGCGCAGGCCCAGGCCCAGGCCGAGGCGGTGCGCCAGGCGGCCAGGCGCCAAGGCTATGGGCAAGGGGTGTTGCTGGCTGCGCAGGACCTGGCCGAGGCCTTGCTGCTTAGCCAACGCCTGGCGGATCAACTGCGCGTTGAGGTGGCCGAGGCTGCGCGGGCGGTGATGGCTGAAGTAGTGGGGCAGGTGGAATGGCTCGAGGCGATTCTGGCGCAGTGGTCGGCGGCGCATGTCAGCAGCGCGACGTGTCTGCGGCTATTGGCGCCGCTTCACAGCCGGGGTGATGACGCTCGCTTGTTGGTCGCCTTGCGTCGGGCCTGGGCGGGGGAGGTGCAGGTCGAGTACCACAAGCAGAGCCATTACCGCCTGCACTTGGGCGAGGTGGCCCTGGAGTTTCACCCCCCGACGGTCGAGCCGCAGTTGGCCGAACAGGTGTTGACCCGCTGTCACGGCCTGGCAAGCAGCGCCCTGCAACTGGATGAAAGTGCCAGGGCGACCCTTGCCGCCAGCTTACAGCAATGGTTGAGGGCGCCCGATGCGCAGTGAAGGGATCGGCAGCCCGCCACACGCCTTGCCGGTTACGCAAACCGTGCACAGCCTGGAAGCGCGCATGGGGCAAGTACCGGCTCGCTTCGACGGCCTGTATCAACAGTTGCTGTCCATGGGCGGCCAGGGTGCCCAGGCCCTGTACCGGTGTATTCGCGGATGGCCCATGGGGCAGGGCAGCGATCCTGCGTATCGCACCGTGGCGGCGCAATTGGCGGTGGTCTTGCAAGTGTTGCAACAGCTCAAGGCTGACGGTCTTGAAGAGCATGTGCTGTACCAGGAAATGCGCGGTGTGCACACCCGGGTGTTCGGCGTCGATTTGCAGATGAAAGCGTTTTTGCAGCAGGCGATGAATCCGCAGTGGGAAGAGGACAGTCGGGAAGAGGTTGAGTGGTAGTCATACATTGACTAAGGAGAAGGCAGCAAGATGATCAATCCAACCGGCACCCAAAGTGTCAATCTTCAGACAAGTACTGAAGTCGCATCAGGTGCGTTGAATAGTCCTGGCCATATAGTCATCGACATACCCGAGGAGCTTTTGGCAGGCGTTACTGGTATGCCAACGTTTCCTGTCCACACGGTAATTGAAATAGAAAAAGAGATCGATGACATCCTGCAACAGGCACTTGACCATGTCGGCGCCGACGTGCGCATTCAGGTTGAAAGCATCGATCGCTTCATTACCGCTGGCCCCGTGGAATCTACCAATGAGTCCGTCCCCGGATTGTCAGAGTTCAGCGCCGGTCGACCTACCCAGACGGTCGAAGAGCGCGTAGAGGTGATTGTGGATTACCTCAAGGATGTATGGCGCTCGGATGTATTGAGTAACCTGCGCACATCCGCCCTCGTCAACATGCCATCGGTACTGGCCCTGACCGTCGCCCGTGGGTTTCTCGGCAGTGCCATCTCTGCAAGCGTTTCCGGGACTGCTGCGGTAGCGCTCGGGGCAACTTTCACCGCATTGCCTTTACTGCTGACCGCAGCCGCTATGGTCCATCATGAATGCAACGGTAGCGCGACGCCCGCGTACCGGGCATCGCAGTTGGCGTTTTTTGCCGGGGCCGGCGCTATTCTCAGCGCAGCATTGCTCACTGATCCGGTTTCGATCTTCAGTGGCCTTGCCGGATCGGCGCCGGCGGTAGCGCTGTACTGCTTATCCCGGGATGTGCTGGCATCCTTCCACGGGCTGGGCAGCCAAACGGCGCTAAACCTTCCTGCCAACCTTATCGATTCGCTGAGCTACGGGGCTATGCAGTTTGCTGCCGGGGCAGCGGTGGTGGGAATGGAGGCGGGACTGGTCAATTCGGTCGTTGGTGCGTTACTCAATGCGGTAATTGAAACCGTGGAGCCCGCCCTTAATGAATCATTTTCCCAGTGGATGTCTGAACGACCTGAGGTCCAATCGCAGCCAGATGACAGTCAGGCATATCGACTGGGGCTCAACGTTTCAGTGCCAGGATGGGAACGTCTGGCTGCTCGGCTGGAGAGCACCGGCATTCCCCGCATGACCGCATTCTCGATAATCTCCGCAGGCGCGGCTACCGCCCAGACCATTGGTGCGATGACAGGGTTGAGTGACAGTAACCAGTACTGGTTGGCAAACGGAGTCGGCGCGTTGCTGGCTGCATACATTCTTACGCCGTTTTACCAAAGCCATGCCTTACTCGCCGAAGTGGTGGTCAGTTAGCTATAATCGCCGCCCCATCGCCGCCACCCGAGTTCATGCCGCCCATGTATACCCTGGCCCGCCAGCTGCTGTTCAAGCTCTCCCCGGAGACTTCCCATGACCTGTCCCTGGACCTGATCGGCGCCGGTGGCCGCCTGGGCCTGAACGGCTTGCTGACCAAGGCGCCGGCTGCCTTGCCGGTGACCGTCATGGGCCTGAACTTCGCCAACCCGGTCGGGCTGGCGGCAGGCCTGGACAAGAACGGCGCGGCCATCGACGGCTTTGCCCAACTGGGTTTCGGCTTTGTCGAGATCGGCACCGTGACCCCGCGTGCGCAGCCGGGCAACCCCAAGCCGCGCCTGTTCCGCCTGCCTGAAGCCGAGGCGATCATCAACCGCATGGGCTTCAACAACCTGGGTGTCGACAACCTGCTGGGTCGCGTACGCGCAGCCAAGTACCGCGGCATTCTGGGCATCAACATCGGCAAGAACTTCGACACGCCGGTCGAGCGCGCGGTGGACGACTACCTGATCTGCCTCGACAAGGTCTACGACCAGGCCAGCTACATCACTGTCAACGTCAGCTCGCCGAACACGCCGGGCCTGCGCAGCCTGCAGTTCGGCGACTCGCTCAAGCAACTGCTCGACGCCTTGGCCGAACGCCGTTCGCAACTGGTGAGCGAGCGTGGCAAGCATGTGCCGCTGGCGATCAAGATCGCCCCGGACATGAGCGATGAAGAAACCGCCCTGGTGGCTGCGGCCTTGCTCGAGTCGGGCATGGATGCGGTGATCGCCACCAACACCACCCTCGGCCGCGAAGGCGTCGAAGGCTTGCAGCATGGTGACCAGGCGGGTGGTTTGTCGGGCGCGCCGGTGCTGGAAAAGAGCACGCATATCGTCAAGGTGCTGGCGGGTGAGCTGGGCGGCAAGCTACCGATCATCGCCGCAGGCGGAATTACCGAGGGCAAGCATGCGGCGCAGAAAATCGCTGCCGGTGCCAGCCTGGTACAGATCTACTCGGGGTTCATCTACAAGGGGCCGGCTCTGATCCGCGAAGCCGTGGACGCCATCGCCGCCATGCCTCGTTAAACGGCAGGCATAAAAAAGGGCCCCCTCAAGGGGCCCCTGGGCCTCAGCCCGCCGCCCGGATGGGGCGCGCATGGTAATCGGATTCAGTTCCTCGTTCAGCCAACGGCGTGAAGTTCGTTGAGTCTATGGATACCCGCAGTGCCGGTCATACCGTCCCAGTTGTCGCCGCGTCCTTCGCGCCAGCCATTGATCCATGCCTGGCGTACAGACGGTAGAGTAAAAGGGCAAAGCTCGCGGGATTTGCCGGTGACCCCATATTGGTAGCCACGTGAAAATGCTCGTTCCAACGGATCACGCTTAAGTCTTCTCATAGGGTGTTGCCCTCACTTGTTGACTGTAATGTCCCGTCGACCTCTAGAAGGTCGGGCAGAATCGTTCTGCCGGTTTACGCTCGCTGCCGGCGTCGCGAGCGGAAAATGTTGCCCCGTTGCGGTGACAACCTGAGACCAGTTCTAACCAATGCAAGACACAGTGTGAATGATCGTTTTGTCATAAGGACGTAACCTTTCATAGGGTCACAGGATAAGTAAATAAATGCGTCTGATTAGGATCTGGCGCAAAGCCCGCTATGATCAGGGTTTGGCCTTATGCGAAATCATCGGGCCATCGCTATGTGATAATTTGTAACAGCGAAGGCAAAACGACGAAGGGTCATTTTTCCCGGTTTTTCGCCTGAATTTTTCATTCTGCCCGGCAATCAAAGGCTTTCAGCCCACGGCAAAAGTCAGATTGGCGGGTGGCCCGGCGCTAACAAAAGCGCCACTCGAACGCTGTGGAAAGGCGTTCGATTAAACATGGGAAGGGCAATGCGCTTGCCTTTCCACTTTATTGCTCAAGGCTCTGGATACCCCATGTCGGACCGTTTCGAACTTTACCTCACCTGCCCTAAAGGCCTTGAAGGCCTGCTTGCCGAAGAAGCCCGCGGGCTCGGCCTTGAAGACGTGCGCGAGCACACTTCGGCGATTCGCGGCGCGGCCGACATGGAAACCGCCTATCGGCTGTGCCTGTGGTCGCGCCTTGGCAACCGCGTGCTGCTGGTGCTCAAGCGCTTCAACATGAAAAACGCCGACGACCTCTACGACGGCATCAATGAAGTCGAGTGGCAGGATCATCTGGAAGCCAGCGGTTCGCTGGCGGTGGAGTTCAGCGGCCATGGCTCGGGCATCGACAACACCCACTTCGGTGCCTTGAAGGTCAAGGATGCAATCGTCGACAAGCTGCGCACCAGCAGCGGCGAGCGCCCTTCGGTGGACAAGCTCAACCCGGACCTGCGTGTGCACCTGCGCCTGGAGCGCGGTGAGGCGATCCTGTCACTGGACCTGTCCGGCCACAGCCTGCATCAGCGCGGTTACCGCCTGCAGCAAGGCGCTGCGCCACTGAAGGAAAACCTTGCCGCCGCCGTGCTGATCCGTGCCGGCTGGCCGCGCATTGCTGCCGAAGGCGGCGCCCTGGCCGACCCGATGTGCGGCGTGGGTACCTTCCTGGTTGAAGCGGCGATGATCGCCGCCGATATCGCACCCAACCTGCGCCGCGAGCGCTGGGGTTTCAGCGCCTGGCTGGGCCATGTACCGGCGCTCTGGCGCAAGCTGCATGACGAGGCGCTGGCCCGTGCCGAGGCTGGCCTGGCTCGCCCGCCGTTGTGGATTCGTGGCTATGAAGCTGACCCGCGGTTGATCCAGCCGGGTCGCAACAACGTCGAACGTGCAGGCCTGAGCGATTGGGTGAAAATCTACCAGGGCGAAGTCGGCAGCTTTGAACCGCGCCCGGACCAGAACCAGAAAGGCCTGGTGATCTGCAACCCGCCCTATGGCGAGCGCCTGGGCGACGAAGCGAGCCTGTTGTACCTCTACCAGAACCTTGGCGAGCGCCTGCGCCAGGCCTGCCTGAACTGGGAGGCGGCGGTGTTCACCGGTGCCCCGGACCTGGGCAAGCGCATGGGTATCCGTAGCCACAAGCAGTACGCCTTCTGGAACGGCGCCTTGCCGTGCAAGTTGTTGCTGATCAAGGTTCAGCCGGATCAGTTCGTCACCGGCGAGCGCCGCCAACCGGAGCGCAACGGTGAAACCGCCGAGCCGCGTACGCCGGCGGCAGTGGCCAGTGAACCGGCACGCCTGAGCGAAGGCGGGCAGATGTTCGCCAACCGCCTGCAGAAAAACCTCAAGCAACTGGGCAAGTGGGCCAAGCGCGAAAACGTCAGTTGCTACCGCTTGTACGATGCCGACATGCCCGAGTACGCCCTGGCCATCGACCTGTACCAGGACTGGGTGCACGTGCAGGAATACGCCGCACCGCGCTCGATCGATCCGGAAAAGGCCCAGGCACGTCTGTTCGACGCCCTGGCGGCGATTCCCCAGGCCCTGGGCATTGACCAGAGCCGCGTCGTGGTCAAGCGTCGCGAGCGCCAGAGCGGCACCCGCCAGTACGAGCGCCAGAGTACCCAGGGCCAGTTCCTGGAAGTGCAGGAAGGCGGCGTCAAATTGCTGGTCAACCTCACCGATTATCTGGATACCGGACTGTTCCTCGACCACCGCCCGATGCGCATGCGCATCCAGCGCGAGGCCGCCGGCAAGCGTTTCCTCAACCTGTTCTGCTACACCGCCACCGCCAGTGTGCATGCGGCCAAGGGCGGTGCGCGCAGCACCACCAGCGTCGATTTGTCCAAGACCTACCTGGACTGGGCGCGGCGCAACTTGTCGCTCAATGGCTTCTCGGACAAGAACCGCCTGGAGCAAGGTGATGTTATGGCCTGGCTGCAAGCCTGCCGCGAGGAATATGAGCTGATCTTCATCGATCCGCCGACCTTCTCCAACTCCAAGCGCATGGAAGGGGTATTTGACGTACAGCGCGATCATGTCGAGTTGCTCGACCTGGCTGTGGCGCGCCTGGCGCCGGGTGGTGTGCTGTACTTCTCGAACAACTTCCGCAAGTTCCAGCTCGATGAGAACCTGGCTCAGCGTTATGCGGTGGAAGAGATCAGTGCCCAGACCCTGGATCCGGACTTTGCCCGTAACAGCAAGATTCACCGGGCCTGGAAAATTCAGGCGCGCTGATCGACCGATTGTCGCGGGCGATGATTGCTTCGTTAATGGCTAATGGCTATAACTCAATCAGAGCCCGCGATCTGCTGGATGCTGGCGTTTTGAGTGCTTTCTATGTCGATGCACGCCGCTCGTCCGAAGATGCTCGGCTTTGTCAGCGAGGAAGTGTCCGCCTGGCTGGTGGCTGGCGTTGCGTTTGTCGCCGGCGGTCTGTTGACTGCGCTGCTGGCGCTGGCGACCCATGACCTGTACCACCGGCAACTGCGGCAACGTTTCGAGCTGCTGGCCAGTGAACGTTACAGCCGCATCGAAGAACGCTTCGAGGATCAGGTGCAGCGCCTGGATGGCTTGCGCCGCTTTTTTGTGTTTTCCACCCAGGTCACTCTGGCCGAATTCAATGGCTACGCCCAACCCTTGCTCTACCGTACTCAGGCCTATGCCTGGGCGCCGCGGGTGGAGGGGGATGCGCGCGAGCGGTTCGAGCAAAGCGCTGCACAGACACTCGGCAAACCTTTTGCCATTCAGGAGCTGAACGACGCCGGCAGCTTGCAGGTTGCGGCCCGGCGCGGGTTGTATTATCCATTGTTCTACACCCAGGTTTTGGGCCAGCAGGCTCAACCACTGGGCCTTGACCTGCTGTCGCAACCCTTGCGCCAGGCCGCCCTAGAGCGTGCCCGGCAGCCTGGCAGCATGGCCGTTTCTGCGCCGTTGAACCTGGCCAGCGTTGACCCGGTCTTCGCTCGCGGCGTGATCATGGTTGCGCCCGTGTTTGCCCCAGGCAGTGCCGCCACGCCAGAGGGCTACGTGCTGGCGGTGATCAGCCTGCAACAACTGATGGCCGAAGGGCTGCCCAGCCCTGGCCGGGACAACCTGGTGGTGCGCATTACCGATCTGTCCGGGCAAGGTCAGCACGAGGTGCTGTTCCAGTCCGCCAACCAGGGTGCTGACACCGACCTGATTGCCAGCCATCTGTTGCGTCTGGCCGATCATGACTACCAGTTGGAGATCCGCCCCAGCCTGGCTTTCATGGAGGCCAATCGTTCTGCGGCGGTCAATGCCGTGGTGCTGCTCGGTGGATTGCTCAGCCTGTTGCTCAGCGCCTTGTTGTTCAGCCTGTTCGGTCAGCGCCAGCGCGCCCTGACACTGGTCGAGCAACGTACCGCTGAACTGCGTGTCAGCGAGCAGTCGTTGCGCGATACCCACAGCCAGTTGCGCAGTGTCCTCGATGCCGCCACACAGGTGGCGATCATCGCCACCAGCTTGCGCGGGGTGATCAGCACCTTCAACGCCGGTGCCGAACGGATGCTCGGCTATCACAGCGCTGAAGTCATCGGCCAGCTGACCCTGGAAGACCTGGTTTCACCGCAGGAGTTGCAGGCCCGGGCGCGGGCCTTGAGTCTGCGCTACGGTCGCGAAGTCAGCCCGGCCCAGGCGATGTTTGCCGAAACCGTTCAGGAAGGCCAGAGCGAGCCGGGCGAGTGGACCCTGTTGCGCAAGGATGGCAGCCACCTGCTGGCCAACATGCTGGTCACTGCTGTGCTCGACGAGCATGGGCTGTGGGTTGGCCACCTGGCCATCTGTATCGATGTCACCGAACGCAAGCGCGTGCATGAAGCCCTGGCCGCGCGTGATCGCTTGCTGGAGAAGCTCAGCGCCGAGGTGCCTGGTGGTATCTACCAGTTCTACCTCGATCCCGACGGCAGGTCCTGCTTCAGCTATGCCAGCGAAGGCCTGCGCGATATCTACGAGATTGACCCGCAGCGCCTGCGGGAGGATGCCACGGCGGTGTTCGAGCGTATTCACCCGGATGATCTGGCGCGGGTGCGCACCTCGATTCGCTATTCCGCCGATCACCTGACGCCCTGGCGCGAGGAGTACCGGGTCTTGTTGCCGGTGGCCGGGTTGCGCTGGATTCGTGGCGAAGCGACGCCGGAACCGGCCGAGCAGGGGGGTACCTTGTGGCATGGCTATCTTACGGATATTTCCGATCTGAAACGGGTCGAGGAGGAGCTGCGGGCGTTGTCGGTGACCGATGCGCTGACCGGTATCCACAATCGCCGTTATTTCCAGGAACGCCTGAAAGCAGAGCTGGAGCGGGCCCAGCGGGACAATCAGGACCTGGCCGTGATCATGATGGATATCGACCACTTCAAGCACATCAACGACCTGCATGGTCACGCCGTCGGCGACCATGTGTTGCGTAGCCTGTGCCAGCGTATCAATCACCGCCTGCGCCGTACCGATGTGTTCTGCCGCCTGGGTGGTGAGGAGTTCATGGTGCTGTGCCCAGGCAGCAGCAGTGAGCAGGCCTACACCCTGGCCATGGAACTATGGCAGGGCCTGCGCAGTGTTCCGGTTGACGGTGTCGGTATCGTCACGGCGAGCTTTGGTGTGGCCGGATGGCGCCCGGGGGAGGGCGCCGATGCCTTGCTGCTGCGTGCCGACTCGGGGGTTTACGCGGCCAAGCAGGCGGGCCGCGACCGGGTCGAGAGCGAGCTGCCCTGAGCCAGGCTCAGGGCTGAACGGCGGCGGTACTGTTGATCAGCTTGGGCTGGCGGTACAGGTCGAGCAGGACCTGATCGAGCACTGCCGAGGCACCCCAGGGTTTGGGGTCGTTGAGGATCGCCGCCACCGCCCAGGTGTTGCCGTTGCTGTCGCGGCTGAAGCCGGCAATGGCGCGCACGGTGTTCAGGGTGCCGGTCTTGATGTGTGCTTCGCCGGTCATGGCCGTGCGCTTGAGGCGCTTGCGCATGGTGCCGTCCATGCCCACCAGCGGCATCGAACTGATGAACTCGGCGGCGTACGGGCTGTTCCAGGCCGCTTGCAGCAAGGCGGCCATTTCCCGGGTACTGACCCGTTCGGCGCGGGACAGGCCCGAGCCGTTTTCCATGATCAGGTGCGGCGCGGTGATGCCTTTTTTCGCCAGCCACTGGCGGACCACGCGTTGCGCAGCACGGGCGTCGTCGCCGTCGGCGTCGGTACGGAACTGCGCACCCAGGCTCAGGAACAACTGCTGGGCCATGGTGTTGTTACTGTACTTGTTGATATCGCGGATGATCTCCACCAGGTCCGGTGAGAAGGCCCGGGCCAGCAGGCGCGCGCTCTTGGGCACGTTGTCGACCCGGTCGCGGCCCTGGATGCTGCCACCCAGCTCGTTCCAGATCGCCCGCACGGCACCGGCGGCGTAGGTCGGGTGGTCGAGCAGCGACAGGTAGGTCTGCGAGTTGCAGCCGTCACCCAGTTGGCCGCTGACCACGACGCTGACACCATCGGCCTGGACCACCGGGTTGTAGCGCACGTCACCGCTGCACTGCTTGGAATTGACCGCCTTGACCTGGTTGTCGATGCGGATGTTGGCAATCGGAGGCTCGACCGAGACCAGCACCTTGCCACCGTCGTTGCGGGCGACGAAACGCAGGGCCTTGAGGTTGATCAGCAGCGAATCGGGCTTGACCAGGAACGGTTTGTTCTCGTCGCCACCGTCATCGTTGAATTGCGGCAGTTGCGGCTGGATGAAGTGGCTGCGATCGAGGACCAGGTCGCCGCTGATGGTCTGTACACCGTTGGCGCGCAGGTCGCGCATCAGCAGCCAGAGCTTTTCCATGTTCAGCTTCGGGTCGCCGCCGCCCTTGAGGTACAGGTTGCCCTGCAGCACGCCATTGCGCAGCGGACCGTCGCTGTAGAATTCGGTTTTCCACTGGTGGGTGGGGCCGAGCATTTCCAGGGCGGCATAAGTGGTGACCAGCTTCATGGTCGAGGCCGGGTTGACCGAGACGTCGGCATTGAACACGGTCGGGGTGCCCGGGCCGTTGAGCGGCAGCATGACCAGTGACAGGGCGGAGTCTTGCAGCTTGTTGGTTTTCAGGGCCTGCTGCACTTTTGGCGAAAGCGTGGTGTTGACGGCGGCGGCATGGCTGGAAAGCGCCAGGGGCATCAGCAGGCCGGCAAGCAGCAGAGGGCGAAGAGATCTGATCATGTGCAATAAAACCCTGCGAGCGAGGGGTGAAAAAAACGGGGCGAAAAAAGGTGAAGGCCCCGACACGGAAATATATAGCGCGCATTATGCCCCAAGCCGACCGCCCATGGGCCTGTGAATACAGGATCAGACAACAGCTTATCGGCTTTTAGTCCGGCAATGGCGCGGCGAAACTGGTAAAGTGCCGCGCGTTAATACTCAAGAGGATTGTTTCATGGCCACTAACCGTTCCCGCCGTCTGCGCAAAAAACTCTGCGTGGATGAATTCCAGGAGCTGGGTTTTGAGCTGAACCTGGATTTCAAGGAAGACCTGTCCGACGAAGCCATTGATGCCTTCCTCGATGCATTCCTGGCTGACGCCATGGATGCCAATGGTCTGGACTACGTTGGCGGCGAAGACTTCGGTCTGGTCTGCAAGGCCGATCGTGGCTCGGTCACCGAAGAGCAGCGTGCTGCTGTTGAAGCCTGGCTCAAGGGCCGTAGCGAACTGACCAAAGTTGAAGTCAGCCCGCTGCTGGACGCCTGGTATCCGGAAAAACCGGTCAACCCGGCTTCCTGATCCAGCTGAAACGGCGGCCCCAGTGGCCGCCGTTTTCGTTTCTGCGCTTGAGTGCCTGTTCAGGCATTGCCATTGGAGCGCCGTTGCTGCGCAGATTGTTGCTGCAACTGCGCCTGCAATGCGCATTCAACTGTCTGCATGACGCTCAGCACTCGGCGCCGACGCCGTTCGAGCACCGTGGGTGCGCGCTTGTCCTTGCAGTCGGCCTCCAGGCGTTCACAGGCCTGGATCAGGTCGTCGGCCTGAATGATACGTGCTGGCCCCAGAATTCTGTGGGCCTGGTTCATCAGTTGCAGCGCGTCCTCCCCTGGGTCGATAGCTTCGAGCCTCGTCGCATCGCGCTGAAAACTGCGCCGCAGTTCCTCGAGCAATTGACGCAAGTCACTGGCATTGGTGCCCACCAATGGCTCAAGTCCCTGCAGGTCGAACGGTATGGGCCTGGGTGTTGTCTGGCGTATTGCCAGCAGCGGGGCTTTGGCCAGGCGCTGGCTCAGGGCATTGAGACTGATGGGTTTTAGCAGGCAATCATCCATTCCCACCTGACGGCAGCGTTCGCGCACTTCCGGCTGGGCGTTGGCGGTGTAGCCGAGGACGGTGCAGGGTAGCCACTGGTACGCCTGCTCGTGGTCCCGCACCGCCTGGGTAAACTGATAGCCATTCATCTGCGGCATGTTGCAGTCGACAATCACCACATCGAAGTGGCCTTGAAGCCATATGCTCAGGCCGCTGGGGCCGTTGTCGGCACTGGTATGTTCAAGCCCGAGGAAACTCAGTTGCTGGGCAATCAGCAGCAAATTGGCCGGGTGGTCATCGATCACCAGTATGTGCAGTGCTGGCAGAAGCGCCTCGGGAGCAGGCGGGGCGGGGGCGGATTTGGGCGTATCGGCCAGCAGCGTCAGGGGCATGCGGATGGACACCCGGGTGCCCTGGCCAAACACACTGTGCAGGCTCAGTGTGCCGCCCATGGCCTGGCACAGGTCACGGCTGATGGCCAGGCCCAGCCCGGTGCCGCTGCGGGCCAGGTTGCTCTCGGGGTTGGCTTGGGCGAAGGGCAGGAACAGGCGCTGCTGGTCCTGGGCGTGAATACCGATGCCGCTGTCCTGTACCGTGACCAGCAGGCTCGCTTGGTCGGCTGTGGGCCCAGGTTCCAGGGCCAGGTGAACGGTCACCTGGCCCTGCTCGGTGAACTTGATCCCGTTGCTGACCAGGTTTGACAGGATCTGCTTGAAGCGCAGGGGGTCGAGCAGCACTTCACAGCGTGCTTGCGCGGGGATCGCAAGGTTCAGGCGCAGGTCCTTCTGTCGGGCTACGCCATCGAACACACGACCGACCGACTCGACCAGCTCGGCCAGGTTGACAGGTTCCGGTGCCAGGGTCATGTGCCCGGACTCAATGCGCGCCATGTCGAGGATATCGCCGATCAAGGTCAGCAGTTCTTTCGCCGAGTTGTAGGCCACCTCGATCGCCGGCCGATCGATATGCCCTTGGTCCGCGCGTTTGAGGGTGAGCTCGAGCATGCCGATGATGGCGTTCATCGGCGTGCGAATCTCGTGGCTGATGGTTGCCAGGAAAACGCTCTTGGCGCGATTGGCATCATCGGCCCGTTGCTTGGCCAGGCGCAGGTCCTGGATCAGCTGGCGGCGCTCGCTGATGTCGATCCAGCCGCCGATGATGCCCTGGACTTCGCCGAGGGAGTCGCGGTAAGGCAGAATCCAGTGGTAGATGGTCAACTCGCGCTCCTTGAGCAGCAAAGGCCGGTCGACGATCAGCGGAGTCCCTTCGCGCATGACCTTCTGGTAGTCGGCCTGGATCTGGCTGGCATAGCAGCTGTCGCCCAGGGTGCTGTCGCGGATACTTTTGCCCAGTACCTCCCCTAGCTGCGCTTCTACTGCTTCCAGATAACTGACGTTGCAGCTTTTCAGCAAGCCGGCACGATCGCGAACGTACATTGGGTGGGGCGTGCCGTTGAGCAATGCGCTCATGAATTCGAGCTGGTCACTGAGGGCGCGCTCGGCGGCCTCGCGCTGCTTTATCTGGCGGCGCATCCAGGCATTCCAGGCCAGTGACAGCAACAGCAACAGGCTGGTACCCAGCACCACCTGAAGGATCAGGCGTTGGTATTTTTGCCAGTAAGCGTCGGTTTCGGTGCTGTAGCCACGCCAGCGGCTGTTGATGATGCCAAGTTCCTCCGGAGCGATGCTCAACAACGCCTTGTCGAGAATCGAACCCAGTTCCTGGGCGCCTCGTGCAGTCGCCATGGCGAAGGTGGCGGGTTCGGCACCCACCGATGAGCGAATCACCAGCTCGCGCTGGGAAGCCAGGCTGAAATTGGCATTGATCAATGCAGTAATGGCGGCATCGACATGGCCGCTGGCCAGCAGTGAGGTGGAGTAGAAAGTACTCTCGGTTTCGATTAACTGGATACCGGGGAAGCGTTGGCGCAAGTCATCGTACAAGGGGCTGTCGCGGGTCAGCGCCAGGCGCCGGCCGTTCATGTGCTCCAGCGAATCGGGCTGGTCGCTGCCCTTGCGTGTCAGCAACACATAAGAGTTTTCCAGGTATGGTCGGCTGATCGCCAGGGTTCCTGCGCGACGGGGGCTGGGTGATATCGCGGCGATGACATCGGCCTGGTCATGGTTGAGGCGGTCGATCATGTCGCTGATACCGCTGGCGCGCTGCACTTCAAAACGCAGCCCGGTGCGCAGGCGGATCAGTTCCAGCAGGTCGGCGGCAATCCCGCGAAAGTTTCCGGCGCTGTCGAAGAAGGTCAGTGGCGCGGCTGTTTCGTTTACAACCACTCGCACTACCGGGTGATCGCTCAGCCAGCGTTCTTCGCGTTGTGACAGTTGCAGCTTGCGGTCGGTCAGCAGCACGTCGCTGCCAGCGCTCCAGCGCTTGAAAATGCTTTCACGGGTACTGCTGGAGACCGATTCGAGGGTGGCGTTGATCAGCTCCAGCAGGAGCTGGTTGCTGCGTTGCACGGCAAAGCTGAAACCAACGGCTTCATGTTTGCCGAAATTGGCCATCTTGACGTTCTGCAGATGGCCCTGGTTGATCAGGTAGTGGGTGGAGATGGTGTCGCCGAGAAAGACATCGGCCTGGTCGAAGGCCACCGCATTGAGCGCGTTCTGGTACGAGGGGTAGGACTGGATGGTGGCGTCAGGGTAGTTGGCCAGCACCTCCTCCATCGGCAGGTAGTGGTAGACCATGCTCAGGCGCAGGCCGTTCAGGCCGGTATCCAGGGGCCGCGTCTCGTTTTCGCGGGTCACCAGCACCGGTTGGTCCACGGCGTAAGGTAATGACAGGGCGATGCCCGGGGTGACTGCTTCGAAGCCGTTGGTACTGCCAAGCAGGTCGATCTGGCCTTGGGCCAGTGCCTTGACTGCCTCCTGGCGGGTGGCGAAGCGTTGCACCCTGATCGGCAGGCCCAGGGCCGAGCCGATCAGGCCGGCGAAGTCGGCGGTCAGGCCTTCGTAGTCCCGGCCACTGGCGGTCATGTCGAAGGGTGGGTAATCCGGTGCCGAGGTGCCCAGGACCAACTCGCCCTTGCCTTTGATCCACTGGCGCTGGGCCGGGCTCAAAGACAGCTGCATGGCAATCGGGCCGGCGCGGCTGAACAAGGTGAAAGGCGTGGACGTGACCTCGCGCGCCTGCGGAGCCATGCTCAAGCCGGCCAGCAGGCCGCAGAGCAGTAGGGCGAGACTGCGCCTAAGCATGAATGGCCTCAAACCAGTGCATTGCGCTTGGCCATTTCAATCAGTTCGACCAATGAACTGGCCTGAAGCTTTTGCATCAGCCTTTTCTTATAGGTGCTGACGGTCTTGTTGCTGAGAAACATGCCTTGGGCTATTTCCTTGTTACTTCTACCTTGGGCAAATAGTTGCAGGACCATCAACTCACGGTCATTGACCTGTTTGAATAAATCCAGTTCTGCGGCTGAATCATCGTGTTTGCGCACCGGGTTGATCGCCTGGCTGGGGAAGTAGTTGTAACCGGAAAGAACCGCTTTTATGGCGCTGAGTAGTTCGCTCAGGTCTTCTTGCTTGCAGACATAGCCGGCCGCACCCGAATGCATGCAACGGATGGCGAAGAGTGCAGGTGATTGAGCGGTCAATATCAGGATTTTCAGCGGGATGCCCATGGCGTGAAAGCGCGAGAGAACTTCAAGGCCATCCAGCCGTGGGATGCTGATGTCAAGGATGATCAGGTCCGGCAGGCATTCGCGGACCATTTGCATGGCATCTACACCGTTGTCCGATTCGCCGACCACTCGATAGCCTTCATTCTCCAGAAGCATGCGCACCGCCAGGCGGATGACCGGATGATCGTCGACGATGAATACAGAGTACATGTTGAATTTCCATAAGGTACCAGAGGGAGTAAGGGCACCTTAACGCAGATAGAACAGGCCGGGCACGAACTAACGGGCGATTAGTTGATATATAGGAAAAGTCCTACTTGATTTGAAGTATAGGATTACAGTCGGATTTGTAGGGAAGTTAAAGTCAATGAGGTGTTGGTAAGGTTTTATTTCTAGGACGTGTTTCTGTTTATGCTTTGTTGTGATTTGTAAGTTGTTTCCTTCATGCAGCGGCCGCAAACGCACTGCCCTATTGGTGGCCAGTGCGCGGCGGGGCGTTTCAGGCCGGGCTGGAGCGCCCTGTCATCTCAAGGGCCATTTCGCTGGCGTAACTGTCGGTCATCCCGGCGATGAAATCGATCATGCGCAGGAACGAAGTGTGCAAGGAAGCGTCGGGGCTCGGTGCATTCTTGCCCAGCAAATCAAGAACTCTTCGACTCTTGAACGATGGCGTGCGCCCGCCATGTTGCTCCAGGGCTGCACCACAGAACGAGTTGAGGAGGATTTCCAGGGTGGTATAGGCACCAATCTCATGCAGGGTCTTGCGTTTGTCCTGGAAGATTTTTTTCCGGGCGATGTCCTTGGCCTGCAGTACGCAACGTTTGGCCGGCCCATGCATGTGCTCGACCAGATCGCCAGCCAGGGTGCCTGCGAGCAGTGCGTCCTGTTGTTCGACGAAGGCGCGTGCCGCGGCATTGGTCAGGTGTTCGATGGCCTTGCCGCGCAAGATGGCCAGTTTGCGTCGACGCGAATCATCAGGGCCAAGCTGGCGGTAGGTCTCCGGCAGGTCATCACCCACCAGGCTGAGCAGCAGCGACTCGACTTCGGCGTAGTCGAGCAGGTCCATCTCCAGGCCGTCTTCCAGGTCGATCAGGGCATAGCAGATGTCGTCGGCGGCCTCCATCAGGTACACCAGCGGGTGACGTGCCCAGCGCTGCTCTTCAAGTTGTGGCAGGCCCAGCTTGTGGGCGATCTGTTCGAGCAGCGGCAGTTCGCTCTGGTAGCAGCCGAACTTGTGTTTCTTGTAGCCCAGGGCGTCGGCATGGCGTGCCGTCCAGGGGTACTTCAGGTAGGTGCCGAGGGTTGCGTAGGTCAGCCGGGTGCCACCGTCGAACTGGTGATATTCAAGCTGGGTGAGGACACGAAAACCCTGGGCATTGCCTTCGAAGTTGAGAAAATCGCCGCGTTCGGCATCGCTCATCGCGTCGAGCCAGCCGCGCCCGGCCGCTTGCTGGAACCAGTGGCGGATGGCGTCTTCGCCGGAGTGGCCAAAGGGTGGATTGCCGATGTCGTGAGCCAGGCAGGCGGATTGTACGACCATGCCCAGGTCGCTGGGCTCGCACCATTGCGGCAGGTGGGCACGCAGGGTTTCGCCAACGCGCATGCCCAGCGAGCGGCCGACGCAGCTGACCTCCAGGGAGTGCGTCAAGCGGGTGTGGATATGGTCGTTGCTCGACACCGGATGCACTTGGGTCTTTCGCCCCAGGCGGCGGAAGGCGCCGGAAAAGATGATCCGGTCGTGGTCTTTGTGGAACGGGCTACGGCCGAGCTCTTCAGGGCTGTGCAGGGGTTTACCGAGGCGTTCGCGGGTGAGCAGGGTTTGCCAATCCAAGGCCATTTCTCCGGTGCGGGGGCAGGGGGCTAGCTTCGTGGTTTGGGGCGGGGGCTGCAAGTGTGTTCTTGCAACCAGATTCTGTGGGAGCGGCGGTGCGGCGGCCGACTTGCCCCGCGATGCGAGATGACTGGCAGAGTACTATCGCGGGGCAAGCCCACACACACACACACACACATGCAACAAGGCCAACTCAACGCTTGCTGTCAGCCCCTTGCATGGCCAGCTTCAACAAAGGAATCAAGCTGGTTCCCAGCCGCACCAGGCGGCTGACGCTGCCGCTGCGTGCACCTTTGCCGGTGAGGAAGCCCAGCAGCACCACGGCACCGATACCCCACAACGGTGCGTGCTTGATGCCCAGGCCGCCTTGCAGTGTGTCGCCCATGCTGCGCAAGCGGGTCAGGGGGTTGAGCAGTTGCCCGGACTCGTGGCGAATCTCCTGGCGATGCATTTCCAGGCGCAAGCGCACCAGGGCTTTGCGCAGTTCCCGGCGATCAGTGGTGCGCGGTAGTTCTGGCAGGCTCATGGCAACAGGCGCTCCCGGTCTTTGGCAAGTTCTTCGAGGGTTGAGCTGAATGGCGATGACTCATCGAACACCGCCGCCTTCAGGCGCAGGCCGCAGAACAGCGCCGCGATCGCGTAGAACACGCACAGGCCAATGATGCCGGCCAGGCGGTAGCTGTCCCAGAGCATGACCAGCACCAGGCCGGAGAGGGCGGTCAACAACAACAGGGCAAACACCAACGCCAGGCCTGCGAACAGCAGCAGGCTCAGGGTGCGGGCTTTTTGTTCCTGCAGCTCGATGCCGAACAGTTCGACGTGGCCGTGCAGCAGGCCCAGCACCGCTGCGCCAAGACGTTTGCTGGAGGGGCCGGCGCCGGCAAGTGGTTCACTTTCCATGCGCGCTCCTCAGCGGCGGGTGGCCAACAGGCCGATCAGGAAGCCGACCCCGGCGGCAATGCCGATCGACTGCCAGGGGTTGCTCTGTACGTAGTCCTCGGTGGCGGCCAGGGCCGCTTCGCCGCGTTCGCGTACCGAATCCTGGGTCAGTTGCAGGGTTTCCCGGGCGCGCAGCAGGCTGTCGTGGATCTGCTCGCGCAGCTCATCGGCTTGATCGCCAGCCAGGGTCGCGGTGTGTTCCAGCAGCTTTTCGGTATCACGTACCAGGGCCTGGAAGTCAGCCATCAATATGTCTTGAGCAGTCTTTGCCGATTTGCTGGCCATGGGGCTCTCCCTAACGGTGTGTATGGCTACTTCGAGTGGTGGGCGCGGACGAAGGTTCAAGTGCAATTTCGCTGGTACAGCTTTTGCTTCGCCATGGTGCGCCAGGCCCGGTGCCTGCGCCGATGGCGGGCGCAAGCAGATGCCGGGACCTGTAAACCTTAACCCAATCCACGACAAACCCAAGGAAAAACTCCCGTACCACCCGGATTGGCCAGGGAGGTGGCCGCAATAACGATCCAGGCTGGTGCATGAGGGAGTGTTTTTGAACTGTCTTGGTGCTTTTTTGCAGGCCTGCCTTTTCCATGGAAAATATGCAAAGCGCAGTGGACACTCTGGTCCACGGTTCCAATACGCTGTTCATTCTGCTCGGTGCGGTGATGGTCCTGGCCATGCATGCCGGTTTCGCCTTTCTCGAAGTGGGCACTGTGCGGCACAAGAACCAGGTCAATGCCCTGTCGAAGATACTCAGCGATTTTGCTGTCTCGACCCTGGCGTACTTCTTCATCGGCTACTGGATTTCCTACGGTGTCAGTTTTTTGCAACCGGCCCAGGTGCTGAGCCAGGAGCATGGCTACAGCCTGGTGAAATTCTTTTTTCTGCTGACCTTTGCTGCGGCGATTCCGGCGATCATCTCCGGCGGTATTGCCGAGCGGGCACGCTTTGCCCCGCAACTGTGCGCTACGGTGCTGATCGTGGCCTTCGTCTATCCGTTGTTCGAAGGCATTGTCTGGAACGGCAATTTTGGCCTGCAGGCCTGGCTGGCGGCGCGCTTTGGTGCAGGTTTTCATGACTTTGCCGGCTCCGTTGTGGTGCATGCCATGGGCGGCTGGCTGGCGCTGGCGGCAGTCTTGCTGCTGGGGCCGCGCCACGGCCGTTACCGCGACGGCAAGCTGGTGGCCTTTGCGCCGTCGAACATTCCGTTCCTGGCCCTGGGGTCGTGGATTCTGATTGTCGGCTGGTTCGGCTTTAACGTCATGAGTGCGCAAACCCTGCAAGGAGTCAGCGGCCTGGTGGCGGTCAACTCGCTGATGGCCATGGTCGGCGGTACCGTTGCCGCCTTGCTGGTCGGGCGCAATGACCCGGGCTTTCTGCACAACGGCCCGCTGGCCGGGCTGGTGGCGGTGTGCGCGGGATCGGATCTGATGCACCCGGTGGGTGCGTTGGTCACCGGGGCGATTGCCGGGGCTTTGTTTGTCTGGTGCTTTATCGCCGCGCAGAGCACCTGGAAGATCGACGATGTCCTGGGGGTATGGCCGCTGCATGGCTTGTGCGGGGTGTGGGGCGGGATCGCCTGTGGGATCTTCGGCCAGAGTGCCTTGGGCGGGCTGGGTGGGGTGAGCCTGATCAGCCAACTGATTGGCAGCCTGGCCGGAGTGCTGGTGGCCTTGCTCGGCGGGTTTGCCGTGTATGGCAGCATCAAGCTGCTGCACGGCTTGCGCCTGAGCCAGGAGCAGGAGTACTACGGCGCCGACCTGTCGATTCACAAGATCGGCGCCACCAGTCAGGACTGAAGGGCTCAGCGTCCGGCGAGCAAGCGCGCTTCGCAGTCTTGCAGGGCGCTCAGTGGGCCGCTGACCAGCACCGCATCGCCGGCATGCAGGCAGGTACCGGCGTCTAGGGTCAACTCCGTGCCCTGGCGTTGCACCGCCTGCAGTTCGACGCCCAGTTGCTCCAGGCCCAGTTCCTTCAGCGGGCGGCCGCAGGCGTAGGCTTCGGCGCCGAGGTTGACCGCGTGCATCATCGCCTTGGGCAGGCCTTCGCTGTCGACCGGGCTGGTCTGTGCGCCATGGTAGAAGGCGTGCAGCAGGCGGTAACGGCTCTTGCGCACTTCGTCGACGCGTTGCTGCACCTGCTCTTGCGGCAGGCCGAGCATGACCAGGGCGTGAGAGGCCAGCATCAGGCTCGACTCCAGCAGCTCAGGGACCACCGCGGTGGCGCCAGCGGCCCGCAGTTCGTCGCGCTGGCTGTCGTCGCGGGTGCGCACCAGGATCTGCACCTGGGCGTGGCGTTCGCGCGCCGCCTGCAAAACGCTCAGGGCGATGTCGGTCTTGTCCACGGCAATCACCAGCAGCCGCGCCCGCTCAAGGCCGATGGCGGTGAGGAGTTCACCCCGGCGCGAGTCACCGTAGTGCACGCAGCTTTCCCCGGCTGCGGCTTCCTGGACTCGTACCGGGTCGTCATCCAGGGCAATGAACGGAATGTTTTCCCGACGCAGGAAGCGTCCGATCGACTGCCCCACCCGGCCATAGCCGCAGATCAGCACGTGGCCATGCATCGAGGCGCTCTGTGCTTCGATCTCCTCCAGATGAACCTCCTGGTTGGGCTTGCGGTGCAGGCGTGAGGCAATGGTCGGGGCCGCACGCAGCAGCAAAGGGGTGACCAGCATCGAGCAGAACGTGGCGGCCAGCAGCAAATGCCCCAGTTCTTCTGGCAGCAGTTGGGTCTGTTGCATCTGTGCCATCAGGGCGAAACAGAATTCGCCGCCCTGGGCCAGGGCCAGGCCGCTGCGCCAGGCGGTTTCGGCGTCGCTGCCACGTATCCGTACCAGAGCGGCGACCACGCAGCCTTTGACCAGCAGCAGCGCCAGGGTCAGGCCAAGGATCTCCAGGCCGTGGCTGGCAAACAGCTGCAAGTCGATGAGCATGCCGATACTGACGAAGAACAGCCCCAGCAAGATGTCGCGGAATGGGCGGATATCGGCTTCGATCTGATGGCGGTAATTGCTTTCGCCCAGCAGCATGCCGGCAAGGAAGGCGCCCAGCGCCGGGGACAGACCCAGCAGGTGGGTCAGCCAGGCGGTCAACAAGACGATGACCAGTGCCAGCAGCACGAAAAGCTCCGCGGAATGCGAGCTGGCCACCTCATGGAACAGGCGTGGCAGCAACCAGCGGCTGGCCAGCAGCAGGCCGACGAACAGGATCACGGTCTTGCCCAGGGTCAGCGGCAGGGCCCAGTACCAGGCCTGGCCGCTTTGCCCGGCAAACACCGGTACCAGGGTCAGCAGCAGTACTGCCACCACATCCTGGAACAGCAACACGCCAATGGCATTCTGGCCGTGGCTGCTGAAGATCTCGCCAAGGCTGGTGAGCTCTTTGCTGACGATTGCCGTGGATGACAACGCCAGGCCCGCGCCAAGCAGCAGGGCAGCGTTGGCCGGCATGCCGAGCAAGGCCAGAAGCCCGGCGAGGAGCAGGCTTGTGCAGATGACCTGCAGGCTGCCCAGGCCGAACACCACCTTGCGCAGGGCGAGCATTTTCGACAGGGAAAACTCCAGGCCCAGGGAAAACAGCAGAAACACCACACCCATTTCCGCCAGGTCTGGCAGTTCCTCGCTTTCATTGACCCAGTCCAGGGCAGTCGGCCCTACGAACAGGCCAACACACAGGTAGCCCAGAACCGGTGGCAGTTTGAGTCGCCGGAAAAAGGCGATAACGACCAGCGATGAAGCGAGGATGATCAACAGGTTGGCAAACACAAGACACTCCCTTGCGAAAACAGCGAAAAAACCATTAAGTCTGAACGACTTGCGCCATTTGGCCGTTGATGTGCATCAGTACTTGAGTGCTGTTCGCAAGCTTCTGCGGTGCGCTCGACTGGCTCCGAATCCAGACCTAGAATAATGATCCGTTCCTACAGATGCTGGTACCCATAAATGCCTCCTGAATGCCAATTGTTCGGCACCCTGGGCTGTCACCTGTGTGAAGTGGCCGAGGCGCTGCTGATGCCGTTTGTTGAGCATGGCCTGCTGGTCGAGCTGGTTGATATCGCCGAGCACGAGGGGATGGTCGATACCTATGGCTTGCTCATCCCGGTGTTGCGTCGTTGCGATACAGCGGCCGAGCTGCGTTGGCCGTTCGATGCCGAGCAGGTCGTGACGTTCCTGGGCTGAGGGTTCGGCCTTGACGGATATCTTTCCCGTCGTGCGCAGCGCTCTGCCGATGTGGACAATTCTTGGCTTCTCTGAACTTGCCAAGGAGCCGCACCATGTACCTGACCGAACACTTCACTCTGGAGGAACTGACCGTATCGGAGACCGCAGCGCGACGAGGTATCGATAACCAGCCCGATCCTCGCGCCCTGGATAACCTGCGCCGTCTGTGTGCAACGCTCGAACAGGTGCGCGAGCTGGTCGGTGCGCCGGTGCTGATCAGCAGCGGTTTTCGCGCACTTGCACTGAACGAGGCAATTGGAGGCTCATCCGGCAGTGCGCATATCGAAGGGCTGGCAGCTGACTTCAACGTGCCCGGGCTGACGCCGGCAGCGCTGGCGCGGTGGGTGGCAGACAGCCACCTGCTGTTTGACCAACTGATTCTCGAATATGACCAGTGGGTGCACTTGAGCGTTGCTTCGGGTCAGCAGCGCCGTCAAGTGCTCACGGTGCGCAATGGATCTGGCATTCTCCCGGGTTTGGTCTGACAGCTGCAGGCTGATTGACGCAGGCGACATCTCTGAATATGCTGTATATAAATACAGTATAGGGAATGGCGCTTGCGTCGAGGGTCCGGATCAATGGTCAATGTCGAACAACTGAAATACTCCGTCAATCGCATGGCTGTCGAGGCCGTGAGTGAAGCGGTGCTCGAGTTGCGCCTTGACGGCCTGGTGCTCGAAGGCAAGACGCCGTTCAACAAAGTGCACTTCAATACCTGTTTTGCCGAGATCGAAGCCTTGTTCCAGCGCGCCGGTTACCATCGGGCGCTGGATGTAGTCGGGTACCAGGGGGTGTTGTACGCCCTCTATGATCCCGGCCGCTGGGAAGCGGTCGAGGTGCTGCGCTGGCTCAAGGAGTTCATCGAGGCGGCCGCCGCCGAAGCTGGCTGAGCGAGCGGGCATGGGCGATAATGGCCGGTCAATCTGTCTCGAGTGTTTCCATGGCCACGCCCCCCTTCGATCCTGCTCAGCATCAAGCCAGTACTGTTTGCCTGCCGCCCGGCAACTGGGCGACTGTGCTCGACTGCTTGAGCGAGCACTTCAAGGCCATTGGTCGTGAGCAGTGGCTCGACCGCATTGCCCGTGGGCGGGTGCTGGATGCCCAGGGCCTGCCGATCGGTGTTGAACTGGCGTATCGCCCAGGCCTGCGCATTCACTATTTTCGTGAAGTGCCGAACGAGAAGCCGATTCCGGTCGAAGAAACCATCCTGCACATCGATGAGCACCTGGTGGTGGCAGACAAGCCGCACTTCCTGCCGGTCACCCCGACCGGCGAGTATGTCGAGCAGACCTTGCTGCGCCGCCTGATTCGCCGTCTCGACAACCCCAACCTGGTGCCTTTGCACCGTATCGATCGGCACACCGCCGGGCTGGTGCTGTTTTCGGCCAACCCGCAGAGCCGCTCGGCCTACCAATCGCTGTTCCCCAACCGGCAGATCGACAAACGCTACCAGGCCATCGCCCGAGCCTTGCCGGAGCTTGAGTTTCCGCTGGTACACAAGAGCCGGCTGGCCAATGGCGAGCCGTTCTTTCGCATGCAGCAAGTGCCGGGGGCAAACAACAGCGAGACCCTGGCCCAGGTGCTGGAGAAAAACGGTGAGCTGTGGCGCTATGGGCTTTCACCGGTGACCGGCAAGACCCACCAGCTGCGCGTGCACATGACCGCCCTGGGGGCGAGTATCTGCAATGATCCGTTCTATCCGGACATCATTCAAGGGCCTGACGACTACAGCAAACCGTTGAAGCTGCTGGCCCAAAGCCTGCGTTTCAACGACCCACTCAATGGTGCAGAGCGCTACTTCGAAAGCCGGCTGATGCTCGACTGGTAAGGCGGGACAACCGCGCACCGCCAGGGGCGATGCGCGGTCGGGCTTAGCGGTTGAAGCGTTCTACCAGCGAGTACTGGCTGGTGGCAGTGCGGGTCAGCTCTTCGCTGAGCTGCGCCGAGTGCTGGGCCTGTTCCGAGCTCTGGTCAGCCAGTTCAGCGATGGTGCTGATGTTGCGGCTGATTTCATCGGCAACAGCCGTCTGCTCTTCGGTCGCGGCGGCAATCTGCGTAGCCATGTCGGTGATATTGGCCACGGCTTCGCTGATGCCCACCAGCGCCTGGTCCGCTTCCAGTACCCGTGCCACGCCTTCCTCGGCCTGGCGGTGGCCGGTTTCCATGGTTTGCACGGCACTGTTGGCGGTCTGTTGCAACTTGGCGATCAGGCCATGGATCTGCCCGGTGGACTCGGCGGTGCGCTGCGCCAGCTGGCGCACCTCGTCTGCCACCACGGCAAAGCCGCGGCCCATTTCACCGGCCCGGGCCGCTTCAATGGCGGCGTTGAGGGCCAACAGGTTGGTCTGGTCGGCAATGCCCTTGATCACATCGACCACACCGCCGATCTCGTCGCTGTCGCGGGCCAGTTGGGTCACGGTCAGCCCGGTTTCGCCCACGGCGGCCGACAGGCGCTGGATCGCCTCACGGGTCTCCCCGGCGATGTCGCGGCCGCGCCCGGTCAGGCGATTGGCTTCCTGGGTGGCATCGGCGGTGCGCTGCACATGGTTGGCCACTTCCTGGGTGGTGGCGGCCATCTGGTTGACGGCGGCGGCGACCTGCTCGGTCTCCACCCGCTGGCGTTCCAGGCCCGAGGAGCTGTTGTGGGCCAGAGTGTCGGACTGGCGCGCCTGCTCGTTGAGGTGCTCGGCGGTGTCCTGCAGGCGGGTCAGGCAGGTTTTCATCCGGGCATCCTGGCTGAGCATGGCCATTTCCAGGCGCGCCTGCACACCGCGGCTGTCAGTGTACATCTGTGCGATCAGCGGATCGGAGGTGGTCTGTTCGGCCAGGCGCAGCAGGCGCTTGAGGCCGCGCTGCTGCCAGCTCAGGCCGAGCAGGCCGAGCGGCACCGACAGGGCGGCGGCGAGGGCGAAGCCCCAGGAGTGGCCCAGCCAGTTGCCGATCAAAAAGCCGATCTGGCTGACCAGAATGAAGGGCAACCAGTCCTGCACGACCGGCAGCCACTTGTCGCGACGCGGGATCGCCGGTTTGCCCTGGTTGATGCGCTGGTACAGCGCTTCGGCGCGGCGGACCTGTTCGGCGGTCGGTTTGACCCGTACCGATTCAAAGCCCACCACCTGGTTGTTTTCGAACACCGGCGTGACATAGGCATTGACCCAGTAATGGTCGCCCGACTTGCAGCGGTTCTTGACGATGCCCATCCATGGCAAGCCTTGTTTGAGCGTCGACCACATGTGCGCAAATACCGCTGGCGGCACATCCGGGTGGCGGACCAGGTTATGCGGCGCGCGCATCAGCTCCTCGCGGGAGAAGCCGCTGATCTCGATGAAAGCGTCGTTGCAGTAAGTGATAACACCCTTGGCATCAGTGGTCGAAATCAACCGTTGCTGAGCTGGGAAAGTCCGTTCGCGTTGGGTAATCGGCTGGTTGTTACGCATTAGCTGTTCAATCCGCAAGGCTTTCCAGAGTTATCGGCATGCCGGGGCTTTTGTTGAATGAATATTTGCAGGGCTTGATTTCGATCAAGGAGTCATGCTCCGACCTGCGTTACGCCACCGGTGCAAAGTTCAACAAGTTCGCTGTATTTTTTCATATTTTTGACACAAAAGTCAGCTATTGACCGCAGGTTCACAGCGGCACCATGGCCGGATAGCTGAAGCCGGCAAAGTGCGCAAGATTCAGGCCGAAATGGCACAGTACAGCGGCGAAAAGGCCGCCATAACGGTAGGCCAGGCCATAACCGACACCGGCCAGGCCGGCCAGCAGCACCCATTGCCAGCCGCCGCCCAAATGAGCCAGGCCAAACAATGCTGCGGCCAGCAGTAGCGCCAGGTTCTGGTTCCTCAATAGACGTTGCAGGCCGCCCTGAATGTAGCCGCGAAACAGCAGCTCTTCCGTCAGGCAGACCAGCAACAGGTTGTTCATCGCCCAGATCCAGCCTTGCTCCGGCCACTTCGGCGCCCAGGCGACCATCCCCATCAGCCAGGCGCCACCCAGGCACAGGGCGCTCACCAACGGCAGGGTCAGGGCCAGGCTTGCGAACGGGCGCTTGTTGTTCAGCGCAAGCACCCACGGGCAGGCCAGCAACAGCCAGAAGCCGATCAGGGGCTTGTCCAGGTTCAGGTACATGGAAAAGGGCAGGGCTTCGCTGCTCAAGCGCAGCTTGTCGATGACTTTGGCGCTCATGAAACCCGGCAGCAGGTGCAGCGCCAGGGCGATGGCCAGCAGCACGAACAGGGCATGGCCAACCAGTTTTTGCCAGAGGCTGGCACGGCGCACCAGCAGGCCGGCGCAGAGCAGGGCAATCAGGCTGGGCAGGGCCAATAGGCCGAGATTGCCTTTGAGCAAGGCGAAGAGATAACCGAGGCCGAGCAGCGCCAGGCCGATCCATTGCGGGGCAAGCATGAGACATCCTTTGAAAAGCAAAACGTGAACCCTTCGACTGCGCTGCTGCGCTCGAGGACACGCCTGTCTGCCATCCTTTGGCCATTAGTGCTTATCGTACGTTGTCTGCAGCCTAAGGCAAAGGCCCGGTCACAGGGGACCGGGCCGTTTCTTCAGGCTGCGATCAATTGCCGCAGAACATAGTGGAGAATGCCGCCTGCCTTGAAGTACTCGACTTCATTGAGGGTGTCGATGCGGCACAGCACCTGGACCTGTTCCTGGCGGCCATCCTCGCGGGTGATCTGGAGGGTCAGGGTCATGTGCGGCTGCACTTGGGCTTGGCTCAGGCCGAGGATGTCGACACGTTCGCGGCCGTCCAGGGCCAGGCTCTTGCGGTTCTGCCCAGACTGGAACTGCAGGGGCAGTACCCCCATGCCCACCAGGTTGGAGCGGTGGATACGTTCGAAGCTCTCGGCCAGCACCGCCTTGACCCCCAGCAGGTTGGTGCCCTTGGCGGCCCAGTCGCGGCTCGAGCCGGTGCCGTACTCCTGGCCGGCAATCACTATCAATGGCGTGCCGTCGGCCTGGTAGCGCATGGCCGCGTCGTAGATCGCCAGCTTCTCGCCAGTGGGTACATAGAGGGTGTTGCCGCCTTCTTCACCACCGAGCATTTCGTTGCGGATGCGGATGTTGGCGAAGGTACCGCGCATCATCACATCATGGTTGCCCCGGCGTGAGCCATAAGAGTTGAAGTCGCGCGGTTCCACGCCCTTGTCACGCAGGTAGCGTCCGGCCGGGCTGTCGGCCTTGATGTTGCCGGCCGGGGAGATGTGGTCGGTGGTCACCGAATCCCCCAGCAAGGCCAGGACCCGGGCGCCCTTGATATCCTCGATCACCGGCAGCGGTCCGGTGATGTTGTCGAAGAAAGGCGGATGCTGGATGTAGGTGGAATCGTCCTGCCAGACATAAGTGGCCGCCTGCGGTACTTCAATGGCTTGCCATTGGGCGTCACCGGCGAACACTTCGGCGTACTCCTTGTGGAACATTGCGGTATCGACGCTGGCCACGGCGTCGGCGATTTCTTGCTGGCTTGGCCAGATGTCGCGCAGGTACACCGGCTGGCCATCTTTGCCGTCGCCCAGCGATTCACGGCTGATATCGATGCGCACGCTGCCGGCCAGGGCGTAGGCGACCACCAGGGGCGGGGAGGCCAGCCAGTTGGTTTTCACCAGCGGGTGTACGCGGCCTTCGAAGTTGCGGTTGCCAGACAGCACCGAGGCAACGGTAAGGTCGGTACCGGTAATGGCCTTTTCGATGGCGTCATCCAGCGGGCCGGAGTTGCCGATGCAGGTGGTGCAGCCATAACCCACCAGATCAAAGCCCAGGGCATCCAGGTACCGAGTCAGGCCTGCGGCCTTGTAGTAATCGGTCACCACTTTAGAGCCCGGTGCCAGGGAGCTCTTGACCCAGGGTTTGCGCTGCAGGCCTTTTTCCACCGCTTTTTTCGCGACCAGGCCGGCCGCCATCATCACGCTGGGGTTGGAGGTGTTGGTGCAGGAGGTGATCGCGGCGATGACCACGGCGCCGTTTTTGAGCACATGGTGCTGGCCCTGGTGCTCGTAGCTGACTTCGCCGGCCTGGTCGGCATTGCCCACCGCCACGCCGCCACCGCCTTCGCTTTCCAGGCGGCCCTCTTCCTTGCTCGATGGCTTGAGCTGCAGGCCGATGAAGTCATCGAAGGCCTGGCTGACATTGCCCAGGGCCACACGGTCTTGCGGGCGCTTGGGCCCGGCCAGGCTGGCTTCGACTTCGTGCATGTCCAGGGCCAGGGCGTCGGTGAACACTGGCTCCTGGCCGGGCAGGCGCCACAGACCCTGGGCCTTGCAGTAGGCCTCGACCAGTTTCACTGTGGCTTGCGGTCGGCCGGACAGGCGCAAGTAATCGAGGGTGATCTGATCGACCGGGAAAAATCCGCAGGTGGCGCCGTATTCCGGGGCCATGTTGGCGATGGTGGCGCGGTCGGCCAGGGGCAGGTCGGCCAGGCCGTCGCCATAAAATTCGACGAACTTGCCGACCACACCTTTTTTGCGCAGCATCTGCGTCACGGTCAGCACCAGGTCGGTGGCGGTGATGCCTTCGCGCAACTTGCCGGTCAGCTTGAAGCCGATCACTTCCGGGATCAGCATCGAAACCGGCTGGCCAAGCATGGCCGCCTCGGCTTCGATACCGCCCACCCCCCAGCCGAGTACGCCCAGGCCGTTGATCATGGTGGTGTGCGAGTCGGTGCCGACCAGGGTGTCGGGGAAGGCGTAGGTGCGCCCGTCTTCTTCACGGGTCCAGACCGTGCGGCCCAGGTACTCGAGGTTGACCTGGTGGCAGATACCGGTGCCCGGTGGCACCACGCTGAAATTGTCAAAGGCGTTCTGGCCCCAGCGCAGGAAGGCGTAGCGTTCGCCATTGCGCTGCATTTCGATGTCGACGTTCTGGGCAAAGGCCTCTTGGCTTGCGTAGCGGTCGACCATGACCGAGTGGTCGATGACCAGGTCCACCGGCGACAGTGGGTTGATCCGCTGTGGGTCACCGCCAGCCTTGGCCATCGCTGCGCGCATGGCGGCGAGGTCGACCACCGCCGGAACGCCGGTGAAGTCCTGCATCAGTACCCGCGCCGGGCGGTACTGGATCTCGCGGTCCGAACGCCGCTCCTTGAGCCAGTGGGCCAGGGCCGAGAGGTCGCCGCTGGTGACAGTCTTGCCATCTTCCCAGCGCAGCAGGTTTTCCAGCAGCACTTTGAGCGACATCGGCAGGCGCTGCAGGTCGCCAAGTGACTTCGCGGCATCGGGCAGGCTGTAATAGTGGTAGAGACGGTCATCGACCGTCAGGGTCTTGAGGGTTTTCAGGCTATCGAGCGAGGGCATTACCAACTCCTTCTGTGCCGGTGAACGGCAATCTTCCCTGCTGTCGCCGGTTCACCGCCTCTGTAACGGTCCGCACGGCACGGACCTGGCTGAACGGTCAGGTTAGCCCTGTTTGGCGCACCTGACCAAGTTCTGGACCGGCAGCAAGTGTCGCAGGTTCCGAACTTCCTTTATCATTTGCCGATTTACCGGCGCTGTGTACTGCGCCCGGTCAGGGTTGGCGTGATTGGGCGCCGGCCGTCCTGGAGTGAAGATGAATACCCTGTTTATGCATTGCCGGCCCGGTTTCGAAAGTGAAGTCTGTGCCGAAATCGCCGAGCACGCCGCACGCCTGAACGTCGCCGGCTACGCCAAGGCCAAGCCGCAGAGTGCCTGCGCCGAGTTCATCTGCAACGATGCCGAGGGTGCCGAGCAGATGATGCGCGAGCTGCGTTTTGCCCAGCTGATCTTCCCCCGGCAATGGGCCCGTGGCGCGTTCATCGAACTGCCGGAAACCGACCGCATCAGTGTGCTGCTCGAGGCCCTGGCCGAGTATCCGCAGTGCGGCAGCCTGTGGCTGGAGGTGATGGACACCAACGATGGCAAGGAGCTCTCGACCTTCTGCCGCAAGTTTGAAGTACCGCTGCGCAAAGCCTTGAGCAAGGCCGGACGGCTGGTTGAGGACGCACACAAGCCACGTTTGCTGCTGACTTTCGTCAGTGGCCGGCGGGTGTTTGTCGGGCTGGCGGCGGCAGACAATTCGGCGATGTGGCCGATGGGCATCCCGCGCCTGAAGTTCCCCCGCGAGGCGCCAAGCCGTTCGACGCTCAAGCTGGAAGAGGCCTGGCACCACTTCATCCCGCGCGAGCAGTGGGATGCGCGGCTGTCAGACGACATGACCGGGGTTGACCTCGGCGCTGCGCCGGGCGGCTGGACCTACCAGCTGGTCAAGCGCGGCATGCTGGTGACCGCCATCGACAACGGGCCCATGGCTGAAAGCCTGATGGACACCGGCCTGGTCCAGCACCTGATGGCCGACGGCTTCACCTACAAGCCCAAGCAGACCGTGGACTGGATGGTCTGCGATATCGTCGAGAAACCGGCGCGCAGCGCCGCCTTGCTGGAAACCTGGCTGGGCGAGGGCTTGTGCCGCGAGGCGGTGGTCAACCTCAAGCTGCCGATGAAGCAGCGCTATGCCGAAGTGCGGCGCTTGCTCGAGCGCATCGAGGAGGGCTTCAAGGCGCGCAAGGTCAAGGTCTCGATCGGCTGCAAACAGCTGTACCACGACCGCGAAGAAGTGACCTGCCATCTGCGGCGCCTGGATCTGAAGCCGCGGTGAGGCTGTGGGAGCGGCGATGCGGCGCTCCTACAGGATGACCTTGCCAGCGGCATGAGCGACAATAGCTGATTGTTTCCGGAGTTCTACATGACTGACTTCATCCCAGATGCCGTCCTCGACGCCACCGGCCTCAACTGCCCGGAGCCGGTGATGATGCTGCACCAGCACATTCGCGACCTGACCCCCGGTGGCCTGCTCAAGGTGATCGCCACCGATCCCTCGACCCGTCGCGATATCCCCAAGTTCTGCGTATTCCTCGACCATGAGCTGGTCCAGCAGCAGGAAGAGGCGGGCACTTACCTGTACTGGATCCGCAAGAAGCTCGACTAACGCTTTTCAGCGCGGCGAATGTGCTTGGCGCTGCTGCGCGCCAGGCGAATCGCCAGCATCAACGCCGCGCACGTGAGGCCGGCAATCAGGCCTTCCCACAGGCCGTTCGGGCCGCTGGCCGGGCCGAACAGATCGGTCAGGCCCAGCAGGTAGCCCACCGGCAAGCCGATGCCCCAATAGGCGAACAGGGTCAGGATCATGGTCACCCGGGTGTCCTGGTAACCGCGCAGGGCACCGGCAGCGATCACCTGGATGGCGTCGGAGAACTGATACAGCGCGGCGTACACGATCAGCATCGCGGCAATCTGGATCACTGCCGTGTCCGGGGTGTAGATCGAGGCGATCGGTTCGCGCATGAGCAGGATCAAGCTGGCCGAGAAACACGCGAACACCAGCGCTGCGCCCAGCCCGACCAGGGCAGCAAAGCGCGCCTGGCGAGGCATTCCGGCGCCGACGGCCTGGCCGACGCGTACGGTCACCGCCATCCCCAGCGAATACGGAATCATGAACAGCAACGAGCTGATGTTCAGGGCAATCTGGTGCCCGGCCACCACGGTCGGACCGAGGCTGCCGATCAGCAGGGCAATCACCGCGAAAATGCTCGACTCGGCAAACACCGCAATGCCAATCGGCAAACCGACGCCGACCAGGCGCTTGATCACCGGCCACTGCGGGCGCTCGAAACGTACCAGCACCCGGCTCCGGGCATAGGCCGGTGCCCAGCGGGTCCAGGCGGCCATGCTCAGGGCCATGAACCACATGACGATGCCGCTGGCCCAGCCGCAACCGACGCCGCCCAGGGCCGGCAGGCCAAAGTGGCCGTAGATCAGCACGTAGTTCAACGGAATGTTCAGCAACAGGCCGGACAAGCCGATGACCATGCTTGGCCGGGTGCGGCCCAGGGCATCGCTGTAGCAGCGCAAGACGTAATAAAGGGCGACACCGGGGAAGCCGAAAGCGATGCCCTGCAAGTAACCCATGCTCGGCGCCACCAATTGCGGGTCGACCTTCATCACTTCAAGGATCGGCTCGGCGCTGAGCAGCAGGCCACTGCCAATCAGGCCGACGCATGCCGCCAGCCACAGGGCCTGGCGTACCAGCGGGCCGATCTCGGCATACTGGGCGGCGCCAAAGCGCTGGGCCACCTTGGGTGTGGTCGCCAGCAGGGTGCCGGTCATCAGCAAATACACCGGAATCCAGATCGAGTTGCCCAGGGCCACTGCGGCCAGGTCGCGCGGGCTGACCCGGCCTGCCATCACCGCATCGACAAAGCCCATGGCGGTGGTGGCCAACTGGGCAATGATGATCGGCGTTGCCAGCATCAGCAGGCCGCGCAACTCGGTGCGGATGCGCGTGGAGCGCGACAAGGCATGGGGGGAGGTATCGGCGGTCATGGGTGTCACAAGGCAGGCGTCCACAGTAAAGATGGGCAAAGCCGGCTAGTCTACGCCTTGACGCAACGGTCAGGAACCTCGCCTGCTTGTGGAACACTCAGGCCTTATCGGCCTACACTGCGCTCCCTGATAGGAGAGCGCCATGCTGATTGTTGCTGACGAGAATATCCCGCTGCTCGATGCTTTTTTTGCCGGCCTCGGCGAGATTCGCCGCTATCCAGGGCGCGCTATCGATGCGGCCTGTGTGAAGGACGCCGACGTGTTGCTGGTGCGTTCGGTGACCAGGGTCGATCAGGCCCTGCTCGAAGGCAGCAAGGTGAAATTTGTCGGCACCTGCACCATCGGCACCGACCATCTGGCCCTGGATTACTTCGCGCAAGTGGGGATTCACTGGTCCAGCGCACCAGGCTGCAATGCCCGTGGGGTGGTCGACTATGTGCTCGGCAGCCTGCTGACCCTGGCCGAGCTCGACGGCGTCAGCTTGCCGGCGCGCACCTATGGGGTGGTGGGTGCGGGTGAGGTCGGTGGGCGTCTGGCCGAGGTGCTGCGTGGCCTGGGCTGGCAGGTGCTGGTCTGTGATCCGCCGCGTCAGGCGCGCGAAGGCGGTGATTATGTGAGCCTGGAGCAGATCATCGAGCAGTGCGATGTGATCAGCCTGCACACGCCGCTGACCCACAGTGGCGAATTGCCAACCTGGCACTTGCTTGGCCAGGCGCAACTGGCGCGCCTGCGCCTCGGTGCCTGGTTGATCAATGCCAGTCGTGGCCCTGTGGTCGACAACCAGGCCCTGCGCCAGCTGCTGCATGAGCGCGATGATATCCAGGCGGTGCTCGACGTCTGGGAAGGCGAACCCCAGGTCGACCTGGCCCTGGCCGACCTCTGCGTGATCGCCACCCCGCATATCGCCGGCTACAGCCTGGACGGCAAGCAGCGCGGTACGGCGCAGATCTATCAGGCGTTCTGTGCCTGGCGTGGCGAGCCTGAGCAGGTGCAACTGGCAGACCTGTTGCCACAGCCGTGGCTGGCCGAAATTGCCTTGCAAGCCGAGACTGATCCGGCCTGGGCCCTGGCTACCCTGTGCCGCGCAGTGTATGACCCGCGCCGAGACGATGCCGATTTTCGCCGTAGCTTGAGCCGCGACCCGGCGCAGCAGAAGGCCGCCTTCGACAGCCTGCGCAAGCACTACCCGCCGCGCCGCGAAATCGAAGGCCTGGCCGTGCGCCTGCACGGTGACGCGCCGCAATTGGCGCAGATGGTCCGCGCCTTGGGTGGCGTGCTGGTGTAAATCGCGGGCAGTAAAAACCCGGTGCTGGCGCCGGGTCAGAAACTTCGGCGGGGTCAGGCTTTCTTGGCGGGCTCTTTGCGGCTTTCATCCAACTGCTTGCAGGCGCGTTGGACCATCTCTTCGGTGATGACGATCTCTTTACCATCCGGGTCGATGATTGAGCCGCCGACGGGGGTCTGCGGGTTCGGTGCGGTTTTTGGCTGGGGTTGGCTATTGCCGTGTTGCAAGCTCATTTCCTGTCTCCTCATCAGGTTGCAAGCTCAGACTAGAATCGCCTCGTGACCGGCCTGTGACAGCTCTTTTGATTATCACTGTGCGACCTTTGCAGTCCACCAGAAAGCCGAGTAAAGCTCCAGTAGTACTTTAGACCGAAACGGTCTACCTCGCTCTAGGCTGGGTCTTACATATACAGATTTTTATTCTGACGCCCGATCCGTTCCCGGAGTTCCTTGGCACAGGTCCTGCGGTCCGGTGTAGGCTGCTGCAAACAGCGGACAAATGGCGTATTCCATGCTCAACCGGTTTTCTCTGCGTCAGCGCCAGGCCCTGCGTCTGGGCTGGCGCTTTATTTATCCCTACCGTAAACAGGCGCTGCTGGCGCTGCTGGCACTGGTCATCACCGCGGCAATCACCCTGTCCATGGGCCAGGGCATCCGCCTGCTGGTCGACCAGGGCTTCATGACCCAGTCGCCGCACTTGCTCAACCAGTCCATCGGCTTGTTCCTGCTGTTGGTGCTGGCTTTGGCCATCGGCACCTTCAGCCGCTTCTACCTGGTGTCATGGATCGGTGAGCGTTGCGTTGCCGACATTCGCCAGCAGGTGTTCGATCACCTGGTCTACTTGCACCCGGGCTTTTTCGAGAGCAATCGCAGCTCGGAAATCCAGTCGCGGCTGACCGCCGATACCACCTTGCTGCAATCGGTGATCGGCTCGTCGTTGTCGCTGTTCCTGCGCAATGCCTTGATGGTGTTGGGCGGGATCGTCCTGCTGTTTGTCACCAACCCCAAGCTCACCAGTATTGTGGTGCTGGCCTTGCCGCTGGTGCTGGCGCCGATCCTGATCTTCGGTCGGCGCGTGCGCAGCCTGTCGCGGCAAAGTCAGGACCGGGTTGCCGATGTCGGCAGCTATGTGGCTGAAACCCTCGGGCAGATCAAGACCGTGCAAGCCTACAATCACCAGGCCAGCGACCAGTTGCGGTTCGGCACTACGGTCGAGGCGGCCTTCGAGGTGGCCCGCAAGCGCATCCTCCAGCGAGCCTGGCTGATCACCCTGGTGATCGTGCTGGTGCTTGGCGCGGTGGGTGTGATGCTCTGGGTTGGCGGCATGGATGTGATTGCCGGGCGCATCTCCGGTGGCGAACTGGCAGCCTTTGTGTTTTACAGCCTGATCGTCGGTAGCGCCTTCGGCACCCTCAGTGAAGTTATCGGTGAGTTGCAGCGGGCGGCGGGGGCCGCCGAGCGGATTGGCGAACTGCTGGCAGCAACCAGCGAAATTGTCGCCCCGACTCAAGACCTGCAGCGTTCAGCGCCGCGGGTCAGCGGCCGGGTCGAGTTGCAGTCCGTGGGTTTTGCCTACCCGTCACGGCCGACGCCACCTGCCATCGATGGCTTGAGCCTTGTTGTCGAGCCAGGCGAAACCCTGGCCCTGGTCGGGCCATCGGGGGCGGGTAAGTCGACGCTGTTCGACCTGCTGCTGCGTTTTTACGACCCGCAGCATGGGCGGATCCTGCTCGACGGCCAGGACATCAGCCGTCTTGATCCCCAGGACCTGCGCCGTCACTTTGCCCTGGTGGCGCAGAGCCCGGCGCTGTTTTTCGGCACGGTGGAAGACAATATCCGTTACGGGCGTGCCGATGCCACGGTCGAGCAGGTCGAGGCGGCGGCCCGCAGCGCCCATGCCCATGAGTTCATACTGCAGTTGCCCAAGGGGTACCAGACCCATCTGGGTGATGCTGGCCTGGGTCTCTCGGGCGGGCAGCGCCAACGCCTGGCGATTGCCCGGGCGTTGCTGGTGGATGCACCTATCCTGTTGCTCGACGAAGCCACCAGCGCCCTCGATGCCCAGAGCGAGCACCTGATCCAGCAGGCCCTGCCAACCTTGATGAGCGGGCGCACCACCCTGGTGATCGCCCACCGGCTGGCCACGGTGCAGCACGCCGACCGCATTGCGGTGATTGATCAGGGCCGTCTGGTGGCCATCGGTACTCATCGGCAGTTGATTGTCGAGAGTCCGTTGTACGCCCGTTTGGCGGCGTTGCAGTTCAATACCGTGACGGATTTGTGACAGTTCGGCGCAGGCTGTCACATTTCTGTAGCAATCACTTGAGACTATCTGTTACAGCTGTTGCGTAATGCTCGAACCTGGCTGCTATCGATCGATGGCAGCTTTTTTTTGGCCTGCTATCAGTGGCCAGTGAACGAGGACAGGGACGTCTTTGCCTGGTCGGCGCTGCTTGCGTCGCTCCCTCATTCCTTGTTCCGGGACTCTTTCGATGTTGCGTAAATCCCTCAGAGTGCAAATTCTTGCCTTGCTCGGCGGCAGCCTGCTGGCGATCCTTTTGATTGCCCTGGTGTGCTTCCAGTTGCTGTCGTCCAGTGTGCGCGGCTACGGCCAGTTGATTGACGGGCCGCTACAGGCGTCGCAGTTGATCGATGAAGCCAACCTGCAGTTCAAGGTCCAGGTGCAGGAGTGGAAGAACGTGCTGCTGCGTGGCAAGCAGCCGGCTGAACTGGACAAGTACTGGCAGCAATTCCTGGCCCGTGAACAGCAGGTACAGGGCATTCTTGAGCAGCTGATCGAGGTCAGCGAACCATCGCTCAAGGCGCGTGCCGAGCAGCTCAAAGCCAGCCATCGGCAGTTGGGTGAAGCGTATGCACGTGGCCGCCTGGCGTTTCTGGCGGCCGGTGGCGACCCGGTAGCGGGCGATCAGGCGGTCAAAGGCGTGGACCGTGCGGCCAGTGAGCAGATGAGTGATCTGGTCAGTCAGTTGCGCAACGATGCCCAGGCCCGTGCCGAGACCATCAGCCAGTCTGCCGAGCGCACGGTGTGGCTGGGCTTGCTGGTGATGTTCGGCTCAGCCGCGCTGGTCGGGCTGTTCAGCCTATGGCTGGTCAACCGCAGCCTGATCGAGCCGATCCGTGGCCTGATCGACTATGTCGCCCAGTTGAGCCAGGGTCGCTTCGAGGCGCGGGTCGCCAGCGACCGTCAGGATGAGCTGGGACGGCTGGCAGTGGCGGCCAACACCCTGCGCGATTTTCTCGCCGACACCTTCAGCCGCCTGCAGCGCAACGCCGCGGAGCTGGACGGCGCAAGTGGCGAGTTGCGCGGTATCGCCAGCAACATGGCGCGCGGCACCGGCGATCAGTTCCAGCGTACTGATCAGGTTGCGACGGCCATGCACGAAATGTCCGCGACCGCCCAGGAAGTCGCCCGCCATGCCGCCGACGCGGCCCGTGCCGCCGACCAGGCCGACCATAGCGCCCAGGCCGGTGAGCAGGTGATGCAGGCGACGATCAATACCATCGCCGTGGTCAACCAGGAAATCGCTGGCACCGCCAAGGTGATTCGCCATCTGGAAGCCGACAGCGCCCGCATCGGCAAGGTGCTCGAGGTGATTCGCGGCATTGCCGAGCAAACCAACCTGCTGGCGCTCAATGCCGCGATCGAGGCAGCAAGGGCTGGTGAGGCCGGACGCGGCTTCGCCGTGGTCGCCGATGAGGTGCGTAGCCTGGCCCAGCGCACGGCGGCGTCGATTGCCGAGATCAACCAGATTATCAGCGCCGTGCAGTCTGGTGCCGTGGAAGCGGTCAAGGCCATTGAGAGCGGACAGCAGCGTAGCGAGGAGGGTGCCGAGCAGGTGCAGCAGGCCGGGCAGATGCTGCAGCGTATCACCGTGGCGGTGGAGGCGATCCGCGACATGAACCGGCAGATCGCCACGGCGGCTGAAGAGCAGACCAGCGTCGCCGAGGACATCTCGCGCAACCTGGTGGAAATCACCCGTATTGCCACCACCAACCAGCAGGCCGTGCAACAGACCGAACAGGCTGGGCAACGCTTGCACGGGTTGTCCGGGCAGCTCGGTGAAGTCACTGCGCGGTTGAGTGCCTGAGTAAAGAGGGGGAAATCCGCCACATTCTGCCGAAAGCCCCTGGCAATGTGGCGGATTACCGCCAGCTAAACCGTTAAAGTTAGGGTGCGACGACTCGTCCTAGCTATTAGCCGTTGGTCTTGTAATAGTTGGCCCGTTTCATGCTTTAAGGCGAGCCACCCTGACGCCGGCGGCATTGCCCCGAGTCTGGCGTGACGACCGTTCCCGATCCATCGAACAACCCCAGCCGCCATCCATTGCCTGTGCATCCGGCCAATTGCCTGAGCACCAGCTACGCTAAGCCATGGACTGCGCGAGCAACAACAAGAATCCGGGCGTGCACTACGGGACCTGCGGTCATTGCCAATTACTTCACTTCAATTGGATTGAACTATGAAAAAAATCCTGCTGACGCTCCTGTGCCTGAGTGTCATCGGTTGCTCCAAGCCCAGTGAGCCCGAGAAAACCGTAGACGTGCTGCTGATCGGCGGCGGTATCATGAGTGCAAGCCTGGGTACCTACCTCAACGAGCTGGAACCCGGTTGGTCGATCGATATCTACGAGCGCCTGGACAAGGTCGCCGAAGAAAGCTCCAACGCCTGGAACAACGCCGGTACCGGTCACTCCGCGTTCTGTGAGCTGAACTACACCAGCGAAGGTGCCGACGGCAAGATCGACATCAGCAAGGCGGTGGGTGTCAACGAGCAGTTCGAGATCTCCAAGCAGTTCTGGGCCTACCAGGTCGAGCAGAACGTGCTGAGCAACCCCAAGTCGTTCATCAACAACGTGCCGCACATGAGCTTCGTTTGGGGCGACAAGAACGTCGAGTTCCTCAAGAAGCGTCATGAAGCCCTGCAGCACAGCTCGCTGTTCCGTGGCATGGAGTACTCCGAAGACCACGCGCAGATCCAGAAGTGGGTACCGATCGTGATGGAAGGCCGTGCCGCCGACCAGAAGATCGCTGCCACCCGCATGCCGATTGGTACCGACGTAAACTTCGGCGAGATCACCCGCCAGTTGTTCGCCTCGCTGACCAAGCATGACAACGTCAAGCTGCACGTCCAGCACGAAGTCCGTGACATTGTGCGCAACGCTGACAACACCTGGACCGTGGTCGTTGCCGACCTGGCCAACAAGGGTGTCGAGAGCAGCATCAAGGCCAAGTTCGTCTTCATCGGTGCCGGTGGTGGCGCCCTGAAGCTGCTGCAGAAGTCGGGCATCCCTGAAGCAGACGGCTACGCCGGCTTCCCGGTGGGCGGCCAGTTCCTGATGACCGACAACCAGGACATCGTTGCCCGCCACAAGGCCAAGCTGTACGGCAAGGCCTCGGTGGGTGCGCCGCCGATGTCGGTTCCGCACCTGGATACCCGCGTGATCGATGGCAAGGAAGTGCTGCTGTTCGGTCCGTTTGCCACCTTCTCGACCAAGTTCCTGAAGAACGGCTCGCTGCTGGACATGTTCGCTGCGCTGACTACCCACAACATCATGCCGATGACTCACGCCGGCATCGACAACATCGACCTGAGCACCTACCTGATGGGCCAGTTGATGCTGAGTTTCGATGACCGCATGACTGCTCTGCGCGAATACTTCCCGAACGCCAAGAACGAAGACTGGAAACTGCTGCAAGCCGGTCAACGTGTACAGGTGATCAAGAAGGATCCTGAGCACGGTGGCATTCTGCAGTTCGGCACCGAAGTCGTTGCGGCCCAGGACGGCACCATCGCTGCGCTGCTGGGCGCATCCCCAGGTGCATCGACCGCTGCGCCGATCATGCTGACCGTGCTGGAAAAGACCTTCAAGGATCGCATCAAGACCCCTGAATGGCAGGCCAAGCTGAAGGAAATCGTTCCGACCTATGGCCAGAAGCTCAACAACAACCTTGAGCTGACCAACAAGACCCGTGAGTGGAGCAGCTCGCGTCTGAACTTGCTGTACGTTCCGGTACTGCCGGAAGCGGCCCCTGCAGTACAGGCTGAGCCTGCGCTGTAAGCTGTTGCTGTGCTGGAAACAAACAACCCCCTGAATAGGGGGTTGTTTGTTTTTGTGGTTTGCGGATCAGTGACGCTTCTTGCGATGGCTGTCCGCCAGGTTGTTGCCCAGTGCGCCGCCAGCCGCGCCGCCCAGGCCGGCCCCGATTGCCGACCCGGTGCTGCCGCCCAGCTTGCCGCCAACCAGCGAGCCACCGGCCGAGCCCAGGCCGCCACCAATGGCCGCCTTGGTCTTGTTGCCTTTCTTCGCGCCCATGGCGCTGCCCGCCGCGCCGCCGACGCCGGCACCAATGGCTGCACCGGTGCTACCGCCAAGCTGTTGCCCGACCACGTTACCCAGTACTCCACCCAGGCCACCGCCTACTGCGGTCTGGCCATCACCGGCCATGGCGCCTTGTGCGCACAGCAGGCCCAGGGTCAGGGCGACAAGAGTCTTACGCATGTGAATCAACCTCAATGTTCGAAAGGCGCGCATTCTGCTGGCAGCGCCGCCGCCGCGCAATGCTGGCCATTGCAACTCATCTGCCAGGCACGAAAAAGCCCGCGCGGGGCGGGCTTTTTCGATGAGCAAGCTGGTCGGAGAGACAGGATTCGAACCTGCGGCCTTCTCGTCCCGAACGAGACGCGCTACCTGGCTGCGCTACACTCCGATGGAGAAAATATTACTCAAAATCCCCTTATCGGCAAGCCCCTCGAAAGTGGCTTGTCGCTCAGGTCACAGGTCCTTGACGGTACGGACCTGATCCTTGTTGATGCGGGTGCGTTTGCCGTCCAGCTGTTCGAATTCGTAGAAGCCCGAGTCTTCATCGTACTGTGGAGTATCGACCGCCTGGATTTCGCGACCATCGTTCAGGGTGATGACGGTCGGCGATGCGCAGCCCGCCAGAGTGCCGAGGCCCAGGGCAAGCAGGAAAGCGGGAAGAGTCCGTTGAATCATTGTGTTTCTCCAATAAAGGATGGTGCGTAATGTTTCTTGAGACGCAGAGCGCCTGCGCAAGTTCCATACAGATTGCAGCATAGCGGCAATCCCACATTATTGACTGGCAACAATGCCTGGGGCTGCGCCGGGCGCGAGGCTGGCGGGGCTGTGATATAACACCGCTCATTCGTTCCTATCAATGGATTCAAGGTCCCATGAAAGCCAAGGCAGATGTACCGTTCGTGCCGCTGAACATTGCCGTACTGACGGTCAGCGATACCCGCACCCTGCAAACCGATACTTCAGGTCAAGTCTTCGTCGACCGCCTGAGCGAGGCCGGCCATGCCCTGGCTGCGCGGGTGCTGCTCAAGGATGACCTTTACAAGATTCGCGCCCAGGTTGCCACCTGGATTGCCGACGAGCAGGTGCAAGTCGTATTGATCACCGGCGGTACCGGCTTCACGGGCCGCGACAGCACGCCGGAGGCAGTGGCTTGCCTGCTGGACAAGCAGGTCGATGGTTTCGGCGAGCTGTTCCGGCACATTTCCCTGGCCGACATCGGCACCTCCACCGTGCAGTCCCGGGCGCTGGCCGGGCTGGCCAATGGCACCCTGGTGTGCTGCCTGCCGGGCTCGACCAATGCGGTGCGCACCGGTTGGGATGGCATCCTCGCCGAACAGCTGGATGCCCGTCACCGGCCCTGCAACTTCGTTACCCACCTGAAGCAGGCCGCAGCCTGTGAAAGCCGTGGTTGAGGCGTCTATGACCACCTCGTTGATGCCAGTCGAGGACGCTCTGGGCAGATTGCTGGCGCTGGCTGAGGCCGCGCCCATCAGGGAGACCGAACAGGTTCCCCTGGCCGCCGCCGAGGGCCGCGTGCTGGCCCGGGAGCTGGTGTCGAGCCTCGACCTGCCGCCCTGGCCAAACAGTGCCATGGACGGCTACGCCTTGTGCCTGGCCGACTGGACCGGCGAGCCGTTACCGGTCAGTCAGCGTGTATTCGCCGGGCATGCGCCCCAGCCATTGCAGCCAGGCACCTGTGCGCGAATTTTTACCGGTGCGCCGCTGCCGCCGGGCGCTGACTGCGTCCAGATGCAGGAAAACGCCGAAGTGCTTGACGATCAGCGCGTGCGCTTTCGCGAGCCTTTGCGTGTTGGTCAGAACATCCGGCCGCAAGGTCAGGAGACCCGGGCCGGTGAGGCGGTACTGGCGGCCGGCACCCGGCTCGGGCCGATCGAGCTGGGGCTGGCGGCGTCGTTGGGCTGCGGCGAGCTGACTGTGGTGCGGCGGGTGAGGGTGGCGGTGTTGTCCACCGGCGACGAACTGGTCGAGCCTGGCTTGCCCCTGGGCCCCGGGCAAATCTACAACAGCAATCGGCGTTTGCTCGGCAGCTGGTTGCAGCGCCTGGGTTGCGAAGTGATCGATGCCGGTATCATCGCCGATGACCTGCAGACCACCCGTGATTGCCTCGCGGCGTTGCAGGCGGTTGACCTTATTCTCTCCACGGGCGGTGTGTCGGTGGGCGAAGCGGACTACCTGGGCATCGCTTTGCGCGAAGAGGGTGAGCTGTCGTTGTGGAAACTAGCGATCAAGCCCGGTAAACCATTGACCTTCGGCCATTACAAAGGTGTGCCGGTGATTGGGCTGCCTGGCAATCCGGCCTCGACCCTGGTGACCTTCGGCTTGCTCACCCGGCCTTACCTGCTGCGCCGCCAGGGCGTTGCCGAGGTCACGCCGCTGCAGTTTCCGGTTCCGGCCGGTTTCGACTGGCCCAAGGCTGGCAGTCGTCGTGAGTACCTGCGCGGCCGGTTGGAGCAGGGCAGTGCGCTGATTTACAAGAACCAGAGTTCCGGCGTGCTGCGCAGCGCCGCCTGGGCCGAGGGGTTGGTCGAAGTCCGTGAGGGCCACACCCCGGGCAAAGGCGACATCGTCCAGTTCATTCCCTTGAGCGAGCTACTTGGCTGAGCGGCTCAGCAAGGCGCCATCCACCAGATCGGCGCCGCTGGGCGCGCGCAGGCTGGGGCGCGCGTGCACGCTTTCCAGCTGGCCGGCGGCGACACTCCAGTCGTGCTGGCTGCAGACAAACTCGCGCGCCGCTTGCGACAACTGGCGCATGCGCCACGGCTGGTTGAGCAACTGGGTGATCATCAGCGCCAACTGGCCGCCGTCATCGCTGGCCAGGTAGTGTTCACCCTGGGTTACCTGCAAGCCTGAAACGCCTTTTTCTGTGGTCACCACCGGCAGCCCGGCGGCCATGGCCTCGAGCACCTTGATCTTTGAGCCGCCGCCGTAACGCAGTGGCGCGAAGAAGATTGCCGACTGACGTTGCAGTTCGCGCAGATCAGGTAAGTAGCCCACCCATTCAATCCGTGGGTCGCTCCAGCGCAGTTTCCAGCTGGGTGGCAGCGCGTGGCCAACCACGGCCAGGCGTACCGCCGGATTGCTCAGCCAGACTTGCGGAAGAATGTCTTCAAGTGCCCATTCGATGGCCTCAAGGTTGGCGCCATACTCGAAGTTGCCGACAAACAGCAGGCGCTGGCTGTGCGGTGCGGGCTGGATGGTCTGGTAGTGCGCGCAGTCGACCCCGTTGATCACCACCGCGGTGGGGTGGCCGGTCACCTGGCTGATATGCGCAGCATCCGTTGGGCTGACCGCAACCACTTCGTGAGCCTGGCTCAGCACGCGGTTCTCCCAGCGCCGATAGCGCCAGCGATCGAACGCATTGAACGGGCGCAGCCACAGCGGCAGGCGATCGTGACAGGCCGCGCCGCTTATCGACTCGATCGTGTGTTCGCTGAGCAGGAACGGCAGCCCGCGTGCCTGCAGGGCTTTCTCGAACGGCTGGAAGCTGTAGCTGTGTTCGATCTGGATGACATCCCACGGCTCGTCCAGCATTTGCTCGAAGCGATGGCGCAGGTGCGGCGCCAGGCCATTGATGCTGGCGCGCATCGGGTAGCTGGCGTAGATCGCCGCCAGCAGGTTCAGCGGGCTGTGCAAGGGCCGCCTGGGGAGCACGATCAGGCGTTCGAGAAAAGGCTCCAGCGCCTGTCGTGCGGCCTCGCTTGGAGGCACTTTGGACTGCACCAGCAGGGTAATGCGATGACCGCGCTGCGCCAGGCTGCGCAGTAGATGGTATTGCCGGGTTTTGCCGCCGCTGGTGGTTGGCCAGGGTAAGTAAGGTAGTGTCCAGAGTACACGCATGACCCCTTTTCCTCTGTGTTAAGGCAGGTAACGGCATGCAAATGAAAATGGACGCGTCGTGGCAGTCAGCTTGCGGCTGGCTCCGAGGCGCGTCCATAGATATCAGTAAAGCGCACGATGTCGTCCTCGCCCAGGTATTCGCCACTTTGTACTTCAATCATCACCAGATCGATCACGCCCGGGTTGGTCAGGCGGTGCACCCGTCCGGGTTTGATGAAAGTCGATTCGTTGGTGTCGAGCAGAAATTCCTCTTCACCATTGGTGACACAGGCCATGCCGCTGACCACGATCCAGTGCTCGCTGCGGTGGTGGTGCATTTGCAGTGATAGCGAGGCTTCGGGGCGGACCATGATGCGCTTGATCTTGAAGCGCGGGCCTTCCTCGAGCACGGTATAGGTGCCCCACGGCCGGTTGACGGTGCGGTGCAGGCGGTAGGCGTCGTGACCCTGGCGTTTGAGCTGCTGGGCAATCACCTTGACCTCCTGGCTGCGCGCGGCATCGGCAATCAGCAGGGCGTCGGGGGTGTCGATGATGATCAGATTGTCCAGGCCCACCGCGCCGACCAGGCGCCGAGGGGAGTCGATGTAGCAATTGCGCACATCGTGCAGCACGGTTTCGCCGGTGCAGCGATTGCCTTGGTGGTCACCGGCCTTGAGCGCGCGAACGGCCTCCCAGCTACCGATATCGCTCCAGCCGAACTGGCTGGGCAGTACTGCGACCTGTTGCGATACTTCCATGACGGCATAATCGATGGAGATATCCTCCACCTGGGCAAAGCTGTCCGGGTCCAGTTCCACCTGGCGCTCGCGCGCGCCTTCTTTGCAAGAACTCAGGGCCAGGCAATGATTGACCGCCGCCAGCAATTGCGGGGTGTGCCGTTCCAGCTCATGGAGGATGGCATCGACACGCATGCAGAACATCCCGGCATTCCACAGGTGTTGGCCGCCGTCGAGGTACTGTTGTGCGGTTTGAGCGTCGGGCTTTTCGACAAAACGGGCGACCTTGAAGCCGTTGGCGTCCAGGGGTTGACCTTTTTCGATGTAGCCGAAACCGGTTTCGGCGCGGTTTGGCACCAGGCCGAAGGTGGTCAGCCAGCCTTGGCTGGCAAGGGCTCGGGCATGGTTGACGGCTTGTTCGAAAGCGTTGAGGTCGGTGATCAGGTGGTCGGCGGGCAGTACCAGCAATTGTGCGTCTTCACCGTACAGGCGGGCGCAGTGCAGGGCGGCGGCGGCGATTGCAGCTGCGGTGTTGCGGCCGATGGGTTCAAGGATGTAATCCAGGGCCAGGTTGGCTTTGTTCAGTTGGCGGAATTCGTCCTGGGTGCGGAAGAACACGTCGCGATTGGTTACGGTCAAGATCCGCTCGACGTCGGCCAGTCGGCTGGCGCGGCTAAAGGTCTTTTGCAGCAGGCTCTGGCCATCGGGCAGGCGCATGAACGGCTTGGGCATGGTCTCCCGGGAGACCGGCCACAGGCGGGTGCCGGCGCCACCGGCGATGATGCAAGGAATCAGAACACTCATCTCACAGCCTCGAGTCAGAGGCACTGCCGGGGCAGTGCAGCAACAGTAAACAGAGCAACCAGGCAGGCTTTTGCGTAATGAGTCAATAAAATGACTTTTATCACCAGCATCTTCCATGAAGGCCAAATATTTGTCGAATGATGCCTCTGGGCGGCGAAGCTTTCAATGACATTTGTATGAATGGTGTGCCAATCACTGCAAAAATCTCAAATGCACTGCAGTAAAGGCGCGCCGGATAAGGTCGAGATACTCGACGCTCAATTGTTCGGGGAACGCACACATGGCGCAGCAAAAGGCATTGATGATCCTGCATGGCAAGCAAGCCATGAATGAAGAAGTGCGCGCCGCGGTGGCCGCCATGCGTGAACGTGGCTGGCAACTGGAGGTGCGCCTGACCTGGGAGGGTGGAGATGCCCAGCGCCTGGTGGAAGAGGCGCTGGCCGGCGGTTACTCGCAGTTGGTCGCGGCGGGCGGCGATGGCACCTTGCGCGATGTGGCCGAGGCCATGGCGCGCGCAGGTACTGACGCCAGCCTGGTGTTGCTGGCGTTGGGGACCGCCAATGACTTTGCCAGGGCTGCCGGCGTGCCGCTGGAGCCAGACCGGGCCCTGGCGCTGTTGGAGACGCCGGCGCAGGCGATCGATCTGGGGGAGGTTGGTGGGCAGGTGTTCTTGAACATGGCCACTGGCGGCTTTGGCAGTCAGGTCACGGCCAACACCAGCGAAGACCTGAAAAAGGTCCTGGGTGCTGCAGCCTACCTGTTTACCGGCCTGTCGCGCTTCAGTGAGCTGAGCGCAGCTTCCGTGCAGCTGCAAGGGCCGGATTTCCAGTGGCAGGGCGAATTGTTGGCGCTGGGTATTGGCAATGGTCGGCAGGCCGGCGGTGGGCATGTGTTGTGCCCACAGGCCCGGGTCGACGATGGCCTGCTCGAGGTCAGCATTCTGCCGGCGCCCCAGGAGGTGGTCGGGACTTTGCGTGGTTTGCTCAGCGACGGCCTGGGCCTGGAAAGCCTGTTTGTCCGCGCGCGTTTGCCCTGGGTCGAGATCAAAAGCTCGCAAGGCCTGGATATCAACCTCGATGGTGAGCCCTTGCAGGGTGACAACCTGTGTTTTCGGGTAATGCCGCAAGCCTTGCGGGTGCACTTGCCTCAGGGCTCGCCGTTACTCAGTCGTCAAGGCTGATGATCTGCTCGCGCACGGCAAACAATACCAGGCCGGCAACATCGTAGATCTGCAGGCGTTTCATGATTTGCGAACGGTGGGTTTCGACGGTCTTGATGCTCAGGCCCAGGCCCTGGGCGATTTCCCGGGTCGATTTGCCGCGCACGATCAGGCGCAGGATTTCCAGTTGGCGGGCGGTCAGGTTGTGCTTTTCGGCCGCCTCCGGCTTGCCTGACTGGGCGTGCAGCAGCGCCTGGTTGATCACCGTGTGGGCGATTGCCGGGCTCAGGTAGCGCTCGTTGCTGCGTAGCGCCGCCAATGCCTGTTCAAGCTCGGTGGCGGTGGTGTCCTTGAGCAGGTAGCCATGGGCGCCGCTTTCCAGCGCCTGCATGATCAGCTCCGGGTCGGTATGCATTGACAGGATCAGTACCTTGCAGCGACATCCCATGGCGCGCAGCCGGCTCAGGGCGTCCAGGCCGCTGGTGCTGCGCATGGAAATATCCAGCAGGACGATGTCCGGGTCCAGTTGCATGACCAGTTCGGGCACCTGGCCGCCGTCATTGGCTTCGCCAATCACGGCATAGCCAGGTATGTCGGACACCAGTGCGCGAACACCTGCGCGGATCAGTGAGTGGTCGTCCACCAACAGCAATGTACAGGTCATGGGGCGTTATTTGTCTTGGCGCGTTCGAGGGTACGGGGAGGCCAGGGGAACAGGGCGTCGATCTGGGTGCCCAGGCCAGGCTGGCTGTTGATCGACAGGGTGCCATTGAGCAGGCCGGCACGCTCGAGCATGCCGGCCATGCCGCGTTGGCCTGCATCGGCCGGACTGTTGGCGGGTAAAAAGCCCAGGCCATCATCACTGATTGACAGGGACAGACCGTCAGATTGGCGCTGAATGCGCACCACAAGGTTCTTTGCCTTGGCATGGCGCAGTATGTTGGTTACTGCTTCCTGGGTAATGCGGAAGGCGGCAATCGCCATGTCTTTAGGGAGTCCGCCCAGGCGTTGGCGGCATTCCAGACTCCAGTGCAGGTTGGTGTTCTCCAGGGTGCGCAGCAAATGTGCGCGCAAGCTGGCTTCCAGGCCCAGGCTGGTCAGTTGTCTTGGATTGAGGATGGTCGAGACATCGCGCACATTGGCCAGAGTGTCATCCAGGGTGCTGCGCAAGGTGCTGCAATGCTCCTGCAACTCAGCCGGCGCGCGACGTTGCAGCCAGTCGGCCTGGAGCTTGGCGGCGGTCAGCAATTGGCCTATGTCATCGTGCAATTCGCGGCTCAGCCGCTGGCGTTCACTTTCCTGAACCTTGAGCAACCGATCGGCAAGCTCCGCAGGGCGCAGAGCAATCGAGCGGGCCCATTGGCGCAACTGCCAGGCAATGCTCGACAGGGCAATCAGTTGCAGGGCCAGGGCAGCGACCGGCAGCGGGCGTTCAAGCAGGTAGATTGCCAGGTTGAAGGCAACCGAAGCCAGGCACAGCAGGGCGGTTGCCCAGCGCAACGCAGCGGCTTGGGGGGGCCAGCGCGTGAATGTCTTGAGGCTTGAGAGCATAGAAAATGAAGCCACTGAAATATCGCTGTTGAAAGCCCTGCAAAGGTCAAATTAGAGGCTTTTGTCGGATTGCCTTCAATAACGTTTAAATGTCGGAGCCTGGGGTTGGCGATGAAGTCTGCATGGGGTCTCTCGGGGGGAGAGCGCAATGATCAAGCCTTCATCTGCGCGCATGGTATCACTTCAAATACAATTGGTCGCGAACTCTTATAACTGACTGAATAGCCAGCTTTTACGGGCTGGTACGAGAGTTCCGCTTACCCACAAATCTAGCACTTTGCCATCAGTTTGCGGAGCAACAATCTTGTCCGATATCAATTAAGTAGAGTGTTTTTTTGCGTCACTGGAAATGTTGTGAATTACGCTAAGTTAGACCTTAGTGTGCGCGCATGAGGTCGGCTGATTATCTTCGCCAAGGCAGTGTTGTTATGTCGCTTAGTTGCCCTTGGTTGCCGAGGAAAGTGCAGTGGAGTGCGCGGCGGCTGGCGCAGTCATTGCCGGGGCAGGGTGCTCGCAGGTGTGGCGGCTTTCGAGGCAAGAGGCGCAGGCCAGGGAGGCTGTCGGGCTCAGGGCACTGGCCAGGGTATCGAGCAATTGCACCTGCTCCTCGGTATCCAGGCTCAGACGTCCGGTGTGCGGGTCGATCAGTTCCAGTTGCCAGGCGAGCAAGGTCAGGCAGCTTTCCAGGGCCTGCAAGGCGTCACCTTGCAATGCCGGTTGCGCCTGTGCGGGCTCCAGCAACTGTTGCAATTGCAGGCTGTAGGCGGCGACCTCGACCAGCCCCAGCGCCTGCGCGCGTTCCACCAGGGTGGCCAGGGTGTGGTTCAGGCAGTGGCAGGCATCCGGATCGTTATCGATCAGTTGCAGGTGTAGCAGGCATTCCTCTGCCTTGGTCAGCAGTACCTGTGCGTCGATCAGGAAATCCTGTAGGGCGCTGTTGTACAGTGCGTCGTTAGCCATCATTTGGCTCCAGCGTGAAAGGCTGGAGCGGGGGCTGTCCACCATGAGGCGATCGCTGACAAAAGCCTGACTCCGTTCATGCAATGAGAATGGCGTCACATTAATGGCTAATGGATATTGCGAACATCAGGTCTCACCCGATTGTCACTAGGGGATTCCCTGATGAGGTGTTTTCGATACGACCCTTTGCGGGTGTTTGCGACAGCGGAGAGGTGAGTGCAGTAAAGCATGATGGTAAAATGACATCAATGGGCCGTGGAGCATTTTCTTCAAGGGGTCAAGCTCTACGGCAAGCGGCCGATACAGGGCCATTGGGATCATTTTTCGACACACCTGGGGGCTCTTCGATGGCTGGCATTCTCGACACGGTAGATCAAAGAACGCAGCTGGTGGGCGAAAACCGCCTGGAAATCCTGATGTTCCGCCTGGCGGGCCGGCAACTGTTCGCGATCAACGTGTTCAAGGTCCAGGAAGTGTTGCAGATGCCCAAGCTGACCCTGATGCCGCAGCGGCATGCGTACGTCTGCGGGGTGGTCAACCTGCGCGGGCAGACCCTGCCGGTGATCGACCTGTCGCAAGCCATTGGCATGCGCCCGCTGGAGCCGGGTCCGGGCAGCACCATCATCGTCACCGAGTACAACCGTTCGGTGCAGGCGTTCCTGGTCGGTGGGGTCGATCGCATCGTCAACATGAACTGGGAAGCCATCATGCCGCCGCCGACCAGCGCCGGTCGTCAGCATTACCTGACGGCGATCAGCAAGGTGGACGAGCAACTGGTGGAAATCATCGACGTCGAGAAGGTCCTGGCGGAAATCGTTCCCTATAGCGCCAAGGTCTCGCGCGACAAGCTCGAAGACCCGGTGCTGGCGCGCGCCCGAGGCCGTGAAGTGCTGCTGGTAGATGACTCCACTGTCGCCTTGGCGCAACTGCGTGACACGTTGTCGCAGTTGGGGGTGAAGATGCACGTGGCCAGTGATGGTCTCAAGGCTTTGCGCATGCTCAAGGGTTGGGCCGATGCCGGCGAAGATGTCTGCAAGAAGCTGTTGATGATCTTCACCGACGCCGAAATGCCGGAAATGGACGGATACCGCCTGACCACCGAAATCCGCAATGACGCGCGCCTGCGTCCACTGTATGTGGTGCTGCACACGTCGCTGTCGGGTAGTTTCAACGAATCGATGGTGAAAAAGGTCGGTTGCGACAACTTCCTGTCCAAGTTCCAGCCCGACAAGCTGGTCGATGTCGTGCGTCAACGCCTGATGCTGGATGAAGCCACGGCCTGAGTCGGTATAGACTAGGTTTTTTCACCGACACAAGGCAGGTCGCGATGCACCTGAGTGCGTTGTATCGATATCCGCTCAAATCAGCGCGCGGTGAGGCGCTGCAAACTTCCTCGCTGGACCTTCTGGGGTTGGGCGGGGACCGTCGCTGGTTGCTGGTGGAGCAGGGCAACGGGCGCTTTCTGACCCAGCGCATGTACCCGCAGATGAGCCAGTTAACGGCCTTGCACAGCGCCGATGGCAGCCTCACCCTCCAAGCGTCGGGCCACCCTGCCTTGCATGTGGCCGTGCCTGAGCCGGACAGCGACCTGCGCGGTATCACCATCTGGCGCGACACGTTTCGTGTCCCGGATGCTGGCGATGCGGCCGCGCAGTGGCTCAGCGACTTCATCGGCAAGGACGTGCGCCTGGTGCACGTGCCCGAACAGCGCGCGCGCTTCTTGCCCGGCGGCTATGGCCTGATCGGCGACCGCGTGGCGTTCGCCGATGGTTTTCCCTTGCTGCTGATCGGCCAGGCGTCGCTGGATGATCTGGCTGCCAGGGTCGGGCGGCCGCTGGAGATGCTGCGCTTTCGCCCCAACCTGGTGGTGCAAGGCGCTGAGGCATTTGCCGAGGATGGCTGGAAACGCATTCGCATCGGCGAGATGGAGTTTCGTGTGCTCAAGCCCTGTGAGCGCTGCATCATGACCACCATCGACCCGCAGACCGGCGAACGCAGCGCGGACCGTGAGCCGCTGGCGACCTTGCGCACCTACCGGGAGAAGGAAGGGAATGTGCTGTTTGGGCAGAACCTGGTGGCGGACGGGGCGGGGGTGCTTGAGGTGGGGATGGCGGTGACGGTGTTGTAGGAGCGGGCTTGCCCCGCGATGGAGTGTACAGCGTTGTTAGTTCGGCGTTTTCGCGGGGTAAGCCCGCTCCCACAACGGGGGCGGGCTCTTTTCAATCACTGATCGTCAAAATACCGCTCATGCCAATCCACCAGCGGCTGCGGCGAATTGAGCTTCTGCCCGTAGATCACTGAATACGACAGCACGTTCTGTACATATTGGCGTGTTTCGTCGAACGGGATCGATTCGACCCAGACATCGAAGCTCAGGTGATCGGCACCGCGCAGCCATTGGCGCACACGGCCTGGCCCGGCGTTGTAAGCGGCGGAGGCGAGTACCCGGTTGCCATTGAACTGGCTGTGCACCTGGCTCAGGTAAGCCGCGCCCAGCTGGATGTTCTTGTCCGGGTTGAACACCTGGGCAGGCGAAGCCAATGGAATGCTGAACTTGCGCGCGGTTTCCTTGGCGGTGGCCGGCATCAGTTGCATCAGCCCGCTGGCGCCGACGCTTGAGCGGGCGTCGTCCATGAATGCACTTTCCTGGCGGGTAATGGCAAACACCCAGCTCGAATGCAGGCCGCGCACCTTGGCTTCGCGCACCAGGGTGTCGCGGTGGGCCATCGGGAAGCGGATGTCCAGGTCGTCCCAGTACTTGGCCTGGCTGATGGTGCGAATGGCCGGGAAGTACCAGCGCATGTCGTAGGCCAGCTTGGCCTGGGCGACCATTTCGTCGCGGTTGAAATGCCGGCTGACGTGATACCACTCACGGCGACCGTCGACGATCTGCCCGCGGGCGTGGAACTCCAGTGCGCGCTTGACCCCCGGCGTGTTGCGTACCTTGTTGATCAGTTGCTGGCTCAGTGCCAGGGGCTTGTTGTTCAGCTGGTAAGGCGTTTGCGAGCGGTCGGCGGCAAGGAAGCCGTAGAAGTCGCGCTCGCGTGCCACTGTTTTGTACAGCAGCGGAATCTGCGGGTTCTTCGGCTGAGCCAGCTCCAGGCTGCGCGCTTGCCAGTAGCGCCAGCGGTTGCTGGTGGCCAGGTCCTGCGGCAGGCGTTTGGTCAGCTCGTAGGCATCTTCCCAGCGGCCCAGGCGCAGCAGTAGGCGCAGCCGCCATTCGGTGACGGTGTTGTCGCGTAGCTCCGGGTCGTACCGGGTCATCAGCTCCAGCGCTCGCGGGTCGTAGCGGCGTGCCAGGGTCAGGCCGATCTCGCGGGCAATGGCGACTTTCTCGTCGCGGGAGAAATGCATGCGGTTGGCGTAATCGTCGAGCAGGCTCATGGCCCGCTCCGGGTCCTGGCGAGCCAGGCGGCGCAAGCCGAGGCTGACCACGTCGGACATCGCCTCATTGACCGGGGTGAAGCGCCCGGGCTGGTTGAGCAGCTCGGGTTTCTGCGCCACCTCAATCAGCAGGCGGCCTTGTGGGGCCAGGGTGTTGAGGCTCTTGACCAAGGTGTTGGCCAGCGCATAGTTGCGGGTTTGCGCTGCCAGCTTGGCGCGCTCCCAGCGCTTTTGCTCGGTCAGTTGGCCTTCGGCGGCCCAGCGTTCGAACAGGGCATCGCAGGCTGTCGGTTGCGACTTGCCGACCAGCCAGAGTTTTTCGGCGCTGGCGAAGCCTTCGGCACGCTGGCCGTGGCTGAGCTGGTACTGGCCGTTGAGGCAGTCCAGCTCTGTGAAATTCAGCTTCGGATCGTAATACTTGGTAAAGGTTGCCCATTCGCCACGCTCGGCCAGCCAGCGCAACCAGCGCAGCTTCATCCAGTTGGCCTGGGGCAGGTCGCCGTGGGCGGCGAGGAATTTTTCGATTTCGTCGTTGCTGGCGGTTTTCAGCCGGGCGGTGAGCTCGTCGTAGGCCAGGTACGGCGTCAACGGGTAGTCGCGCAGGGCGTCGGCATAACGCAGGTAGGGGCCCTTGTCACCCTTGGCCAGGGCGCGTTTGGCTTCATCGTAATATTGACGTTGCTGGGTAATGTCGGTGGCTTGGGCAACACTCACCGCCGAGGCAGTGAGAAGCAGGCTGGATACGAGGCAGAACAGGCGGCTGCGCATGAGACTTCCGGGCAGTTTGACCATGAAAAGTGACGGCGAGGCCAGCACTGTTGGAATTGCATTGCCTTAGCTTAGCCGGTTGCCGCAGGCGGATGAAAGCATTGTGCTTGTATCTGGTTGTAAAGACTCGGCCTGTCGTCGGAAGGTGCTGTAAGACACGCTGCTTAATGTGAAGCCGGCGCAAGTCGGGTAGAATGCGCGCCCGGTTTTTGGAGAAGATCATGACCCTGCTCAAATTAAGCGATGTGTCCCTTGCGTTCGGCGCCACGCCGTTGTTGGACAAGGTGTCCTGGCAGATCGCCCGTGGTGAGCGGGTGTGCATCATTGGTCGCAACGGTACGGGCAAGTCGAGCATGCTCAAACTGGTCAAAGGCGACCAGAATCCTGATGATGGCTCGGTGTGGCGTGCGCCCGGTTTGAAAATCGGCGAGTTGCCGCAAGAGTTGCCAGTGGCCGACGAGCGGACAGTGTTCGACGTGGTCGCCGAAGGCCTCGACGGTGTTGGCGCGTTGCTTGCCGAATATCATCACCTGAGCCAGAACATCGTCACCGATGCTGACCTGGAAAAGCTGATGCATGTTCAGCACGACCTCGAGGCACGTGATGGCTGGCGCTTGCAGACCCTGGTCGACAGCACTCTGAGTCGCCTGCAGCTGCCTGCCGACAAGACCCTTGCCGAGTTGTCCGGTGGCTGGCGTCGCCGCGTATTGCTGGCGCAGGCTCTGGTGTCCGAGCCGGATCTGCTGCTGCTCGATGAACCAACCAACCACCTGGACATCGGTGCCATTGCCTGGCTCGAAGACGCACTGAAGGATTTTCAGGGCGCCGTGCTGTTCATCACCCACGACCGTTCTTTCCTGCAGAACCTCGCCACGCGTATTCTGGAACTGGATCGCGGCGGTTTGATCGACTGGAACGGCGACTACGCCAGCTTCCTCGTGCACAAGGAAGCCGAACTGGCTGCCGAAGCCACCGCCAACGCGCTGTTTGACAAGCGTCTGGCTCAGGAAGAAGTGTGGATCCGTCAGGGCATCAAGGCCCGTCGTACCCGTAACGAAGGCCGCGTGCGCGCCTTGAAGGCTCTGCGCGTTGAGCGCAGCGAACGTCGCGAGCGCACCGGCAAGGCCAATATTCAGCTCGATACCGCCGACAAGTCTGGCAAGCAGGTGATGGTGCTCGAGAATGTGAGCTTTGCTCACCCGGGCGGGCCGTTCTTGATCAGGGATTTCTCCATGGTGCTGCAGCGTGGCGACCGAATCGGTCTGCTCGGCGCCAACGGTACGGGCAAGACCACGTTGCTCAAGCTGATGCTCAGCGGCTTGCAGCCAACCAGCGGTAAAGTGGAAGAGGGTACCCGGCTCGATGTGGCGTATTTCGACCAGTTGCGCCATCAGTTGGATCTGGAAAAGACCGTGATCGATAACGTTGCCGAAGGTCGCGACTTCATCGATATCGACGGCCAGAGCCGCCACGTGCTGAGCTATCTGGGCGACTTCCTGTTCAGCCCGCAGCGCGCACGAACTCCGGTGAAAGCCTTGTCCGGTGGCGAGCGGGCGCGTCTGCTGCTGGCCAAGCTGTTCAGCAAGCCGGCGAACCTGCTGGTCCTCGACGAACCGACCAACGACCTCGACGTTGAAACCCTCGAGTTGCTTGAAGAGGTGCTGCTAACCTTCAGCGGCACCGTGCTGATGGTCAGCCACGACCGGGCATTCCTCGACAACGTGGTGACCAGTACCCTGGTGTTCGAAGGCGAGGGCAAAGTGCGTGAGTATGTCGGTGGCTATCAGGACTGGATCCGCCAGGGTGGCTCGCCGAAGTTGCTCGGCGTTACCGAGAGCAAGTCGGGCAAGTCCGAGCTCAATACTGCTGTGATCGAGGCCGTGGCACCTGCGCCCGAAGCGGTGGCAGCGGCTGAAGCGCCGAAGAAAAAACTCAGCTACAAGCTGCAGCGCGAGCTGGAAGCCTTGCCAGGCCAGATCGACACCCTGGAGCAAAAGATGGCGGCGCTGCAGGAAGAGATTTCTGCTCCGACCTTCTATCAGCGTCCGATCGAGCAGACCAGCGCCGTACTGGCGAGCCTGGAGAAGTTGCAGGCCGAACTGGATGTACTGGTCGAGCGCTGGGCCGAACTCGACAGCTGAAGGGCAGGGCCCGGCGTCTGAAGCGGCGCCGGGCCCGCCAGGGTATTACTCGGCTTTTTTCTGCAGGCGTACCGCCAGCACATCGCAGGGTGCGCCGTGCAGTACGTCGTTGGCGGTGGAGCCCAGCAGCAGGGCCAGGCCGTGGCGTCCATGGCTGCCAACCACGATCAGGTCGCAGCGCTGGTCCTTGGCCAACTGGTGGATCTCCTGGCGCGGCTGGCCGTAGGTCAGGTGCGAATCGCCGCGGTTGATCTCCGGGTACTTGTTGAACAGGCGGTCCATGCGCTCCTTGGCCTGGTCAAACTGTTGCTGTTGCAGTTGCGACAGGTCCATTGGCACGTCGCCACCAAAGGCCATGGCCATGGGTTCAACGATATGTACCAGGGACACTTTGGTCTTGTTCGGCTCGGCCAGGGTCATGGCGCGTTTGATGACCGGGTCGCATTCTTCGGTCAGGTCGACGGCAACCAGTATGTGTTCGTAGGGCATGAGAAGCTCTCCTGACAGTCGCGATAGGTAAAGTATGGTCGGTTTCAGGCTGATCGCTTCGAACCTCGGCTAACCAGCTCATTTGCAAGCCTTTGTGGGATCAACAGATATGACGGTCTGGGTAGTGGTGTCAATCCTTGCGCTGATTCTCAGCCCCCTGGCCTGGCTGCGCCCTTCGCGCAGCCAGAGTGGCCGGATGGCGCTGCGCATGGAGGCGCGGCGCATGGGCTTGAACATGCAGCTGGCGCCCCAGGAATGGCCGCACTGGCTGCCCAAAGAGCCGCCGAGCCCTTGTGCACAGTACCTGCGGCCCCGGCGCCAGGGTCGTAGCGACAGCTGGTGCTACTGGCAAACCACTCCCGGTGTATGGCTCAACCAATGGCGCGAGCCGTGCACCGATGCGGTGCATGCCGAGCAGTTGGCGCGTTTGCCAGAGAGTGTCTTCAAGGTCGAGGCAGGCCCGCAAATGGTTGCCTTGTACTGGGGAGAGCGCGGCGAAACGTCTGTATTGCAGGATATTGCCGGGGTCCTCAAGGCCCTGGCCTGATCGCCATCAATAAAAAGCCCGATGCAAAGATCGGGCGGACAGGCCAGGCAGGCCGGTGTAATGTTTCAATCCCTTCCAGTGTAGCCATCTTACGGCTATCCGCTTTCCAATTGCGCTCGTGTTCGGCGTTGATCAATGATCAATGCGTGTAAGCCATTGACTACTATCGCGCCACTGAATGGCGTGCCATCACGGCGTTGGGTGTTTACCTCCCCTTCATTGGAAAATGACTGCAAAGTCGAGCAATCCCGCTGCTTTTGGGTATTTGACAACGGCGATCTTTTCGTTGAATGTGTGCATACCCAAATCAAACGGGCGTATGAATTGAGCGTTTGTATTGTCAGACGGCTCTTACAGAATCCCGACTATCGCGCTGGCGGGTGTGCCTGGAGCAAGGGTTCGGCGACAACGGCCTTAGGCCTGCCGGATCTTTCACCAGCGATCGGCGTGTACAGTTCAGCTTCCATATCGTGGAGATCAGTTGATGATTTACGAAGGTAAAGCCATCACGGTTAAGGCTCTTGAAAGCGGCATCGTCGAACTGAAGTTCGACCTCAAGGGTGAGTCCGTCAACAAGTTCAACCGTCTTACCCTGAACGAATTGCGTCAGGCCGTAGACACCATCAAAGCCGACGCATCGATCAAAGGCGTGATTGTCAGCAGTGGCAAGGACGTGTTCATCGTCGGCGCGGACATCACCGAGTTTGTCGATAACTTCAAGCTGCCAGAGGCCGAACTGGTCGCCGGCAACCTGCAAGCCAACCGGATTTTCAGCGATTTCGAAGACCTGGGCGTGCCGACCGTTGCTGCGATCAACGGCATCGCCCTGGGCGGCGGTCTGGAAATGTGCCTGGCTGCCGACTACCGCGTCATGGCCAGCAGCGCCAAGATCGGCCTGCCGGAAGTCAAGCTGGGTATCTACCCGGGCTTCGGCGGTACCGTGCGCCTGCCACGCATCATCGGTGCCGACAACGCCATCGAGTGGATTGCCGCCGGCAAGGAAAACCGTGCTGAAGACGCGCTGAAAGTCGGCGCCGTCGATGCCGTGGTGGTGCCTGAGCTGCTGCAGGCAGCTGCCCTGGACCTGATTCAGCGCGCCATCAGCGGCGAGCTCGACCACAAGGCCAAGCGCCAGCCGAAGCTGGAAAAGCTCAAGCTCAACGCCATCGAGCAGATGATGTCGTTCGAAACCGCCAAAGGTTTCGTTGCCGGTCAAGCTGGCCCGAACTACCCGGCGCCGGTCGAAGCGATCAAGAGCATCCAGAAGGCCGCCAACTTCGGTCGTGACAAGGCTCTGGAAGTCGAAGCCGCAGGTTTCGCCAAGCTGGCCAAGACCTCGGTTGCCGAAAGCCTGATCGGCCTGTTCCTCAACGATCAGGAGCTCAAGCGCAAAGCCAAGGCCCACGACGAAATCGCTCACGACGTGAAGCAGGCTGCCGTACTCGGCGCCGGCATCATGGGTGGCGGTATCGCCTACCAGTCGGCGGTCAAGGGCACCCCAATCCTGATGAAGGACATCAACGAAAGCGCCATCCAGCTGGGCTTGAACGAAGCTTCCAAGCTGCTCGGCAAGCGTGTTGAGAAAGGCCGCCTGACCCCGGCGAAAATGGCTGAAGCGCTGAACGCGATTCGCCCGACCCTGTCCTACGGTGACTTCGCCAACGTCGACATCGTTGTCGAAGCCGTTGTCGAGAACCCGAAGGTCAAGCAGGCGGTGCTGGCTGAAGTCGAAGGCCAGGTGAAAGAAGACGCGATCCTGGCGTCGAACACCTCGACCATCTCCATCAACTTGCTGGCCAAGGCCCTCAAGCGTCCGGAAAACTTCGTCGGCATGCACTTCTTCAACCCGGTGCACATGATGCCGCTGGTCGAAGTTATCCGTGGCGAGAAGTCCAGTGAAGTGGCCGTTGCCACCACCGTGGCCTACGCCAAGAAGATGGGCAAGAACCCGATCGTGGTCAACGACTGCCCGGGCTTTTTGGTCAACCGCGTTCTGTTCCCGTACTTCGGCGGTTTCGCCAAGCTGGTCAGCGCCGGTATCGACTTCGTGCGCATCGACAAGATCATGGAAAAATTCGGCTGGCCAATGGGCCCGGCCTACCTGATGGACGTGGTCGGCATCGACACCGGCCACCACGGCCGTGACGTCATGGCTGAAGGCTTCCCGGACCGCATGAAGGACGATCGTCGCTCGGCCATCGATGTGCTCTACGAAGCCAAGCGCCTGGGCCAGAAGAATGGCAAGGGCTTCTACGCCTACGAGACCGACAAGCGCGGCAAGCCGAAGAAAGTCGCCGACGCGGCTGTCCTCGAAGTGCTCAAGCCGATCGTCTACGAGCAGCGCGAAGTCAGCGACGAAGACATCATCAACTGGATGATGATCCCGCTGTGCCTGGAAACCGTTCGCTGCCTGGAAGACGGCATCGTCGATACCGCCGCCGAAGCCGACATGGGCCTGGTCTACGGTATTGGTTTCCCTCCCTTCCGTGGCGGTGCGCTGCGTTACATCGACTCGATCGGTGTAGCCGAATTCGTTGCCCTGGCCGACAAATACGCCGATCTGGGTCCGCTGTATCACCCCACCGCGAAGCTGCGTGAAATGGCCAAGAATGGCCAGAGCTTCTTCGGTTAAGCGCCCAACGATATAGAGCGAGAGTGAACATATGAGCCTGAATCCAAGAGACGTGGTGATTGTCGACTTCGGTCGCACCCCGATGGGCCGCTCCAAGGGTGGCATGCATCGCAATACCCGCGCCGAAGACATGTCCGCGCACCTGATCAGCAAGCTGCTGGAGCGCAACACCAAGGTCGATCCGAGCGAAGTCGAGGATGTCATCTGGGGCTGTGTCAACCAGACCCTGGAGCAGGGCTGGAACATCGCCCGCATGGCCTCCTTGATGACCCAGATCCCGCACACTGCCGCCGGCCAGACCGTCAGCCGTCTGTGCGGCTCGTCGATGAGCGCACTGCACACCGCCGCACAAGCGATCATGACCGGCAACGGTGATGTCTTCGTCGTCGGCGGCGTCGAGCACATGGGCCACGTCAGCATGATGCATGGCGTTGACCCTAACCCGCACATGTCGCTGTACGCCGCCAAGGCTTCGGGCATGATGGGCCTGACCGCTGAAATGCTCGGCAAGATGCATGGCATCAGCCGTGAGCAGCAGGACCTGTTCGGCGTGCGTTCGCACCGTCTTGCCCACAAGGCGACAGTCGAAGGCAAGTTCAAGGATGAAATCATCCCGATGCAGGGCTACGACGAGAACGGCTTCCTCAAGGTCTTCGACTACGACGAAACCATCCGCCCGGAAACCACCCTGGAAAGCCTGGCGGCCTTGAAGCCGGCGTTCAACCCTAAAGGTGGTACCGTGACTGCCGGTACTTCATCGCAGATCACCGACGGCGCTTCGTGCATGATCGTCATGTCGGCCCAGCGTGCCCAGGACCTCGGTATCCAGCCTCTGGCAGTGATCCGTTCCATGGCTGTGGCCGGCGTTGACCCCGCAATCATGGGCTATGGCCCGGTGCCAGCGACCCAGAAAGCGCTCAAGCGTGCGGGCCTGTCCATTGCCGATATCGACTTCTTCGAGCTCAACGAAGCCTTCGCCGCACAGGCCCTGCCAGTGCTCAAGGATCTGAAAGTGCTCGACAAGATGGATGAGAAGGTTAACCTGCACGGCGGCGCCATCGCCCTGGGTCATCCTTTCGGTTGCTCCGGTGCGCGGATTTCCGGCACTCTGCTCAACGTCATGAAGCAGAATGGCGGGACCCTCGGCGTTTCGACCATGTGCGTCGGCCTGGGCCAAGGCATCACCACCGTCTTCGAACGCGTTTAACGCATCGCTCGATGGAAACCGGGGCCTGGTGCCCCGGTTTTTGTTTTTGCAGGATTTTTTTTCAAGAGGGTGAGCAACATGCAGATACAACCAGGCGTATACCGGCATTACAAGGGGCCTGAGTATCGTGTGTTCGGCACCGCGCGGCATTCCGAGACCGAGGAGTGGGTAGTGTTCTACCAGGCGTTGTACGGTGAATTCGGCCTGTGGGTACGACCGCTGTCGATGTTTCTCGAGTCGGTCGAGGTTGACGGCGAGCAAGTGCCGCGCTTTGCTTTGGTCAAGGCTGAAGACGGGGTGTTTTCCCGGCCCGATGCCGAGGGTGGCTAGAGCCCCGCGCTTGACCTCACTGTGTTGCCACTATATATAGCGGTGCCGCGTCAGGTACCTGCCGTGTTTTTATTTTCAGTATTCAGGAATTTTCCGATCCATGGGCAAATCGCTGGTCATTGTGGAATCCCCGGCTAAGGCCAAGACCATCAACAAGTACCTGGGCAGCCAGTACGTGGTGAAGTCGAGTATCGGCCATATCCGAGACCTGCCCACCAGCGGTTCGGCCAGCGCCAGCAAAGAGCCGGCCGCCAAGCGTGGCAAGGCCGCCGCAGGCGAAGCGCCGGCCCTGTCGCCGAAAGAGAAGGCGCGCAAGCAGCTGGTCGCACGCATGGGTGTCGACCCAGATCACGGCTGGAAAGCCAAGTACGAGATTCTCCCGGGCAAGGAGAAGGTCATCGACGAATTGCGTCGCCTGGCCAAAGACGCCGACACCATCTATCTCGCAACCGACTTGGATCGCGAGGGGGAAGCCATTGCCTGGCACCTGCGCGAAGCCATCGGTGGTGATGACAGCCGCTATAAGCGTGTGGTGTTCAACGAAATCACCAAGAAAGCCATCCAGGAAGCGTTCTCGCAGCCTGGCGAGCTGGATATCGACCGGGTCAACGCCCAGCAGGCGCGGCGCTTCCTCGATCGCGTGGTGGGCTATATGGTCTCGCCGCTGCTGTGGGCAAAGATCGCCCGTGGCCTGTCTGCCGGCCGTGTGCAGTCGGTAGCAGTGAAGCTGGTGGTCGAGCGTGAGCGCGAGATCCGTGCCTTCATCCCTGAAGAGTACTGGGAAGTGCACGCCGACCTGGGCACCGCCAAGGACGCCAAGGTACGTTTCGAAGTGGCCCGCGAGAACGGCGAAGCCTTCAAGCCGCTCAACGAAGCTCAGGCCATGGCCGCGCTTGCGCAGCTCAAGTCCTCCAGCTACACCGTGGCCAAACGTGAAGACCGCCCGACCAGCAGCAAGCCGTCGGCGCCGTTCATCACCTCGACCCTGCAGCAGGCGGCGAGCAACCGGCTGGGCTTCGGCGTGAAGAAAACCATGATGATGGCCCAGCGTCTGTACGAAGCTGGCTACATCACCTACATGCGTACTGACTCGACCAACCTCTCGGTCGATGCGGTGGATATGGCCCGCAGCTATATCGAAAGCGAGTTCGGCAAGAAATACTTGCCCGAAGCGCCGATTGTCTATGGCAGCAAAGAGGGGGCCCAGGAAGCGCACGAAGCGATCCGGCCATCCGACGTCAATACCCATCCGACCAAGCTCAGCGGCATGGAGCGTGATGCCGAGCGCTTGTACGAGCTGATCTGGCGCCAGTTCCTGGCCTGCCAGATGCCACCTGCGCAGTACCTGTCGACGACCGTCAGCGTCACCGCAGGCAACTTCGAGCTGCGTGCCAAGGGTCGCATCCTCAAGTTCGACGGTTACACCCGGGTGTTGCCACAGCAGAGCAAGCCGGGCGATGACGATGTGCTGCCGGAAATGAACCAGGGCGAAGTGCTCAAGCTGATCCAGATCGACCCCAGCCAGCACTTCACCAAGCCACCGGCGCGCTACTCCGAAGCCAGCCTGGTCAAGGAGATGGAAAAACGCGGTATCGGTCGTCCTTCGACCTATGCGGCGATTATCTCGACCATCCAGGACCGCGGTTACGTGACCTTGCACAATCGCCGGTTCTACTCCGAGAAAATGGGCGACATCGTTACCGAACGCCTGTCCGAGAGCTTCGCCAACCTGATGGACTACGGTTTCACTGCCGGCATGGAGGAAAACCTCGATGACGTGGCCCAGGGTGAGCGTGACTGGAAGAACGTCCTCGACGAGTTCTACGGCGATTTCAGCAACAAGTTGAAGCTGGCCGAAGACAGCGAGAAGGGCATGCGTGCCAACCAGCCGACCCTGACCAACATTGCCTGCAAGGAATGTGGCCGGCCGATGATGATCCGCACCGCCTCCACTGGCGTGTTCCTTGGCTGCTCGGGTTACAGCCTGCCGCCCAAGGAGCGCTGCAAGGCCACTGTCAATCTGGTGCCGGGCGATGAAATCGCTGCCGACGACGAGGGTGAGTCGGAATCGCGAGTACTGCTCAACAAGCACCGCTGCCCGATCTGCTCGACGGCCATGGACGCCTACCTGCTCGACGAGAAGCACAAGCTGCACATCTGCGGTAACAACCCAGATTGCACCGGCTACGAGATCGAAGAGGGTAGCTACCGCATCAAGGGCTACGAAGGGCCGAGCCTGGAGTGCGACAAGTGCGGTAGTGAGATGCAGCTCAAGACCGGCCGTTTCGGCAAGTTCTTCGGTTGCACCAATGCCGAGTGCAAGAACACCCGCAAGCTGCTCAAGAGCGGCGAGGCGGCGCCGCCGAAGATGGACGCGGTGAAAATGCCGGAGCTCAAGTGCGAGAAGGTCAACGACACCTATGTGCTGCGTGATGGCGCATCGGGGTTGTTCCTGGCGGCCAGCCAGTTCCCGAAAAACCGCGAAACCCGCGCACCGCTGGTGATCGAGATCGTTCCGCACAAGGATGAAATCGATCCGAAGTACCACTTCCTCTGCGAAGCGCCGAAGAAAGACCCAGAGGGTCGTCCGGCGGTCATCCGCTACAGCCGCAAGACCAAGGAGCAGTATGTGCAGACCGAGGTTGATGGCAAGCCGACTGGCTGGCGCGCGTTCTACGACGGTAATGCCTGGAAGGTCGAAGACAAGCGCTGATCGGCTGTTCAGGTAAAAATCGCGGGGCAAGCCCGCTCCCACAGGTGGTTAGCCTGTGGGAGCGGGCTTGCCCCGCGATGCATTTAAGGTCAAATTGACAGGCCGCCTTGCAGCCTTTCGGAGGGCACCCAGATGGCCCAGGAACTCTACACCCGTACCAATCAGAAGATTTACTTCGCAGGCCTGTCCCTCGAGGCCCTCGGCAAGGCGCAGGAAAGCCGGGCCATGAACGCCCAGGCGTTGATCCAGGCCGAGCGTGAATCGGCACTGTTTCACCTGTACGGCGCACTGCTGGGCCTGTGCCATGAGATTGCCGGCTTTTATCGCTTGCCCCAGGCCGGCGCACCCCGTGCCGAGCTGTTGCTGACCCGTGAAGTGCTTGAGGCCGTCGCTATTCCGGAGATGGCTGAACTGGTTGAACTGGCCGAACAGCGCGAGACCTGGCTGGCCCAACTGCTTGCCGCTTATGCCGATTTGTTCCGACCGCCGGTCGCGAAAAAAGCGCCCAAAACCGATGTCACCCAGCCCCTGATCCAGGCGGTGAGCCTTGATCAAGCCGAGGTGCCAGCGCTGTCGCGCGAAGAGCTGGAAGGCTGGCGGCAGAATCTCAAGGGGCTCACAGTGCGTTTTCGCGAGGGCTTGAGTGAGTGCTGATTGGGGCGCTGGCTGGTACAATGCTGGTCTTTCGTGGAGAACAGCCCCTTATGCCAACGTCCTTTCTAGAAATTGTCGAGTTGCCTGATGGCCGGATCGAGCTGCGCCGTGCCGAGGACGAAGGTTCGTTGGTAACCCTGGATTTCTCCGAGGACGCCAAAGCCTTTTTGCAAGGTCAGCATGTCGAAGTGGCCAAGGCCATGCTCAGTGTTGGCGTGCAGATGGCTGGCAAGCTGGTAGAGGGTGAGATCGAGCGCGACGAGGGGCCGCGGGTCCTGCACTGATCGCCTGTGTGGCTTTCTCGTCCTGAGAAAGCCTGGCGAAATCAACTATTGAGACAGACCTGAGTATCAGCCGAGGCGGATGTTCAGGCTTTGTGCGTCTCCCGCACGAGCGGCGTTGCTCAGTTGCTGGCGGGCGCTGCTGCTGACAGTGTTGAGCCAGCTGACCACGGTGTGGCTGCGGCCCAGGCGCAAGGCGTCGCAGGCCAATTGCAGGGCACTCTGGTTGCCACGTGGTTGCAGCAGCAGAATGCGTTCGCGGTTCAGGCCGGCCTCGCGCAGCCAGGCCTGGGTCAGGCTGGCGGGCGGGGCGATCAGGGTTAGCCAGCGGGCGTCATGCTCTTCGCTCAGCTCGCTCAGTTCACGCAGCATCGGCGCCAACAGGCTCTGGCAGCTACCCAGTGCGCCACGCAAAGACACCTCGCTGAACACCTGGGCTGCGCCGGGGTGGGGCGCAGGCTTGGTGTTTTTCAGGCCGGGCAGCACCGGCTGGGCGAGGAATGCCTCGAACAGTGGCAATTGCGCTTGCAGCGGTACGTTCTGTGACGCAGGGGGAAACTGCATGATGCCTCCTTTACCGGCGTATGACGCCGACGCTCAAGCCCTCGATCACCAGCTCCTGGTCTTTCAGGTTGACTTCGATGGGGGCGAATTCGGGGTTCTCGGCAATCAGCCAGACCTTGCTGCCTTCGCGCTTGAAGCGCTTGACCGTGACCTCGTCGCCGATACGGGCGACGACGATCTGGCCGTTGCGGGCTTCGCGGCAGGTGTGTACGGCCAGCAGGTCGCCGTCGACGATGCCGACATCCTTCATGCTCATGCCGTGAACGCGCAGCAGGTAGTCGGCGCGGGGGTGGAAGAAGGCCGGATTGATGTTGCAGGATTCTTCGATGTGTTGCTGGGCGAGGATCGGTGCGCCGGCAGCCACCCGGCCGATGATCGGCAAGCCGCTGTCGTCGGGTTTGGCCTCGAAGCCGGGGATGCGAATGCCACGTGACGCGCCCGGGGTCATTTCGATCGCACCCTTGCGGGCCAGGGCCTTGAGATGTTCTTCAGCGGCGTTGGGCGATTTGAAACCGAGCTGCTGGGCAATCTCCGCACGGGTCGGAGGGAAGCCGTTGTCTTCCAGGCAACGTTTGATAAAAGCCAGAATCTCAGCTTGGCGTGGCGTCAGTTTTAGCATGTCGATCGCTCTGTCTTTTTATACAGTGACTGGGATTATATACAGTATGAGGCGAGCTGCAAGCGTCAAGCTGCAAGAAGGAGCGGTGTCGAACCCACTTGCCGCTTGTGCCTTGCAGCTTGAAGCGTGTGACTGTGATTTAATACGTGACCGTATGGCCGCGAAACGGCTGTGCGGACTTGACAGATCACCACTTTGAAACGTATGTTTCAAACAAGTGTTTGTCAGGCGGAGTAGTCATGGCCCAGTCGGAAACCGTAGAACGCATTCTCGATGCTGCCGAGCAGTTGTTCGCGGAAAAAGGTTTTGCCGAAACCTCATTGCGGCTGATCACCAGCAAGGCCGGCGTCAACCTGGCGGCGGTGAACTACCACTTCGGTTCCAAGAAGGCCCTGATCCAGGCAGTCTTCTCGCGCTTCCTCGGGCCGTTCTGCGCAAGCCTTGAGCGCGAACTGGAGCGTCGCCAGTCACGCCCCGAGCAAAAGCCTACCCTTGAAGAGCTGCTGGAGATGCTGGTCGAGCAGGCGCTGGTGGTGCAACCACGCAGCGGCAACGACCTGTCGATCTTCATGCGCCTGCTTGGCCTGGCCTTCAGCCAGAGCCAGGGCCACCTGCGCCGTTACCTGGAAGACATGTACGGCAAGGTGTTCCGCCGCTACATGCTGCTGGTCAACGAAGCCGCCCCGCGCATCCCGCCGATCGAGCTGTTCTGGCGCGTGCACTTCATGCTCGGCGCCGCAGCGTTCAGCATGTCCGGGATCAAGGCCTTGCGGGCCATTGCCGAAACCGATTTTGGCATCAACACCTCGATCGAACAGGTCATGCGCCTGATGGTGCCGTTCCTGGCCGCCGGCATGCGCGCCGACAGCGGCGTCACCGACGAGGTCATGGCGGCCGCGCAACTGCGCCCGCGCAGCAAGTCCACCAGCAGCGCGGCCGCTGCCAAGGCCTGATGCCACGGCTGGGCGCGGCGAGCGGCATCGGCTAAGCTAGCGCCCCATGGCCAGTCTCGATTTCCTGCACATTTCCCTCACCGATCAATGCCTCTACGGGTTCGCCCAGGGGCAGTTGCGCCTGCGCCTCGAGGTCTCCACTGCGCAAAACGGCGCCGGTGAACTCAATGGCTCGGGCTGTACGCCCCGTGGACGCCACCAGGTGCGCGCCAAGATCGGCGCTGGTCTGCCGCAAGGCGCAGTGCTGCGCGGACGACGCTGGACGGGCGAGACCTGGTCGGCCGAGCTGCATGAACAATATCCCGGTCGCGACTGGATCCTCACGCGCATACTCTGGCTTAGCGGTTGCGAGCCGGGCGTCAATCGCTTGGGGCTGGTCGATACCTTTCGTCGTTACATCTACTTGCATGGCACGCCCGATAGCGAACCTATGGGCGTGCCGTTGTCCCATGGCTGCGTGCGCTTGCGCAACGCCGACCTGCTGAGCCTGTTTGACCAGGTGCCGGTGCATTGTCCGGTGCAGATCGACGAAGCCGCGTGCCCCCAATGGGCTCACATCAGCGTCAACTGAAGGATCAATTATGAGTGCCAGCCTGCAAGGCTCCCTGATGGTCGATATCGCCGGTACCTGGCTGACCGCCGAGGACCGCCAGCTACTGCGCCAGCCCGAAGTGGCCGGCCTGATCATTTTTGCCCGCAACATTGAAAGCCCGCGCCAGGTGCGCGAGCTGTGCGCCTCGATTCGCGCGATTCGCCCAGAACTGATCCTGGCGGTGGACCAGGAGGGTGGCCGGGTCCAGCGCCTGCGCCAGGGCTTTGTGCGCTTGCCGGCGATGCGCGCGATTGCCGACAACGACAACGCCGAGTACTTGGCCGAGCAATGTGGTTGGCTGATGGCGACCGAAGTGCTGGCGGTGGGCCTGGACCTGAGTTTCGCACCGGTGCTGGACCTCGATCACCAGCGCAGCGCCGTGGTCGGCAGTCGCGCCTTCGAAGGTGACCCGCAGCGCGCCACGCTGCTGGCCGGTGCCTTTATCCGTGGCATGAACACTGCTGGCATGGCCGCCTGCGGCAAGCACTTCCCCGGGCATGGCTGGGCCGAGGCCGATTCCCACGTGGCGATCCCCACCGACGAGCGCACTCTTGAGCAAATCCGCGCAGCCGACCTGGTGCCGTTCACCCGTTTGAGCGGGCAACTGGCAGCGGTGATGCCGGCTCACGTGATCTACCCGCAGGTCGACAATCAGCCAGCCGGTTTTTCCCGGCGCTGGTTGCAGGACATCCTGCGCGGCGAGCTGGGTTTCAATGGGGCGATCTTCAGCGATGACCTGTCCATGGCCGGTGCCCATGTGGTTGGCGACGCCGCCAGCCGTATCGAGGCGGCGCTCAGTGCTGGCTGTGACATGGGGCTGGTGTGCAATGATCGTGCGGCCGCCGAGCTGGCCCTGACAGCGGCCCAGCGCCTGAAGGTCAAGCCTTCGCCGCGCATCGCGCAGATGCGCGGGCAGGGCTTTGCCCGCACCGACTATCGGCAGCAGCCGCGCTGGCTGGAGGCGCTGGGGGCGCTCAAGGAAGCGCAACTGGTCGATTGATGGCAATCGCGGGGCAAGCCCGCTCCCACATTGAAGTGGGAGCGGGCTTGCCCCGCGATGAATTCAACCCGTCTTCGAAGCCTTGCGATTGCGAGGCAGCGGTGCAAACAATGCATCGATATCTTCCGCCGCCAAGCGCCAATCCCCCGCCTGACGCCCATCCAGTACGCCGGCCGCCAGCGCCGATTTCTCCTGCTGCAACTGCTGGATTTTCTCCTCCACGGTGCCGCGGGTAATCAATTTGTAAACAAACACCGGCTTTTCCTGACCAATGCGATAGGCGCGGTCAGTGGCCTGGTTTTCGGCGGCCGGGTTCCACCACGGGTCGTAATGGATCACGGTATCGGCTGCAGTCAGGTTCAGGCCCACGCCACCCGCCTTGAGGCTGATCAGGAAGATCTGCAGCCGGCCGTTCTGGAAGTCCTGCACCGGCGCGCGGCGATCGCGGGTTTCGCCAGTCAGCAGGGCATAGGCAATGCCACGCTGTTCCAGCTCGTGTTCTATCAGTCGCAACATGCTGGTGAACTGCGAGAACAGCAGCACCCGACGGCCTTCGGCGAGCAATTCTTCAAGCATCTCCATCAGGCTTGTGAGCTTGCCCGAATGGGCGCCGCGTGCCGTCGGTGCTTCGCTGTTGACCAGGCGCAGATCACAGCAGACCTGGCGCAGTTTAAGCAGTGCTTCAAGAATGATGATCTGGCTGCGGGCCACGCCTTTGCGGGTGATCTCGGCTCGCACTTTCTGATCCATGGCCAGGCGCATGGTCTCGTAGACATCGCGCTGGGCATCGCTGAGGTCGACCCAGTGGATCATTTCAGTCTTGGCCGGCAGTTCCGTGGCCACTTGCTCTTTGGTGCGGCGCAGCAGGAACGGCTTGATCCGTGAGTTGAGGTGCTGCAGGCGCTCATTGTTGCCCTGGCGTTCGATCGGTGTGCGGTAGTCGCGGTTGAAAGACTGCGCATCGCCCAGCCAGCCAGGCAGCAGGAAGTGGAACAGCGACCACAATTCGCCCAGGTGGTTTTCCAGGGGCGTGCCGCTCAGGCACAGGCGCTGGCGTGCTTCAAGCTGGCGTGCGGCCTGGGCCGCCTTGCTGCTCGGGCTCTTGATGTACTGGGCCTCGTCGAGGATCAGTACATGCAGCGTCAGGCCTTTGAAGTGTTCCAGGTCCTTGGGCAGCAGGGCGTAGGTGGTCAGTAGCAGGTCGTAGTCTTGCAGCGTATCAAAGTGTTTGCGCCGGCTCAGGCCTTGCAGGGTCAGTACCTTGAGGCCGGGCGCAAAGCGTTGCGCTTCGTCCTGCCAGTTGGGGATCAGGCTGGTCGGCATCACCACCATGGCCGGGCGCGTCAGGCGTCCGGCGTTTTTCTCGGTCAGCAGATGTGCCAAGGCTTGCAGGGTTTTGCCCAGGCCCATGTCGTCGGCGAGGATGCCACCCACTTCCAGCTCGCGCAGGGCCTGCATCCAGCTCAGGCCTTCGAGCTGATAGGTGCGCAGCGTGGCGTTGAGGCCCTGCGGAATCTGTACCGGTTGCTGGCGGATGTCACGCAGGCGTTCGCCCAGGTTGCGTACCCGGTCGCCGCCTTGCCAGCTCAGGGGGATGTCTTGCAGTGCGTTGAGGCGGGTGGCATCTAGCGTGGGCAGGCGTACGCTGGCCTCACCCGGCTCGCGCAGGTAGAAGTCGCCCAGTGTAGCCAGCACGGGCTTCAGCCGGCCGTATGGCAGTGCTACTTGCAGGCTGCGGCGTACCTCGCCTTGGGTGGTGGGGATCTGCACCAGCAGGCTCTCGTCGTCGCGCCGCTTGTTCAGTTGGGCAGGATTGAGCAGTTCCGGGTGGGTGCGTAGTACGTTGAGCAGAATGGGCAGCAGGCTCAAGCGTTGGCCGTTGACCTCAATGCCCACTTCCAGGTCGAACCAGTCGCGCCCACCCGCCTCGTCAATATGCGCGTACCAGTCATCGACCTCGGTGAGATTGAAGGCAAAGTCGTCGGTGTATTCGATTTTCCAGCCTTGCTCGCGCAGGGTCGGTAGGTCGTTGAGCATAAAGCGCAACCAGGCGCCTTCGGTTGCGAGTTCCAGAAGCTCGCCCGCGCTTTCCGGCAAGGCTTTGCTCTGGCGGGTGGCCACTTTGAAGCCCAGGCGCAGCAGGGTCAGGCGTATCAGCTTCTCGGCATCAGGCTGGCGCTGGATGCGCTGGTTGGTCGTGCCATCAAGGCGGGTGATTTCTGTGCCTTGCTTGCCGCTGGCGTGAATGCCGTCATAGACAAAGGAGAGTGCCGCGCGGTGCTGATGCTGGCGCTGCATCCGGCCTGATTGCGGCACATAGGCGCTGAACTCGTGACTGCCCAGAATCAGGTGAGGCGTGGGGGCAATACCGTCGATGATCGTCTCGCTCAATGTTCTGGGGGTTGGGATCTGCCGGTTGAGGGTCTGGATCCTGTGGCTGAAATTCACCACCTGGTTTGCAGGCACCAAGGGTGCCAGTGTGAGTGAGCAAGCAACCACTTCATCATAGCTGTGGCTGAGCAGGCCAATTACGTCCTTTTCGGTATCAACGTAGTACAGCGGCTTCAAGGCCAGTACCGGTTTGAGCATCCTGCCCTGGTGGTACCAACTGCCAGTGAAGCATTCGCTATTGAATGCTTCCCAGCGAAATTCGCCCGTTAAAGTCGGGCCTGGTTTGAGTGGTTGTTCGCCTGCAAGCAGAAACAGACGCTCGGTGGCCAGGGCGTGGGCAAGCAGCTCGGCGCCTTCACTGCCTTCGAGGTTCACACCGCGCGAAAGAGCGCCGTTGGACGTACCGGCAACAACCATGCGTAAAAATTTTGCGTCGCTTTCGCTCAGGAAGCCGGGGTGCTGTCGCAGTATTTCGTGCGGGTACAGGATCGGCTTGTGGCCTGTGAAGCGACCGTCCTTGAGGCGCTTGCACTTGTAGGGCGTGATGGTGGCTGTTCCGCCTGGCTGGAACTCAAGCTCGTACATCAGGGTGCGGGTGCTGGGCTCGGCAGGTTTTTCGGTATCGGGCGCTGATTTTTCCAGGCGCCCCAGCCAGTTCTCCAGCTCAGGGCTTAGCTGCTCACCGTCGTCCTTTTGCGTACCCGACTGTGATTCGCAAACCGTTGTCAGGTGGAACAAGGCGGCTGCGCAGTGCTTGCAGTCGAAGCCGACTGGGCAGGTGCAGTCGGCATTCAACGAAGAAAAGTGCGTGCCTGGATTTACGCTGACGGACTGGGTGTAGACGTTAGCGCCTGAACCGCGACAGACCGAGGTGAATTTGTAATCCTCCAGGGAGATCACCTTTACCCGGTGTTCATCGGCATAGTGAAATCCTCTTTCCAGCGCATTGGGTGGAAAGGCTTCGGTCCAGTCGCTATCTTCGAGCACTTGTTGCAGCGTCTTGCGCATCAGGTTACTGCTCCATCAACTCCGGTGCCGGAGCGGGGCTGCTGGCGGGTCGATTGGCCGTTACCTTGAGCAGCAGGGCCAGGTGGCCGCCATCGAGGAAGGTCAGTTCGCCATTTTTTACCGTGCTGTTGCTCTGCTTGAGCTGTTCGCTCTGGATCACTGTGCCATTGCCGTCGAACTGGTTGACCCAGAGGCTGGCCTCGACGCTGATGAAACGATCTTCCTTGAGGTTCAGGTTGCCCTCGATCGGGAAGTGGCCGAACTGCTTTTGCCCATCACTGATGGCGACCGCGCCGGCATCCTGTTTCCAGGCTTTATGCAGGAGCACGGTGTATTGGTTGTCGGCGCTCAGCTTGGACGCTTCGTCGGTCATGGCCGGTTGGCGCAGGTCGCCTTCGGCAATGGCCTGGGCGCCGTTGCTCCAGTCTTCCGGGGCGGATTGGCTGGTGATTGCCGGCACGGCGTTCTGCCGCACCAGGATCATTTCGACCTGATAAATGCCGTCGGCAAACGCTGCCGGGGCAATCAGCGCCAGCAGCAGGGTCAGGCTACGCAGTGCACGCATGGTACTTCCTTCACGCAGATTGTGGGGTCAGGCGCTCGAACAGCGCCTCAAGGTTGTTGAAGCGTTCTTCCGGGCGTTCCATCGGCACCATGAACTTGAACTGGGTCGCGCCTTCGAACTTGTAGCGTTTGGGCTGACCCTGGATCAGTTTGATCAGCACCAGCGGATCGACCGGGGTTTCTGACTCGAACTCGATCTTGCCGCCATTGGGCCCGGCGTCGACTTTCTTGATCCCGAGCTTTTCCGCCTGCAACTTGAGCAGGGTCAGGCGCACCAGGTTCTTGGTCGGCTCGGGCAGCAGGCCGAAGCGGTCGATCATCTCGACCTGCAGGTCCTTGAGGCCGTCTTCGTCCACCGCCGAGGCGATGCGCTTGTAGAGGATCAGGCGCGCATGCACATCCGGCAGATAATCTTCGGGAATCAGCGCCGGCAAACGCAGGTTGATTTCCGGGCCGCCACCGAGCGGTTGGTCAAGGTTGGGCTGGGTGCCCTTGCGGATGGCCTTGACCGCGCGTTCGAGCATTTCCATGTACAGGGTAAAGCCGACCGCCTGGATCTGACCGCTCTGGCCTTCGCCGAGCAGCTCGCCAGCACCGCGGATTTCCAGGTCGTTGGTGGCCAGGACGAAACCTGCGCCCAGGTCCTGGGTATTGGCGATGGCTTCCAGGCGCTTCTCGGCGTCCGGGGAGATCTGCTGGCGTGGCGGGGTGAGCAGGTAGGCATAGGCCTGGTGGTGGCTGCGCCCGACCCGGCCGCGCAACTGGTGCAGCTGGGCCAGGCCGAACTTGTCGGCACGCTCGATGATGATGGTGTTGGCACTGGGCACGTCGATGCCGGTCTCGATGATGGTCGAGGCGATCAGCACGTTGAAGCGCTTGTGGTAGAAGTCGCTCATCACCTGTTCGAGTTCGCGTTCGCGCATCTGCCCGTGGCCGATGCCGATGCGCGCCTCGGGTACCAGCTCGGCAAGGTCGGCGGCGCATTTCTCGATGCTTTTGACATCGTTGTGCAGGTAGTACACCTGGCCGCCGCGCAGTAGCTCACGCAGCAGTGCCTCTTTGACCGTGCTTTTGTTCTGCTCCATGACGAAGGTGCGCACCGACAGCCGGCGGGCCGGCGGCGTGGCGATGATCGACAGGTCGCGCATGCCGGCCACGGCCATGTTCAGGGTGCGCGGGATCGGCGTGGCGGTCAGGGTGAGGATGTCCACTTCGCTGCGCAGGGCCTTGAGCTGTTCTTTCTGACGCACGCCGAAACGGTGTTCTTCGTCGATGATCACCAGGCCCAGGTCCTTGATCTTGACGTCGTCCTGCAACAGTTTGTGGGTGCCGATGACGATGTCGATCTTGCCTTCGGCCAGGTCCGCCACTGCGGCGGCGATTTCCTTGGGTGACTTGAAGCGGCTCATCACTTCAACGGTCACCGGCCAGTCGGCAAAGCGGTCGCGGAAACTATTGTAGTGTTGCTGGGCGAGCAGGGTGGTGGGGACCAGAATGGCGACCTGACGGCCACCGTGCACGGCGATGAAGGCGGCGCGCATGGCCACTTCGGTCTTGCCGAAGCCAACGTCGCCGCACACCAGGCGGTCCATCGGCTTGGCCGCCAGCATGTCTTCGCGCACCGCTTCGATGGCGCTTTGCTGGTCCGGGGTTTCCTCGAAGGGGAAGCCGGCGCTGAAGGTGGCGTAATCCACCGACGGGTCGGCAAACGCATAGCCTTTGCGTGCGGCGCGGCGGGCATAGATGTCGAGCAGCTCGGCGGCCACATCGCGCACTTGCTCGGCGGCCTTGCGCTTGGCTTTTTGCCAGGCTTCGGAGCCGAGCCGGTGCAGCGGCGCCAGGGCATCGTCGCTACCGGTGTAACGGGCGATCAGGTGCAGGTTGGCCACCGGTACATAGAGCTTGGCACCCTCGGCGTATTCGAGGGTGAGGAATTCTGCGGCCTGGTTGTCGATTTCCAGGGTCGCCAGGCCCAAGTAGCGGCCGACACCATGGTCGATGTGCACCACCGGCGCGCCTTCGCGCAGCTCGGTGAGGTTCTTGATCACTGCATCGTTGTTGGCGTCGCTGCGTTTGTCGCGGCGTCGGCGCTGCATGACCCGCTGGCCGAACAGCGGGCTCTCGGCGACCAGGGCAATGGCCGGGTCATCCAGCAGCAGGCCTTCGTCCAGCGGCGCAATGGTGATCGCCAGGCGCTCTTTACCCGCAACGAACGCGCTCCAGTTGTCGACGGTTTTGGGGCGCAGCTTCAGGCGTTCGAGCAGCTCCAGCAGGACTTCGCGGCGGCCCGCCGATTCGGCGGTAAACAACACGCGGCCAGGGAACTGGTCGAGGAAGCCCGACAGCGCCGCCAGTGGCTGGTTGGCCTTGGCTTCGATGGCCAGGTTGGGCAGAGGCTGGGCCGCGAAGCGTTCGCGGCCGACGCCGCTGTCGACGTCATCTTGGCTTGCGACCACCCGTGGCCAGCTTTTGAGCCGGGCAAAGCAGTCTTCCACCGGCAGGAACAGCTCGACGGGCGGCAGCAACGGCCGCGCCGGGTCGATGCGGCGCTCTTCGTAACGGTTGCGTACATCGCTCCAGAAGTGTTCGGCGGCTTGCTCGACGCCCGGCAGGGAAAACACCTGGGTGTCCTGGGGCAAGTAGTCGAACAGGGTCGAGGTGTCTTCGAAGAACAGCGGCAGGTAGTACTCGATACCGGCCGGAGTAATGCCGCTGGACAGGTCCTGGAAGATCGGGCAGCGGCGGAAATCGACATCGAAGCGCTCGCGAAAGCGTGCCTTGAAACGCGTGACTGCCTCTTTTTGCAGCGGGAACTCGCGGGCCGGCAGCAGCCGCACCGAATCGACCTTGTCGATCGAGCGCTGGGTTTCCGGGTCGAAGGTGCGCAGGGTCTCGATTTCGTCATCGAACAGGTCGATGCGGTACGGCAGCTTGCTGCCCATCGGGAACAGATCGATCAAGGCGCCGCGCACGGCGAATTCGCCATGCTCGTAGACCGTGTCGACACAACGGTAGCCGCTGGCCTCGAGGCGTGTGCGCATCTGCTCGACATCCAGCTTCTGGCCAATGTCCAGGACCAGGCTGCTGCCGAGCAAAAAGCGTGTCGGCGCCAGGCGGTGCAGCGCCGTGGTGATCGGCACCACGAGAATCCCGTGGTCGAGCTCCGGCAGCCGGTACAGGCTGGAAATGCGCTGGGAGATGATGTCCTGGTGCGGCGAGAACAGATCGTAGGGCAGGGTTTCCCAGTCGGGGAAGGGCAGTACCGGCAGCTCGGGCGCAAAGAAACGCAGTTCCTGCTCGAGGCGGTCAGCGCTCTGGCTGTCGGCGGTCAGCAGCAGGGTAAAGCGTTTGGCGGCACTGGCCGCTTCGGCAATGGCCAGGCTCAGGGCGGCGCCCGGCAGGTTGCCCCAGGTTTGTTTGCCGGCAGTGGCCGGCAGGTGCGGTAGACGCAGAACAGGCACGGGAGGTCGAGCTCCAAGCGTTGCGACAAAGACGCCAATTGTACCGGGCGCGGGCCTGCGCTGTCAGGTTTGTACAGGTTAAAAGCATGTAGTGGCGTGCTGGCGACAGGCGCTCATTGCCCGATGGGCTGCGGGGCGTCATAATGTAGCCCCTTTTTTCTGTCCCTACATGTGGAAGGTTCCCGTGACTCAGAAGCCCGACCAGTGTCTTGGTGAGTGGATTGATCGTGAAGCGCTTGCAGAAGCGATGATCCCGCTTATCGGTCAGCTCTACCGCAATAACAATGTGGTGAGCTCGATCTATGGCCGTAGCCTGATCAACCGCTCGGTGATCTCGATCCTCAAAGCACACCGCTTTGCCCGTCATCGCCAGACCGACGAAACCGAACTGTCTGTACACGAGACATTCCCGCTGCTCAAAGCCATGAGCGAGCTGAAACTGGGCGCAGCTTCAGTCGACCTGGGCAAGCTGGCCAACAAGTTCAAGCAAGAAGGCAACGGCCGTACAGCCGAGCAGTTCGTGCGCGAAGAAATGGCTGACGTGGTTGGCCAGCAAAACGCTTCGGCGCGCAAAGGCACCGACGTCGTGCTGTACGGCTTTGGTCGTATCGGCCGCCTGCTGGCGCGTATCCTGATCGAAAAAACCGGTGGTGGCGACGGCCTGCGTCTGCGCGCCATCGTCGTGCGCAAAGGCGCCGACAACGATCTGGTCAAGCGTGCCAGCCTGCTGCGTCGTGATTCGGTGCATGGCCCGTTCGATGGCACCATCACCATCGATGAAGCCAACAACACCATCACCGCCAACGGCAACCTGATCCAGGTTATCTACGCCAAGAGCCCGAGCGAAGTCGACTACACCCAGTACGGTATCGACAACGCCCTGATCGTCGACAACACCGGTGTCTGGCGTGACGCCGATGGCCTGGGTCAGCACCTGGCCTGCCCGGGCGCTGCCCGCGTGATTCTCACCGCACCTGGCAAGGGCGCGCTGAAGAACATCGTGCACGGCATCAACCATGGCGAAATCAGCGCCGATGACAAGATCATCTCCGCGGCTTCCTGCACCACCAACGCCATCGTTCCAGTCCTCAAAGCGGTCAACGACAAGTTCGGCATCATCAACGGTCACGTTGAAACCGTTCACTCGTTCACCAACGACCAGAACCTGATCGACAACTTCCACAAAGGCAGCCGTCGCGGCCGCGCCGCGCCACTGAACATGGTGATCACCGAGACCGGTGCCGCCACTGCCGCCGCCAAGGCGCTGCCAGTGCTCAAGGGCAAGCTGACCGGCAACGCGATCCGCGTACCAACGCCGAACGTGTCGATGGCTATCCTGAACCTGAACCTGGAAAAAGCCACCAGCCGCGAAGAGATCAACGAGTACCTGCGCCAGATGGCCATGCACTCGGACCTGCACAAGCAGATCGACTACGTGAGCTCCCAGGAAGTGGTCTCCACCGACTTCGTCGGCTCCCGCCACGCCGGTGTGGTCGATGCCGAAGCCACCATCTGCAACGATAACCGCGTTGTCCTGTACGTCTGGTACGACAACGAATTCGGTTACAGCTGCCAGGTAGTGCGCGTGATGGAAGACATGGCTGGCGTCAACCCGCCTGCTTTCCCACGCTAAGCTTGGCTTTGTCGTGAAAGACGGGAACCTTTGGGTTCCCGTTTTTTTTGCCCTGATTTCCGAAGGAGGCTGGATGCGCAGGACAGTGTTGATGGGCATGTTGCTGGGCCTGGCCGGGTGTGGGCAGGGCAACAGCCTGGAGCGCATCAGCGGCCCGACCATGGGCAGCAGCTATACCGTGCAGTATGTACGCACGCCCCAGGGGCCGGCGCCGGAGCAGGTCAAGCGTGAGGTGGAGCGGGTTCTCGAGGGCGTTGACAAGCGTTTTTCCACGTACCGCAGTGATTCGCTGGTCGAAGCCTTCAACCGCTTGCCGGCCAACAGCTGTCAACCGATGCCGGCCGATGTGCTGGAGCTGGTACGGGTGGGCGAGCAGTTGGCGCAGCAGAGTGGCGGCGCGTTCGACCTGACCGTGGAGCCCTTGCTCGACCTGTGGGGCTTCGGCCCACAGTCGCGTCTGGAGAAAGTGCCGGATGCCCAGGTCTTGGCTGCCACTCGCCAGCGGGTTGGGCATGGGCATTTGCGCATAAGCGCTGAACAACTGTGCAAGGATGCGCCGGTGGAAGTGGACTTCAACAGCATCGCCGCCGGGCATGCGGTGGACCTGCTGGTGGCGCGGCTAAACGCCCTGGGCATCGCGGATTTACTGGTCGAAGCCACTGGCGAGCTCAAGGCGGTGGGGCGCAAAGCCGATGGCAGTCCGTGGAAAGTGGCTCTGGAATTGCCCCGTGATGATCGGCAGATTGCCCGGCAAGTAGTGAATGTGGACGGTTTTGGTGTGTCCACCTCCGGTGACTATCGCAATTATTTCGAGGAGAATGGCCAGCGCTATTCACACACCTTCGATGCGCGCCTGGGGCAACCGGTGAAACACGACCTGGCGGCGGTGACGGTGTTCGATCGTTCGACCTTGATGGCGGATGGCTATTCGACCTTGCTGTTCATCCTCGGGCCTGAGCAGGGGTGGGATTTTGCGCTCGAGCATGGGATTGCCGCGGTGTTCGTGACCCGGGTTGCCGATGGATTCGTCTCCAGAAGCACGCCGGCGTTTGCGCAAGTAGCGGTGAATTGACACGCATCGCGGGGCAAGCCCGCTCCCACACACCCGTAGGAGCGGGCTTGCCCCGCGATGAATACATGTAGTGCAGAGAAAAATAGCCTACGACGCGACCAAGGGTTAATGTGCGCGGCGTTCAAGCTTGATTAGACTGCACCCGAATTTTTTCATGGCGCCGCTGGCGGCATGAGGTAGCCCCGCCCGCCGACGTGGCGCGTGGGCCTGTTCTGAAGGAGTACGCATGGCTGTCTACAACTACGACGTAGTGGTGCTGGGTTCCGGCCCCGCAGGAGAAGGGGCGGCAATGAATGCTGCCAAAGCAGGACGCAAGGTGGCGATGGTCGATAGCCGTCGCCAGGTCGGCGGCAACTGCACCCACCTGGGTACCATTCCGTCCAAGGCCCTGCGTCACTCGGTGCGCCAGATCATGCAGTTCAACACCAACCCGATGTTTCGGGCCATTGGTGAGCCGCGCTGGTTCTCCTTCCCGGACGTCCTCAAAAGCGCCGAGAAGGTCATCTCCAAGCAGGTCGCCTCGCGCACTGGCTACTATGCGCGCAACCGGGTCGATGTGTTCTTCGGCACCGGCAGCTTCGCCGATGAGCAGACCATCGAAGTGGTCTGCGCCAACGGCGTGGTCGAGAAACTGGTGGCCAAGCACATCATCATCGCCACCGGTTCGCGGCCGTATCGTCCGGCCGATATCGATTTCCACCACCCGCGTATCTACGATAGCGACACCATCCTCAGCCTCGGCCACACCCCGCGCAAACTGATCGTCTACGGCGCTGGCGTGATTGGTTGCGAGTACGCCTCGATCTTCAGTGGCCTGGGTGTACTGGTGGAGCTGGTGGACAACCGCGCGCAATTGCTGAGCTTCCTCGACTCGGAAATTTCCCAGGCGTTGAGCTACCACTTCAGCAACAACAACATCACCGTTCGCCACAACGAAGAGTATGAGCGGGTCGAGGGCGTGGACAACGGCGTGATCCTGCACCTGAAGTCCGGCAAGAAGATCAAGGCCGACGCCTTGCTCTGGTGCAACGGCCGTACCGGCAACACCGACAAGCTGGGCCTGGAAAACATCGGTATCAAGGTCAACAGCCGCGGCCAGATCGAAGTCGACGAGAACTACCGCACCCACGTGGCGAACATCTATGGTGCCGGTGACGTGATCGGCTGGCCAAGCCTGGCCAGCGCCGCCCACGACCAGGGCCGTTCGGCCGCTGGCAGCATCGTCGATAACGGCAGCTGGCGCTTCGTCAACGATGTGCCGACCGGCATCTACACCATTCCGGAGATCAGTTCGATCGGCAAGAACGAGCAGGAACTGACCCAGGCCAAGGTGCCTTATGAAGTGGGCAAGGCCTTCTTCAAGGGCATGGCCCGGGCGCAGATCGCCGGTGAGCCGCAGGGCATGCTGAAGATCCTGTTCCACCGCGAAACCCTGGAAATCCTCGGCGTGCACTGCTTCGGTTACCAGGCGTCGGAGATTGTCCACATCGGCCAGGCGATCATGGATCAGCCGGGTGAGCGCAATACCCTGAAGTACTTCGTCAACACCACCTTCAACTACCCGACCATGGCTGAAGCCTACCGGGTCGCGGCTTACGACGGCCTCAACCGGCTTTTTTGAGCGGCTCCGGCCGGTGGCCTGAGCCGGTCGGGGAGACCGATTTCAGCGATTCTCGAGGGTGGCGCTGGCCAAACCGGGAAAGTCTGTAATCAGGCTGTCTACGCCGAAGTCGGCGAGCCTGCGCATCAGCGCCGGCTCGTTGACGGTCCACACCGACACATGCAACCCCTGACGCTGGGCCTTGATCAGGCGCTCGGGGGTGCACAGTGTCCAGTTCAATGCCAGCAAGTTGCAGCCATAGTTCTGGGCGACCTTCAGTGGGTCGAGCCAGGCGTACTCGGCGACCAGCCCCCTGGAAATATCCGGAGTCAGCTCAAGCGCTGCGCCCAGCACTTCGCGCGAGCTTGAGGTAATGGTGATCTTGTCGAGCAGGCCAAACTGCTGGGCCATTTCGCGGATGGCCAACACGGTGGTGGCGGCGCGGGTGCGCGAGGCACTCTTGACCTCCAGTTGCCAGTGCTCGAAGTCGCATTTTTCGAACAACTCCTCAAGGCGTGGGACTGGGCAGGGTGAGACCCAGCCCGGGCCGCCCTTGCGCGCATCATAGGTCACAAGGTCCGCAGCGCTGTGCTCGACCACTTTGCCGCGTCGGCCGGTGGTGCGCTTGAGGCTCGGGTCGTGGATCACCATCAGCTCGTTGTCTGCAGACAGGTGCAGGTCGAGTTCGCAGCGACGCACGCCGTGCCCGAGGCACTGCTGGAAGCTGGCGAGGGTGTTTTCGGGGGCTTCGCCCTTGGCGCCGCGGTGGCCGTAAATCGTGGTCACGTGTGTTCCTTCAACAAATAAGTGAAACTCAGGAGGCGCTTGGTTCGTTCTGCTCCAGCGCCTGGCGTCGTTGTTGGGCTTGGCGTTGCAGGATGTAACGGGCGAGCAGTTGGCGCTGGGCATCGGTGGTGTCGATGAACTCGGCACCGATTTCGTAGGCGCCATCGTCCCTGCGATCACAATGGGTGACTCTGGCGCGCAGCAGCAGGCCCAGGGCTTGTGGCATCAGCACCATTTTCACTGCGACGCGGGCGCCGGCAGCCACTGCCTCGGCGCGGCTGAATTCGATACCGCCCTCGGACAGCACCACCGGTTGTGGCGCGCTCAACTGCCCGAGCAGGGTTTGTGCGACCACTGCACTGAGCAGGTCGATACGTTTGTTCTGGGCCTTGAGAAAGGCGGCCAGGGTGCGGTCCTTGTCACTGAGCTGGCGCAACAGGTGCTGGGATTCGAACTCGCTCAAGTGCAGTTCACTGAGCAGGTTGAATAGCGGTGAAGTATCTTGCAACAAGTCCGTGCCAAGCGCTTCAGAGGCGCTCAACGGGCTAATTTCCAGTGCGATCCGATCCTCGATACGGTAGTATTCGCGGCGATCTTCTTCATCTAATGTCGACATGGCGAACCCATGGTAGCGGCGGTGGTCTGAGTGTAAAGCTGCTATTCAAGCCCCGCCACAAGGACGTTCCTCTTTCCTCCGAACAAGCCCCGACATGTTCAGACCTCTCTTCGTATTCATCGGCACGCGTTATACCCGTGCCAAGCGTCGCAACCACTTCGTCTCGTTCATTTCCCTGACCTCGATGATCGGCCTCGCCCTGGGCGTTGTCGTGATGATCGTGGTGTTGTCGGTGATGAATGGCTTCGATCACGAGATGCGCACCCGGGTGTTGGGCATGGTGCCCCATGCCACACTGGAAACCGGCCAGCCGATCAACGACTGGCCCGCCCTTGCCAGTCAAGTAAAGCAGAACCCGCAGGTTCTGGCGGTGGCGCCCTTCACCCAGATGCAGGGCCTGCTGACCCACGACGGCAAGGTGCAGAAGGTGCTGCTCAACGGCATCGATCCGGCCCAGGAGCGCCAGGTCTCGATCATCGACGACTTTATCCGCGAGGGTAAGCTCGATGACCTGGCCCCCGGCGATTTCGGCATCATGATCGGTGACAAGGCTGCCACCAAGCTGGGCGTCGGTGTCGGCGACAAGCTGACCTTCGTCGCACCCGAGGTCACTGTGACCCCGGCCGGGATGTTCCCGCGCATGAAGCGCTTTACCGTGGTCGGCATCTTTCATGTCGGTGCCGGTGAAATCGACGGCTATCTGGGCCTGACCAACCTGTCCGACCTGTCCCGGCTGCACCGCTGGAAGGCCGACCAGGTCCAGGGCCTGCGCCTGAAATTCGATGACCTGTTCCAGGCCCCGCGAGTGGCCTGGGACATCGCCCAGAAGCTGGGCGAGCAGGAGTTCTACGCCCGCGACTGGACCCGCAGCCACGGCAACCTGTACCAGGCGATCCGCATGGAAAAAGCCATGATCGGCCTGTTGTTGCTGCTGATTGTCGCGGTGGCGGCGTTCAACATCATTTCTACCCTGGTAATGGTGGTCAACGACAAGAAGGGCGATATTGCCATCTTGCGCACCCTGGGTTCGACGCCCGGGCAGATCATGGCCATTTTCATGGTCCAGGGCACGGTGATTGGCGTGGTCGGTACCCTGATCGGGGCGCTGGTGGGTATCTTCGCCGCGCTCAATGTCAGTGCCGCAATTGCCGGCATCGAGACCCTGATCGGGCACAAGTTCCTCAATGCCGACGTCTACTTCATCGACTACCTGCCTTCGCAAATCATGGCCGAAGACGTGTGGATGGTCTGCGGCGCGGCATTGGTCCTGAGTTTCCTCGCCACCCTGTATCCGGCCTGGCGTGCGGCACGCACCCAGCCTGCGGAGGCGCTACGTTATGAGTGAGTTGGGCATGAGTGATAAAGCAGTGCTGAGTTGCCGCAACCTGGGCAAGTCCTACGAGGAAGGCCCGGAGAAGGTCCAGGTCTTGTCTGGCCTGCAGTTGGAGCTGCACCCGGGTGAGCGGGTGGCGATCGTCGGCAGTTCGGGTTCGGGCAAGAGTACCTTGCTCAACCTGCTCGGCGGCCTCGATACGCCGACCGAAGGCAGCGTCTGGCTGGCCGGCGAAGAACTCTCGGCGCTGGGCGAGCGTGCCCGTGGCCTGCTGCGCAACCGCGCCCTGGGCTTCGTCTACCAGTTTCACCACCTGTTGCCGGAGTTCACTGCGCTTGAGAACGTGTGCATGCCGCTGCTGATCGGCCGCACCGCCATCCCTGAAGCCCGCGAACGCGCCCAGGCGCTGCTCAAACGCGTGGGCCTGGGCCATCGCCTGAGCCACAAACCGGCCGAACTGTCCGGTGGCGAGCGCCAGCGCGTGGCCATTGCCCGGGCGCTGGTCAACCGGCCGGGGCTGGTGATGCTCGACGAGCCTACCGGCAACCTCGACCATCACACTGCCCAGGGCATCCAGGACTTGATGCAGGAGCTCAGCACGTCCTCGCAAACAGCTTTTCTGGTGGTGACCCACGATCTCAACCTGGCACGCCAGATGGACCGCGTACTGCGTCTGGAAGACGGGCACCTGGTACCGATCTGATTGCCCGTGCACTGTGCCCGTCGACGTCAGGCGGGCACCTGGTTCCTTTTCTTTACCCGGGTGCTTTCACTCATGTTCAGACCCTTGTCTATTTTCATCGGCGCCCGTTACACCCGCGCCAAGCGCCGCAACCATTTCATCTCGTTCATTTCCATGACCTCGATGATCGGCCTGTCCCTGGGCGTGCTGGCGATGATCGTGGTGCTGTCGGTGATGAACGGCTTTCAGCGCGAAATGAGTTCGCGCATTCTTGGCATGGTGCCGCACGCCAGCGTCCTTGGCGCACAGCCGCTGGATGACTGGCGGCCGGTGGCGGCCCAGGCCCTGAAAAACCCTGAAGTGGTTGCCGCCGCGCCACTGACCGAGATGGAGGGCATGCTCTCCTACAAGGGTTCGATGCAGCCGATTCAGGTCAGCGGCATCGACCCGGCCGAGGAGGGCAAGGTCTCGATCGTGGCCCGGCATATCGTTCAGGGCAGCCTCGAAGCCCTAAAGCCGGGCGAGTTCGGCGTGGTCATCGGTGAAATCACCGCGCGGCGTTTTCGCCTGAATGTCGGCGACAAGCTGACCCTGATCGTGCCGGAAGTCAGCAGCGCGCCGGGCGGTATAACGCCGCGCATGCAGCGCCTGAACGTGGTCGGGGTGTTCAAGGTCGGTGCCGAGCTCGATGGTTCGCTGGGCCTGATGCACATGGCCGATGCCGCGCAGATGCAACGCTGGGCACCTGACCAGGTGCAGGGCGTGCGCCTCAAGGTCAAGGACCTGTACGCCGCACCGCAGGTGTCCAAGGCCATCACTGCAAGCCTGGGCGAGCAGTACCGCGCCGACGACTGGACCCACACCCAGGGCAGCCTGTTCAGCGCCATGAAGATGGAAAAGACCATGATCGGCCTGTTGCTGCTGCTGATCATCGCCGTGGCGGCGTTCAACATCATTGCCACGCTGATCATGGTGGTCAACGACAAGGGCGCCGACATCGCCATCCTGCGCACCATTGGCGCAACTCCGGCGCAGATCATGGGTACCTTCATGGTCCAGGGCAGCCTGATCGGTATCGTCGGTACCTTGATCGGCGGCGTGCTGGGGGTGATCGCAGCGTTGAACGTCAGCCAGATCGTCGGCTGGCTGGAGCGGGTCAGCGGCCAGCACATCTTCACCTCGGACGTGTACTTCATCAGTACCTTGCCGTCCGAGCTGCAATGGGGTGATGTTGCGCTGATCTGCAGCGCCGGCCTGATCATGAGCTTCCTGGCGACGCTGTATCCGGCGTGGCGGGCCTCGCAGGTAGAGCCGGCGTACGCCTTGCGTTACGAGTGATCGCTGATCGCGCTCCCACAGGGATGATCACCATCCTGTGGGAGCGGGCTTGCCCCGCGATAGGTATCACACCGTCGGCAAATCGACCACAAATCGGGTCCAGCCCCCAGCCGACTCTGCCCAAATACTCCCCCCGTGGGCCTGCACAATCGAGCGGGTAATCGCCAGCCCCAGCCCGGCATGCTCGCTGCTGCCTTCGCGCCGCGCCGGGTCTGCGCGGTAGAAGCGATCAAATAGTTTTGCCAGCAACGCCATGTCAATCGGCTCACCACGGTTGGCCACCTGCAGGCGCACCAAACCCTGCGTTTGCTCAATCGTCACGCGTATCTCGCCGCCGGCTGGGGTAAAGCGCAAGGCATTGTCCAGCAGGTTGGACAGCGCCCGGCGCAACATATGCCGGTCACCGTGCAAGGGCGCCTGCCCCTCGCGACTCAACTGTACGTCGGCCTCTTCGGCCAGGGGGGCGTAGTACTCGAGCAAGGCATCGGCCTCATCCTCAAGCGCCAGTTGCTGACGGCTGGGCATTAGCAAACCGTGGTCGGCCTTGGCCAGGTAAAGCATGTCGTTGACCAGCTGCGCCATCCATTGCAGTTCTTCGAGGTTGCTGTGCAGTGCTTCGCGGTACTCATCCAGGTTACGCGGCCGGGTCAGGGTCACCTGGGTGTGGGTCAGCAGGTTGGACAGTGGTGTGCGCAGCTCGTGGGCAATGTCGGCGGAGAACGCCGACAGACGCTGGAAGGCATCGTCCAGGCGCTCGAGCATGGCGTTGACAGTCCGCGCCAGTTCCGCCAGCTCCACCGGCATTTGCCCTTCGGGCAGGCGTGTGGTCAATGAGCGCGCCGACACCCCGGAAGCCACTTCACCCATTTGCCGTAACGGTCGCAGCCCACTGCGCGCGGCCCAGGCGCCGAGCAGTGCGGTAGCCAACGCCGAGAGGCCGACGGTCAGCCAGATCAACTGCTGCATGCGCTGGAGGAAATGCTGGTGGTGGGTGATGTCGAGAAACAGCGTCAGTTGTGCGTCGCCGTCGTTGAGCTTGACGCACAGGCTGCGAAAGTCGGTGCCGCTGCTGTGCAAGGTGCTGAGCCCGAGCACCTGGGGTGCATCCGGCAGGCCTGACTGGCTGTCGAACCAGATCTGCCCATCACGGCCGCGAATGCGCACGGCCAAATCGGCCTGATGGCTGAGTTCGGTTTGCAGGGCGGGCAGGCGTGGCGCCAGGCTGGCAGGGTCATGCACGCCGTCGAGCATTTGCCGTAGCAGCGACAGGCGACTGTTGAGCAATTGCTGGTCGAGTTCGATGAAGTGGGTGGCGCTGGCACGGCTGAAGAGCAGCCCGGCGCTCAGCGATACCACTGCCGTGCAGGCGGCAAACAGCAGGGCCAGGCGGCTGCCCAGGGACAGGCGGCGCATCAGGCGCCGCGCTCTTCGAGCACATAGCCCATGCCGCGCACGGTATGGATCAGCTTGTTGTCATGGCTGTCGTCGATCTTCAGGCGCAGTCGGCGGATCGCCACTTCGATCACATTGGTGTCGCTGTCGAAGTTCATGTCCCAGACCTGCGAGGCTATCAAGGATTTGGGCAGCACTTCGCCCTGACGGCGCAACAGCAGTTCGAGCAGGGCGAACTCCTTGGCGGTCAGGTCGATGCGCTGGCCTGTGCGTTCGACCCGGCGGCGGATGAGGTCCAGACGCAGGTCGGCAAGGCCCAGGGTGGTTTCCTGCGCCGGGCTGCTGCCACGCCGCAGCAGGCTGCGCACCCGCGCCAGCAACTCGGAGAAGGCGAAAGGCTTGACCAGGTAGTCGTCGGCGCCCAGCTCCAGGCCGTGTACGCGGTCTTCGACGGCGTCGCGGGCGGTGAGGAACAGCACCGGGATTTCCAGGCCGGCGGCGCGTACGGCCTGGAGGATCTGCCAGCCATCGCGACCGGGCAGCATGACATCGAGGATCAGCAGGTCGTAGTCGCCGGTCAGGGCCAGGTGCTGGCCGGTGTTGCCGTCGCTGGCAAGCTCGGTGGCGAAGCCTGCTTCGCTGAGGCCCTGGCACAGGTACTGGCCGGTCTTGGTCTGGTCTTCGACGATCAACAGTTTCATCGGCTGGCTCTTTTGCGTGGATTGCCGGAGGGTTATACCGCGCCGGGCGGGGTGGATGGCCAAGCTGACAAAGTTGTAATCTTTTTGTCAGGTGACTGCCAGCGGCGGTTTTCTACAGTGAAGCCCGAACCGTCGCAACCCTGGAGTGGGCTTGAAATGAAACACCTGATGATCGCTGGCGCCCTGGCGCTGTTCAGCCTGCCAACCTTGGCATCGCCCGCGCATTCCTATGCCTTCGGTCAGCCGGCTGCGGCGGCCAAGGCCACACGCACCGTCGAGGTGGTGATGGGCGATATGTACTACGAGCCGCGCAACCTTGAGGTCAAAGCCGGGGAAACCGTGCGCTTTGTGCTGGTCAACAAGGGCGCGGTCGTTCATGAGTTCAGCCTTGGCGATGCCGTGATGCATGCCAAGCACCAACAAGAAATGATTGCCATGCAGGGCAAGTTGGATCATTCGGCCATGGGCCATGGCGGCATGGACCATAGCAGCATGAGCCCGGGCGCGAGCATGCAACATGACGACCCGAACACGGTGATGGTCGAGCCGGGCAAACGCGCCGAACTGACCTGGACTTTCAGCCAGTCGACGCCGATCGAGTTTGCCTGCAACGTCCCCGGCCACTACCAGGCGGGCATGGTCGGCAAGCTGACCATCGGCCAATAACAGCCGATTGCCCAATGCATGGCCTAAAACCGATAAACTAGGCGCATTTGCTCCTACAGGTTTTAGCCATGCATCCTGCTGCCGAACATTCTCCGCTGGGTAAATCCAGCGAATACGTGTCCACCTATACCCCTTCGCTGCTGTTCCCGATCCCGCGGGCGGCGAAATGGGCCGAACTGGGCGTCAGCGCCCAGACCCTGCCATGGCTGGGCGTCGACTTCTGGAACTGCTTCGAGCTGTCCTGGTTGCTGCCATCGGGCAAGCCGGTGGTGGCTATCGGCGAGTTCGCCATCCCTGCCGATTCGCCGAACATCATCGAGTCGAAGTCGTTCAAGTTGTACCTCAACTCGCTGAACCAGACCGTGTTCGAATCACCCGCTGCACTGCAGGCGTGCCTGGTCAAGGACCTGTCCGCTGCCGCCGGCAAGCCGGTAGGCGTGCAGATTCGCAGCCTGGCCGAGGTCCAAGGGCAGGGCGTGGTCGGCTTGCCGGGTGTGTGCATCGACGAGCTGGATATCAGTATCAGCAACTATGAGCAGCCTCAGCCGGAGCTGCTGCGTTGCGACAGCACCAAGATTGTTGAAGAAACCCTGCACAGCCATTTGCTCAAGTCCAACTGCCCAGTCACTGGCCAGCCAGACTGGGGCAGCGTTACCGTGGAATACCGCGGCGCGGCGCTGGATCATGCCAGCCTGCTGACCTACCTGATCAGCTTCCGCCAGCATGCCGATTTCCATGAGCAGTGCGTCGAGCGCATCTACCTTGACCTCAAGAACCTGCTCAACCCCGAGCACCTGACGGTCTACGCCCGTTACGTGCGCCGCGGCGGGCTGGATATCAACCCGTACCGCAGTACCGGGCAGGTGACCCAGCAGAACGTGCGACTGGTTCGCCAGTAACGAAAAAGCCCCGTTCGATGACGGGGCTTTTTTATTTGGCTGGGCTTAGATGCCCATACTTTGCAGGCTCTGAACGATATTGCGCAAGGTGGCGGTCAGGCCTGGGTGTTCGACTTCAAATCGTTCTACGGCGAGGTTGACGCCATCAACCAGGTTGTTGTCCGGGGTCGCAGCCTCGAGTTTCATCTCGGCCTCGATTTGCTGCATCAGTTGTTGCAGGTGATCACGCTCTTCCAGCGAGAGCGGTGGATTTTGCTCCAGTTGCTCGCGCAGGGCGTTGAGTTGCTCTTGCAGTTCGCGGGCAGGCATGGGTGTTCTCCCTCTATGGATAGGCACAGCCATGGACCTCGCCATCTGGCGAAAGGTCCATGCCTTGCCTACAGAGTAATCCACCCGGCAGCGCTTTGCATGACCCGGATCAACACCGCTGTTTCAGGGTTTTTCGCCTTTGCGCCGGCGCTGGCCGATATCTGCCAGGCAGTCGGCCAGGGCCTCCAGGTGATCGATCACCGAGTGCACGCCAAGGCTGAACAGCTGCACGGTGGCCTGGCCGCGCTTGCGTTCCTGCTCCTGGGGGCTGAGCGTCTGCCACTGCTGGTTGCTGCGTCCGCAACTGGCCAGGCCGATGGTCCAAAGCCCGGCATTAAGGGCCGATTGCAGCAGGCGCGGCTCGCCGCTGACCAGCACGCAGCCCTCGAGTTTTTCCGCCTTGAGGCCCATCAATGCCTGCCAGCAGGCGTCTGGCGCCGGCCACGGTATTGCGCAATTCGGGTAGGCCTGAAGCCAGGTCGGCAGGGCACTGGCCAGCAGTGTGCCGTCTGCGGCCGGAAGCTCATCTAACCAGGCACAAGGCACCTGTTGCTGGTTCAGCCAGTCAAGAGCCGGTAGCGCGCCCGGGGTAGGGCTGGGCGATTCAGGGGTGGCGTGCAGATCAACAAGGCATCCGCGCAGGCCAAACAGCAGGGCGGTAATGGCGGGGGAGTCTGGCATGGCAACGTCCCTGAAATAACCTGCAGGCTACCCTGGGTTTGTGACCTTCTGGTGACGCGACGGCTACACACTTGTTCACAATTTTGCGACGCTGTTTATGCCAGGCTGCTTAACAGCAGCAGAGGCTTTATACTTGCTTCATTTTTCGGCAAAGGACGCAAGGCGTCTGCCCCAGTTCGAGGAGTAATTCTATGCGTAGGATCGGCCTGATTGATCGGATGACCCGAGCCTGTGTCTGTGCCGGTCTGCTGCTGGCGCCTGCAGTCGCAGCCCAGGCGGCGACTGAAGAAGATCCATGGGAAAGCATCAACCGGCCGATCTTCCGCTTCAACGACACGGTCGACACCTATGCCCTCAAACCGCTGGCCAAGGGTTATCAGGCGGTCACCCCGCAGTTCCTCGAAGATGGCATCCACAACATGTTCCGCAACCTGGGCGATGTCACCAATCTGGCTAACGACGTCCTGCAGTTCAAGCCGCACGCGGCTGGCGTCGACACCGCGCGGTTGATCGTCAACACCACCTTCGGTCTGGGCGGCTTCTTTGATGTCGGCACCAGGATGGGCCTGCAGCGTAATGACGAAGACTTCGGTCAGACCCTCGGTTACTGGGGCGTGAGCAGCGGCCCGTACGTGATGCTGCCGTTGCTCGGCCCGAGCACCGTGCGCGATGCCATCGCCAAGTACCCGGACACCTACACCGAACCCTACCGCTATATCGATCACATTCCGACCCGCAACACGGCGATTGCCGTCGATGTGGTCGACACCCGCGCTAGCCTGCTGTCGGCAGAAAAACTGATCAATGGCGATAAATACATCTTCATTCGCAATGCGTATCTGCAGAACCGCGAATTCAAGGTCAAGGATGGCGAAGTCGTCGACGACTTCTGATCAGTGCGGGTAAACAGAAGGCGACCTCAGGGTCGCCTTTTTTGTGTCTGCATTTATTTCATGCTGAGAATGCGCAGGCCGAGCTTTTGCCCACCGTCTGACTGATCGGCGATCCAGACCACTTCGGTGCTCGCTTTCAGCCCTTGCAAGGCCGGGTGATCGGAGTCTATGTGTACCTCGAGGCTATCGCCAACCTGGAACCGGCGCGGTGCCTGGACCTGCATGCCGCTACTGGAGAGGTCCAGGCAGACGGCCGAGATGACTTGACCCTGATGGATCAGGCTTACATCGGCATCCACCCGCATGCGAATGAAATCGCGCTTTTCGCTATGGTCCATACGGCCTGAGCTCATGTCTGCATCCTTTCATTGGGTTGCGGTTGGAGAGGTTTTTATAACTCCCGGTGCTTTCAGCTGTAAAGAGCAGCGCAGACCACCGGTGTGCCCTTGAAACGCCCGGCGGATGGGAGTACCGTCTGCGCCTTACAAGGCACCTCTGTTATTTGCCGGACAGGTTTTCATGTCCTACAACTCATAGAAGCGTAGCTCGAAGTGAACCCCAGTACGTGGGCCCATGCTCACCTACACCCAACCTATTCCTGGCGCCGTTTGCCCACATGCAGAAAACCAGTGCAACGCTGCTGATTATCGATGACGACGACGTCGTACGTGCGAGTCTGGCCGCCTATCTGGAAGACAGTGGTTTCAGCGTCCTGCAGGCAAGCAATGGCCAGCAGGGCCTTCAGGTCTTCGAACAGGAACACCCTGATCTTGTGATCTGCGATCTGCGCATGCCGCAAATGGGCGGTCTTGAGCTGATTCGGCAGGTGACCGAGCGTGCGCCGGAGTTGCCGGTTATCGTGGTGTCGGGTGCCGGGGTGATGAACGACGCGGTCGAGGCCCTGCGCCTGGGGGCGGCCGATTACCTGATCAAGCCGCTGGAAGACCTGGCCGTGCTCGAGCATTCGGTGCGCCGGGCGCTGGACCGGGCTCGCCTGGTGCTGGAAAACCAGCGTTACCGGGAAAAACTGGAAACCGCCAACCGCGAGCTCGAGGCCAGCCTGCACCTGTTGCAGGAAGACCAGACGGCGGGGCGCCAGGTGCAGATGAACATGCTGCCGGAAAGCCCCTGGGTGGTCGACGACCTGTCGTTCGAGCACCAGATCATTCCGTCGCTGTACCTGTCAGGCGACTTTGCCGACTACTTCCGGGTGGATGAGCGGCGAATCGCCTTCTACCTGGCAGACGTTTCCGGGCATGGTGCTTCATCGGCGTTCGTCACCGTGCTGCTGAAGTTCATGACCACCCGCCTGTTGTTCGAGTTCAAGCGCGGCGGCAACTTGCGCGACTTCAAACCGTCGGAAGTGCTTGGGCACATCAACCGCGGCCTGATCAACTGCAAGCTGGGCAAGCATGTGACCATGGTCGGCGGGGTCATCGACGAAGATACCGGGATCATGACCTACAGCATCGGCGGTCACTTGCCCTTGCCAGTGCTCTACAGCCCGGGCCAGAGCCGTTACCTGGAAGGTCGCGGATTACCGGTCGGATTGTTCGAGGAGGCCACCTACCAGGACCATATCCTGGAGTTGCCGCCGCAGTTCAGCCTGACCCTGCTATCTGATGGCATTCTGGATCTTTTGCCCGGTAGCACACTCAAAGATAAAGAGGCGGCCCTGCCTGAAATCATCAAGGCCGCAGGCGGTAGTCTGGATGGGCTGCGCCAACGATTCGGATTAGCTACGCTTGGGGAGATGCCGGATGATATCGCCCTATTGGTGTTGAGCAGGAACCTTCAATGAGTACGGGTAGAATCCAGTTCGCCGAACAGAATGGCACCTTTGTGCTGAAGTTTGTCGGTGAAGTGCGCCTGACCTTGTGTTCGGCGCTGGATGCGACGATTGAAAAGATCTTCACGGCGCTGAATTTTTCGGCGATCGTCATCGATCTGACAGAAACCCACAGCATCGACAGCACCACCCTGGGCTTGCTGGCCAAGCTCTCGATCCTGTCGCGGCAAAAAGTCGGGCTGTTGCCAACGGTGGTCACCACCCACGCCGACATCACCCGGCTGTTGCAGTCGATGGGGTTCGATCAGGTGTTCAACATCGTTGACCGGCCGATTCCGTGCCCGGAATGCCTGACCGATCTGCCGTCGCAGGACCAGAACGAAGACGTGGTGCGCTCCAAGGTGCTGGAGGCGCACAAGATCCTCATGGGGCTGAACGACTCCAACCGCGAGGCGTTCCACGATCTGGTCAACGCCCTCGAGCGTACCTGATCACCGCCGGGCGCCGTTCTGGTGCCCGTCAAATCTCTCTCAAGTCAGCGACCCGTGGTGGAAACTCGGTCGCTTCGCTGCCGTCGGCGTTGAGCTGGTAAATCCGTGCCGGCTGCCCCTGCGGGTTGAAAAATACCTGGCCCAGGCCTGCGCTGTTCCACAGTCGCTCGCCGGCTTTGCTGTGGCTGGGGGTACGCGGTATTACCTCCATTTGCCGGCGCTTGGTAAACCAGTTGAGCGGTGAGCGCGGCGAGTACAGCCAGCGGTTGAGGCGGTCGAAGGTATCCAGCAGGCGCTTGGGAAACTGGTTCTTGATGCCGCTGCTGGTGATCTGCCACAGGTGCGGGGCGCGCCGGCGGTGGCGGATCAGCACCTCGTAGACAAACGAGTAATGCACGTCGCCGGAGAGGATCACGTAATGTCCCGGCGTGCGTGAATGGCGGAAGATGTTGAGGATGACCTGGGCAGCGCCGCGATGGGCCATCCAGTTCTCGGCATCCACCAGGAGCGGATAACCCAGCCAACTGAACACCCGCTGCACGGTCTCGATCAGCTTGACGCCGAAGATCGGCGCCGGAGAAACGATAATTGCCGAAGGATGGTCGAGCAGCGCCTGCTGCAATTCGCTGAGGGCTTCCCAGTCGAGCAGGCCCGAGGGCTTGTTGAAGTTGCTCTCACTGCGCCAGCGCCGGGTGCGGGTGTCCAGCACCAGCAGTGCCGGGCTGCTCGGCAGGACAAACTGCCAGCCCTGAAAGCGCAGCACCTCGTCGATCAGGGCATCCTGCAAGGGCGTGTCGAGGTAGCCATCGGCATCTGCGCTATGGCTGAAGGCCTGGCAGTGCTCCAGCAACTCGGTGAACGCATCCGGGTTGTTGCCCCAGCCCTGGCACAGCAGGTAGCCGAGCAGGGCGTTACCAATGATGCGCTTGGAGAACGGATGGCCGTAGGCGGTTTCTTCCCACTGCGCCGACAGGTTCCAGTCATCGGTGATGTCGTGGTCGTCGAAGATCATCAGGCTCGGCACATGCGCCAGTACCCGAGCGACGTCGCCCAGGCCTTTGGCAAAGGTGTCGATGAGCTGTTGCTCCTGGCGATAGCGGGCCTGGCGCTCGGTGTTCAGGCCTTGCGGCATTTGCACTTTAAGCAGCGTCCAGGGCACGGGTGACCAGACCAGCAGGTACATGGCCATGACTTCGGCGAAGGTCACCAGGTGGTTGTCGGCGTTGCTGCTGGTGAAAATCGGCTTGCGTGCGCCGCCGAAAAAACGCTCGCGCAGGGTTTCGTTGCTTTCCAGCGCCGGCAGCAGGTCGGCGCGGTGGTAGTAACTGGCCGGATGCTGGTAAAGCGCGGCGCTGTCATCGACCACTGCACCTTGCAGGTGCTCGCCAAACAGCCCCAGGCGCTCGATCAGCCCATGAATGGCCCGCAGCATGGGCCCTGCGACATCGTCGGCATACACCTGGTCGCCGCTCATCATCAGCAGGGCAGGGCGCTGCGAGGGCTCGGGGTTTTCCAGCAGCCAGCGGTCAGCGCACAGCAGGCCATCGGCTGCCGGGTGATGAGGCTTGCGGCACGAGCCGTGGAGCAAGTGCTCAAGGTGAGAGCGCAAAACGAAACTAGCCCGTTGCGCGCCCGGGTAGAGCAGGTGCGAGGCGTACTGGGCGATGCCCTGGGTGTCGAGGGTGAGGTCGTAGTCGATCTGCTCATCGCTCGGCAGCGGGCTGTCGAGGCTGATGTCGAGCAGATGGACGAAGGCGTGGCGACCGATCGGCACAACCGTGCGCTTGATTGTGGCGGTAATGTCGGCGCAGCTCAGTTCCAGTTCGGCTTGCAGTGGCCTGGAGGCAACCAGCCAGAACACGATCCGCGTGGGTTCGAGGCGGCGCAGCAGCGGGCCAGCCAGTACAGCGGGTATTTCGGAAGATTCAGACATCAACATCTCTGAAAGCAAAGTCAAAAGCATCGCGGGTCAAGCCCGCTCCCACAGAAATGGTGGGAGCGGGCTTGACCCGCGATGAGGCCCTCAAGGCCGACAAGATGCTCTACCTAGCACCCCTCACTGGCAAACCCAGATTTGTATCAGGCCTTTGCCGCCAACAACGCCTCCAGCTTCTCCTGGTCCCGGGCAAACTGGCGAATGCCCTCGGCCAGTTTCTCGGTGGCCATGGCATCTTCGTTGGACGCCCAGCGGAACTGGCTCTGCGTCAGTTGTTGGCGTGCCTCGCCCTTGTTGCCAGGCTTCAAGATGCGCGGCAACTCGCCCTGGTCATCACTCAACTGTTGCAGCAGTTCGGGGCTGATGGTCAGCCGGTCACAGCCGGCCAGTTGTTCGATCTGGCCGATATTGCGGAAGCTTGCACCCATCACCACAGTGCTGTAACCGTTGGTCTTGTAGTAGTCGTAGATGCGCGTTACCGACTGCACGCCCGGGTCCTCGGCACCGACATACTCCTTGCCGGTGGATTTCTTGTACCAGTCGTAGATCCGGCCCACGAACGGCGAAATCAGGAATACCCCGGCGTCGGCACAGGCCTGTGCCTGGGCGAAGGAGAACAGCAGGGTCAGGTTGGTCTGGATGCCTTCCTTCTCCAGTACCTCGGCGGCGCGGATGCCTTCCCAGGTCGAGGCCAGCTTGATCAGCACCCGGTCACGGCCGATGCCGGCCTGCTCGTACAGCGCGATCAACTGCCGGGCTTTGGCCAGCAGCGCCGGTTGGTCGAAGGACAGGCGGGCGTCGACCTCGGTGGAGATACGCCCCGGAATCACCTTGAGAATGCCGGCGCCAACCGCCACGGCAAAGGCGTCACAGGCAAGGCCCACATCGCCCTTGCTGTGTCCGACCGACTGCTTGAGCAGCTCGGCATAACCGGGCATGGCTGCGGCCTTGAGCAGCAGCGAAGGGTTGGTGGTGGCATCGACTGGTTTCAGTCGGCTGATGGCATCGATATCACCGGTGTCGGCAACCACGGTGGTGAACTGCTTGAGTTGTTCCAGCTTGGAAGTCATGGGCGTGCTCTGTCCTGTGCAATGGATCGACATTACCCGAGCGCTGCCAGCCGCTCAAGGGCTGGCTGGCAGGCGGGGCGAAGGGGATAAGCCTTCGAGTGCCGAACAGGCCACAGGTTCCGGCGCTAGCGCCCTTGCAGCAGCTCGCCGGCCTGGTCGAGCAGGGCCAGCGGGTCGTTGCTCTTGTGAATGTCCACCGACAGCAACTGGCGGAACTTGCGTGCCCCCGGGAAGCCCTGGCCCAGGCCCAGAATGTGCCGGGTGATATGGTGCATGACGCCGCCGCAGGCCAGGTGCGCGGCGATGTATGGGCGCAATTTGGCCAGTGCTTCGCTACGGCTGATCACCGGTGCGGTGCTGCCGAACAGTTGCTGGTCAACTTCCGCCAGTACATACGGGTTGTGGTACGCCTCGCGACCAAGCATCACCCCGTCGAACGTCTTCAGGTGTTCCTGGCATTCGGCCAGGGTCTTGATACCGCCGTTGAGCACCAGCTCCAGGTCTGGGAAATCCGCCTTCAATTGCGCGGCGACGTCATAGCGTAGCGGCGGAATCTCGCGGTTCTCCTTCGGTGACAGCCCTTCAAGAATCGCGATCCGCGCATGCACGGTAAAACTGCGGCAGCCGGCGTCACGCACCTGGCCGACGAAATCGCACAGTTCGGCATAGCTGTCACGGCCATTGATACCGATGCGGTGCTTGACCGTTACCGGGATCTGCACCGCATCCTGCATCGCCTTCACGCAATCACCGACCAGCGCCGGATGGCCCATCAGGCAGGCACCGATCATATTGTTCTGCACCCGATCGCTCGGGCAGCCGACGTTGAGATTGACCTCGTCATACCCGGCGGCCTGGGCCAGCTTGGCACAGGCGGCCAAGTCGGCCGGGACACTGCCGCCCAACTGTAACGCCAATGGATGCTCGGCTTCGCTATGACGCAGGAAGCGCTCGGCGTCACCGTGCAGCAAGGCGCCGGTGGTGACCATTTCGGTGTAGAGCAGGGCGTTGCTGGAGAGCAGGCGCAGGAAGAACCGGCAGTGGCGGTCAGTCCAGTCCATCATCGGTGCAACGCTGAAGCGGCGGGACGGCTCAGGGCGCGGGTTTACTGGGGTTGAGGCGGATTCTAAGGGCATTTCGTCCAACGTGTTTTGTACCAATTTTCGGGGGTTTTTGGGCGTTTTTGCCAAGTGGTTGGTGCAATGTACCAATCCAAAACCGACGTGTACCAATTTCCCATGGCAACGATCAGAGCACGCAAAAGGGCCGATGGCACATCCAGCTACACCGTCCAGATCCGTATCAATCGCGACAAGGAACTAGTTTACCAAGAGAGCCAGACATTCGCGCGTAAGCAGGCTGCCCAAGCTTGGGCAAAGCGACGAGAGACAGAGCTAGCTGAGCCTGGTGCGATCGAGCGGGCAAACCGAAAGGGGTACACCGTTCGAGAGATGATTGACCGGTACCTGGTTGAAGGCGCCAAGGTTCGGCCGCTAGGTAAAACCAAGAAGGCTACGTTGCTCGCCATTGCTGCGAGCCCCTTCGGTGAGGTAGTGGACTCTGCTATCAACAATCAGATCCTGGTCGACTACGCTTTGTGGCGCATGAGTCCCGAGGGTGGTGCTGTGCAGCCGCAGACGGCTGGTAATGATCTCGCACACCTCGGGTCAGTGTTATCAGTGGCTCGGCCTGCTTGGGGGTACGAGGTGGAACCCCATGCCATGGGTGATGCTCGTACCGTGTTGAAGAAGCTCGGGTACAACATGAAAAGCCGTGAGCGCGATCGTCGGCCGGCGATGGATGAGTTGGACAAGTTGCTTGAGCACTTCTTCGAGATGCAAAAGCGTCGACCATCGTCCATCAATATGCCGAAGGTTCTTGCCTTCGCCCTGTTCTCGACGCGCCGCCAGGAGGAAATCACGCGAATCCGTTGGGCTGATCTGGATGAAGAGCGGCAGGCTGTGAAGGTTCGGGACATGAAGAACCCGGGGCAGAAGATCGGTAACGATGTCTGGTGCCATTTGCCGGATGAGGCCTGGGCGATTGTTCACAGCATGCCTCGGGAGTGCGATGAGATATTTCCCTACAATAGCGATTCGAATTCGGCTGCTTGGACCAGGGCTTGTAAATTCCTAGAAATTGATGATCTACATTTTCATGACCTGCGACACGAAGGGGTTAGTCGTTTGTTTGAAATGGATTGGGATATTCCGCGTGTGGCAAATGTTTCAGGACATAGGGATTGGAATTCAATGCGACGATACACGCATCTTCGAGGGCGCGGTGATATATATTCAGGCTGGGAGTGGCTGCGGTCCATAGTTGATGCATCTGTAAAGTTATCCAGATGAAAGATATGTTCCTAGGATGGGGTTGACATTTGTGACTATTGATACTGGTTTTTGGGTTAGGAATTACAAGGGGTTCAAAGAGTTAGGGGCGGGGTTTGAGTGCATAAAGCCAGTTAATGTGATAGTTGGTAAAAATAATATAGGGAAATCCAGTCTTGTTGAAGCTGTTGAGCACCTTTTTCGTGGGCGTGGGGGGAGTTCCCCTATCGGTGAAAGTGCTGAGTATTGTGAGCGTCTGAGTGAGGAGCAAGTACGGGGAGAGTTTTCAACCATGGCGCGGGGAGGGGAGCTCCCAGGGCACCATTGGAACGATCATGGGTGTAATTTCATTGATAAACTTGTTTTTTGGCGGGAGCAAGGAACGACGCTAGATGTTTTGAGAGCGGAAGGCTTTCTGAGGGAGTTAGTGCCCGGAGAGAAAACGCGACTTGCTAATGCTATACAGAAAGCCAAAAATGCAAAAATTAGGCACATAAAACTTGACGCTGATAGAGATCTCGTTAGAGAGCAGTATTCTAGTGAGCTGTCTTTGGCAGGGAATGGTGTTGGAGGGACAAACATTGTTCAAATGTATATTACTAGTTCAACTCTAGATAGGGATTTGATTCAAATAAGATTGTTAACTGCTTTAAACGATATTTTCAGCCCTGATACCGTTTTCACTGAGATAGTAGTGCAGCGCCATTCAGATGGTATGTGGGAAATTTATCTTGGGGAGGAGGGGAAGGGGTTGGTTCCGCTTTCCGCTTCAGGTAGTGGGTTAAAGACAGTTATTCTGACTTTGCTTAACTTGTTGGTTCGGCCGGATTTTGAAAAGAAAAGTATTGATTTTTATGTGTTCTCATTTGAAGAGCTGGAAAATAACCTGCACCCATCCCTTCAAAGGAATTTATTCTCATTTTTGCTGGCTTTTGCGCAGTCTAGTCAGTGCCACATTTTTTTGACCACACATTCTCAAGTTGCGATTGACCTGTTCCATGGGGAGGAGGATGCTCAAATTCTTCATGTGAGAAAACAAGGTAGAGAGTCGGTTGGAGTTATCTTAGACGATCTAGTTCGTGGCTACTCTGTGTTGGACGATTTGGGGGCTAAGGCGAGTGATATTCTACAGGCCAATGGAATTTTGTGGGTTGAGGGGCCTTCCGATCGAGTCTATTTAAATAAATTTATTGAGTTGTGGGGTGGTGGCGCCTATAAAGAGGGGCATCACTATCAGTTTATATATTATGGTGGTAGCGTGCTTGCTAATGTAAGCGCTGCTACACCAGATGCTGAGCTTCAAGAAGCTGTAAGTGCAATGAGGATTAATAGGAATTTTATTTTTGTATGTGATAGTGATAGAAGGAATAAAAGGGGTGCGCTCAAGAACCGGGTAACAGAGCTGCTTGGCGAAATTAATGAGGGGCGAGGGCACGTCTGGGTTAGTAAGTGTCGTGAGATTGAAAACTATATTCCAAAGGAGTCATTCGAGTCGGTACATGGTGTAATCGGTTTGTCGCAGATCGGGGAGTATGACTATATACAGGATTATCTGAGAGATAATAATTTGTCTTCGGCGGCTGAGTATTCGGGTAAGCATCACAAAGCTGTGAAGTATAGTGAGGTTTTTTCTAGGGAGAATCTTTCATTTCGACCTGAGTTAGAAGTTGAAATGAGTGAGATTGTTGAGCGGATAATGCTTTGGAATAGTTGACTTCTGTTGGGTTGGTGGCCGACCCCGAGAAAGCCAAGGCCATGCTCAACGCCTTGGAGCAGTCCCTGCGTACCGGCGATATCTTTGCTGTTCGACGTCGCCACCCAGGGTGGTGACTGTGGGATGCCAGCCACCACCAGCGGCGTCGGCATGGTTCATGGAGCCGTTCGAGCCAACCTTGACCCAAGACATGCTCAACGAATTATCAGCATCACCGATCGAGGCGACAAAGGATTGATCGCCCTCAAGGCCTGTCAGGCCTACGTGCGCGCTATCACGCGCTGAAGTGAAAAGGAGCGATCGAGGTGGATGCGTCAACATCCGACTCACTCGCTTAATCCGCAGTCTAGAGCTGCAAGTCAAGCCAAGGCTCCTGCTCTGTGCACAAAGCGCGGTGAGTCATCTGTTCACAATTTACAGAAAAGACCTCAAGCGGAAGTATGAAGTCTGCAATAAATATTAACCAGTAATAGGCTTCTGCAATGATAAAAAGGCGTGCAGAAAACATTTTGGTATGAAAGATGGGTGTTCGTCTATGACTCGTTTAAGTACTGTTTCTTTTATTCCTTTGTTGTTTTTGTATCCTCGTAAAGCGGGGATTTTTTCTGGAAGTAAGTCTTCAAGGTCATGCCCTTGCATTTCTAACATCACCCTGGGTACGAATATAAATTGATTGCTAATGTATTCGCATTTGATTCTGTCTGTGTTGAGTGTAGCTGGATTGATTATATTTATAATGTGGTCTGCGATACGCTGTAGACGCTCTGGAGGCATTGCTAAGATTTCGGCAGAACCTTCATGCTCTTCTAAACCTATGTCTTGACGGTCAATGGCTTTGTCCTGAAATAGCAATATGGCTATCAACAATGGATCCAGCAGATAATTTTCTATAGCGTAACGCTTGTTAGAACCAAGGACCACAATGTTGTCGGTTGATTGGTTTTTTCTATCCCAGTCAATTAGGCCTCTGATAGTTGGATTGCCGTTTTTAGATAGCTGGGACACAATGTCCTTTACAAGCTCACATCCACCTTTTTTTGTTTTGCCGGATGCTATGAAACTCAATGATATGGCTGGGTGTATCATTGGTTTGAGTTTGCGAAGTATCTGGTCATAGTATTTTACGTCCAGATGGCTTTCCACGAAAACTTGACGTCTGTTTTCGTAGCTCAAACTTAGACTTGGTACACCTGACATCAATAATGATAAGGCTTTGTCCTTGTTTGTTTTTCTGAGTCGCTTCGTTCCCTCCTTTTTCATGGTGAAAATAGACTCTTCTGGGCATAGAGCTACAGTCGAAGGGGAATGAGTGGTCATTATGACTTTAATTTTTTGCTCGTTGATGAAGACTTTTTGGATAATATCGAGCAGTGACTTGGTCATTGAGGGATGAAGGGGTGCATCGATCTCGTCGAATAATAGAATTTTCGGCAGATTTGCGATGTGGGATTCGGGTTTTGATGTGTTGTAAAGGCACAAGGCGAAAGACATTAAGATTTTCTCGCCAGATGAGAGATCGCTAAAGCTGATTTTTGCGTTTGTGATCGTGTCTGTAAGCATTGCTTGGTAAACAAAATCTATGGAGTCGTCAGGTGGGCTTATCCTAAATTTAATATCGGCAATTTCAAATATATGATTAATTATTTCCCAGGGTGGAGAGCCATGTTTGTTTATGAATTCAGTGGGCGTTAAAGCATTTGTTGTTGCACCTCGAAAATCGCGGCGATATGCATTGAATTCATTAGTGATTAGAGTGGACTGATATTCGGAGCAAACTCTCGAAAAGGATTGCTGGAACAGGTTTACCGGCTGCCAATCGATTGGGTAGAGGTCAATAAATGTTTTTCTGTCGATGGTGAAGATTGGTTTGTCGAATTTCGATAAGATATGTTGAATGAGGATGGAGTTTGCTGGATGGTTAAGCTGGGTGAAGCTGTTGACGATGCGTAGTTGTTCGTTTTTTAATGTATTCTGGATTTGCTCGTGCAGTTTCTCGGCTTCATCGGTGGCAACTCCGTAATCGAGCAGCTGAAGTGCTTCGAGTTTATATAGTTTTTCGATTTCAAGCTTGGATAATTTCGGCCAGCGATAAGTTATCATCTTTAGGTTCGCGGTTGGTCCATATAGCAGCATGGATAGCGAATTCCAGTGCTGCTCTCGCTCTTGGACTATTTGCGATGATGGTGGGCAAGGATTGTCAATGGGGGCTAAAGTGGTTGCATCATGCCAGATTATATTGGCCCCTTGCGGAAGGTGGTCAAAGCCATCAATTTTAATATGTTCTTCCTGGATTGCTTTTAGAAGATGGCTTTTGCCAGAGCCGTTAGCACCTGTGATTACAGTAAAGTCAGGAAGCTCAACATCCTCAAATATCTGAATTGACTTGTATGGTCTGTAAAAGCTCAGCTTCATTTGCGTTGGTCCTTTTTAGCTTGTCTTGCTGGTACCAGCAAGTATAGGACCATTCCTAACTCCATTCGCAAGCATCATGGTGGTGATCATCAAGCTATCTCGATGCTGATCAGCTCAAGCCGCTCATTTCTGACGACTAGTTGACGACCTCGCGCTGCGCGCTAAAGAGCGAAATGACCTGGCGACCAAGGCTATGAATAAGTTCCAACGAGCTGAGAGTACGTAGTCAAGCTCGGTGGAACCTTTTGTGTAGAGGAGTTCAAGTCCCTCCAGCCTGGGGTTAGGTAATCAAGCCTATGCGGGGTCGAAGGAGTGGCCAGGCGGTGGGTAGAGGCAACGCTCGGATTGATCACCTGTTGAGTGTTTTTGCCAGCAAGTACCTCTTTCGACAGGGTAGTCGTTTGGGCATATCTTAGGCCGTGTCAGATCGCATCCGACTGATAAGGCGGATGCTAATCACCGTGCTTTCGGGACTTCGACTGTAGTTAAGCTAGGCCATCCTGTTGCAATAGGTCCATGATTACATGATCAATGTAGCCTAGGAGAATGCCGGAAATGATTATGCCCCGGCGGAGGCGGTTTATGCGGTCGTTGGAAGCTTGGAGTGCAGCTTTGTAATAAACGGAATGAATCGTCGGCTCATTTATTCCGGCAGACTCCACTTGGTTGTAAAATTGATAAAGTCGCTCAACCGCTTCAGAAGGGTTGATAGGGGCCTGAATGACAGTGAGTATCTGATCGATTTCAATAATTAAAGTGAATAGGTCCGCTTTTTTCCATGCGCGACTTCTATCGGGGAATGCGCACTCTTCTATGAAGTTGGTGGCTCTTTCAAATCGGACCTTGATATCATTCTCAATCAGGAAATCATCATTATAGCGACTCAAGAGATCTTCAAAGGCGTCATCCCTATTGAAGTAGCCTTGAATCATTGTCCCTACTATGGATAGGGTGAACCTAAGGTCTCCCATACGCTTAAAGTCTAGCGCATTGAATATGCTGTGGTTTGTGAAAAATGAACCAAGGGAAAGATCCTCGGCGAATTTCTTGATCTTTCCGCTGTATATTGCGTTGTTGACTTCTATGTCAAGCAGGGAGTATTTCGTTGCGTTTAATCGTTTAAATGCTTCAATAATTTGTGCTTTGCTAATGGTGCCTAGATCTCGAACTGCAACGTCGTACTGTAGAAAGGCGCGTTTTTGCTCGTCGCTTAGATCGGCATAGCTAGGAACAGTCGTCAGACGCAGGGTGGGGTCGCCGTCAAAGTACTGAACCAAAGTGCTAATGCGCTGCAAGCCATCTACTAGTAGTTGAGATCCGTCTCCGCTATCAAGGTCTACCTCTCCATCGGCAACATAAATCTCAGGAAAAGGGAAACCGTTTATAATACTGTCAATAAAGTGATTTTTGTCATCTCTAGACCATACAAGGCGGCGTTGGAATTCTGGGCGAGGAATTATTTTTTCAGCCTTGACCGATGCGATAAGTTCGCGAATTTTCTTGTTGGTCGATGAGGTTTTCATGAGAGCTCCAGAAGCTTTTTACAAGTATTTATTCCGCGCGCTTGGTACTTGGTAACGAACTCTACGTTGCGGTAAAGCGCGCCGCTGATTTTTCGTCGACCTAGTAATTGGTCACGGCCAAGGGAGCGAACTTTGTCGTTCCAGCGGTCGTAATTTAGAAGTCGAGTGTCTCGAGGGAAGTGGTCGGGTCTGAGCCAGCCGTAGACCAGATAATCACCAAGCTTATTTATTCGTGCTGGAAATCTAGTCTGAGAGAATGCAAAGGTAGATACTTCTTGCCATACCATATCGAATAGTTCCGCCGATGCGAATGCAATATCAATATCCGAGTCGGCATTGAAAGGCCGGAATGCCGGAAGAATTTCCCCATCTCTTTTTGTCTTTTGATGCAGTCCAAAACCCAACTTTGCCGAACCTACTACATAAATCTCATTGTCCTTTATGTTTATTCCGGTAACCTCGGCTATGGATTTTCGTACGTGCTCCAGTTGCTCTGGTTTGAAATGAGGGCAGTCGTTGGAGAGGATATTGTTTATAACAAAATCTTCTGGTTTGGAGTTGCGTATAAGTTGTTGAAGTTCAGCTAAATCCATAACCTCTGTCCGTTGAAGTCAAATGTTGTACTAGCTGGGTTGCCATCAAGATAGTGGCATAAACGCCTAACCTACGGGCTGACGCATTGACTTGTCCAGTAGTCTCCTTAAAAATCTGCGCTCGTGGGAAGGAGGACGGCTAGCGATTATGGGTAAAAGTGACGGTCGAGTGATTGGGTTGATGGTACAAAAGTGGTACAGACTCTGAACAGTGGCGCCTAACGGTTGCGAATTGAAAGGCTTTTAGGGGGCATCTGTCCAATCCATCATCGGTGCAACGTTGAACCGGCGGGACGGCTCAGGGCGCGGGTTTACTGGGGTTGAGGCGGATTCTAGGGGCATTTTCGACGACGTGTTCCGTACCATTTCCGGGCGCTTTTTTCGGGATCGTTGGCAGGCTGGGTCTGGCCAAGTTCCGGATCAAAAACAAAGGTGGCTAGTCTATCAAGACTCCCGGACATTCGCCCGTCGGCAGGCTGACCACGTTTAAGCGACGTGACGAGAGACCGTGCGAGTCAGTCATGGCCTCGGGCTGTCGAGCCGTGAGATCTGCAACATTATCAATCCCGTGCTGTTTAAAACTTGGCGCGTACTAACGCTACTGCGTGTGTGTTCAATCGTTTTAATTAAAGTAGGGTTTGCAGTAAGTACCTTTCCTCGCGAGCAAAGGATTTTCTTTCAGGGCGGTGAGCGAGTTAATACACGTTTGCAAGCTGATTCACCAGGTGGACGCACTGTTCCATTAATGGGGCTCACTATTCTCAAAGCGATTCATTAGATCGCACTTCCTCCTCTGATAAATTGCTACTTTAGTAATAATGGGCAACGCAGTTGCTTGGCGTTTCGGGTCTCATAGTCCCATCAATGAAACGTTCAGAGTTTGTCAAATGATTGATCTAAACGAGTGGTATGTGTACCTGCGGGTGGTGGAGCACGGAGGGTTTGCTGCCGCAGGGCGCATTTTGGGGATGCCTAAGTCAACGGTAAGCCACAAGGTCAGCAATCTGGAGGAGCGCTTGGATTTTCGAGAATGTGGTTGTTAAAGGCTACTTCCTCCCAAGAGATAATCAGTACTGTTGATCACCCGTTAACTTCTTTCGAACCAGCTCATGAGTGAGCGCGTCCAGCCAGCGCCGCCTGTACTGCGCAGCGATGCTGCACTACACGATCGGCAGCACGGCTGCCGTGGCCGGTTCCCGTGCGTCGGAGCCTCACTGCAGGTTCTCTGCCAGGCGCGGGGTGTAGCAGTGCATAACGGCCATCAGATTTGCAGAAGTCGTCAATGCAAGCCCGTTTTTGCTATACAATTCGCGGCTTTGAACGTGCTGCCAGCTGTGCATCGTCGGGGCCGGTAGGTTGATAGCAAGGGGTGGAATGTGGGTCAACATCGCGAAATCTTGTCCTTGACCGGGCTAAGGTTTGTTGCAGCGCTGTATGTGTTTGTTTTTCATATTCAAATACGATGGCCTGTGACTCAGATTCCGTTCCTGAAAAATATTATCGAGCAGGGCGCGGTAGGCATGAGTGTGTTTTTTATGCTGTCCGGCTACCTGTTGATGTTTAATTATTCAGCGCTCTCGGGTGGGGTAAAACAGTACTTTATCAATCGCTTTGCCAGAATATACCCCATCTACTTTGTCGCCGGCTTGATCACGTTGCCGTGGTTGGGCCTGAGCTTTGATGGTGCCTGGTCGGAAATAGGGTTGAATACGCTCAAGGCGGCATTTATTTTTTTTGCGAATATTTTCATCATTCAAGCCTGGTTCCCGCAGTTGTTCGGGTACTGGAATAATAGCGGTAGCTGGTCCATTTCCGTTGAGGTGTTCTGCTATGCGCTTCTTCCGGCGCTGGTACCCTATTTGAACAGGTTGTCCAAGCGTGGCGTTCTCTGGCTTTTAGTGGGGCTCTACATCGCTTCATTAATGGCAGGTTTGTCTGTCAAGCTGTTCGAAGGCTACGGCCTGCCAGTTTTTTATGCAATGCCGATATTCCGCCTTCCCGAGTTTGTCATGGGGGCCTGCCTGTATTTGATTGTCAAAAAGTGGCGGGCGCCTGCAACGATCTGGGTGGTACAACTGGCGGCGATGCTTGTCATGTTTATCTATCTTGGCGTCGTCGGTGGCTGGATGCCTATTTACACCGGTCATCATTGGATTGTCATGCCGGTGGTAGCGTTGACGATCTACACACTGGCCGTCGGGCGCGGACCGATAACCTGGATATTGTCACGCTCTCTATTCGTCTGGTTCGGCAAGGTTAGTTACTGTTTCTATTCATTTCAGGCACTCATCTTGTTCTTCCTGGTCTCTTTCCATGACCGTCTGATCAATGCCTTTCCCGCATTGGCGAATGGCAAGATTCTGACCCTGACTGCCTTTATTTGTCTGACGTTGCTGTCGGCGCTCGGGTACTACCTGATTGAGGAACCCGCTAGACGGAAAATCAAGAAGCATATGTCGACAGAATCAAAACTATCAGGCGGTTTGGCACTCAACTGACCTGCGCAGACGAGTTGATGACTTTGGCGAGATGTGATTACACGCGAAATCTCATTAGCCGCTAACGGTGGCCCAGTTCCCCAATCAGAACATCGCGCACCTGAGCAATCAATGCACGTTCATCGGCACGCGGCGCCACCCGCGAGAACTCCACTTCGGGCAAGGTCGGCAGGCCTTGACTGGCCTTTAGTGGCTCGATGCCGGCAGTGATCACCGATGCGTTGACGCACGCCATGCCCAGCCCTGCTGCCACGGCCATCTGCAGGCCGGCGATGCCCGAGGCGGAGTGGGCGAGGGTGAAGGGCACGTGGTTCTGTTCCAGGCGTTTGAGCGCGTAGCGCTGCAGCGCACAATCCGCAGGCAGTACCACCAGGGGCAGCACACCGCTGGCAGGCAGGCGGTAGTCCGCGGCGGCAACCCAGTGCAGGGTTTCGCGGTTCAGCGGGTGGTGCTGGGCGCTGCTGATCGGGTCGAGCACGCGCATGGCAATGCCCAGGTCGAACTCATCGGCACCAGCTCGTTGTTCAATCTCGGCGCTTTTGCGGATCGAGACATGCAGGCGAAGGCGCGGGTAAGCACGGTGATGGAACTCACCGGCGCCTTGCTCGACAAGGAGGCTGAACGAACCTTGATGATGGTCCGCTATCACCCTCACGCTGACTGGTTCATTGCCGGTAGATCACTGCTTGAACATGGGCAGACCAGAAGGCGGCGTATGCGGCGCTCGCCGAATTGATCGGTAATGTCCATCCGCACTCCAATATCCATCAGATCGACGTCAGGGCAACCGCCTACAGCTATGGCGGCATCAGCATGGAGCAGTACTTTCAGGAGGCCCAGCGCTAGAATATGCCGTCCACCCGAAACGGAATTCACCATGAGCGCCCCCTTGCATGCAGCCTTTCTCTCCCTGCTGGCCTTGCCTTGCATTGCCCAGGCCACGACTGCAGAACCGGTACCGCTGTACCAGCACCTCAAGGACTGGATAGTGAGCTGTGACAACACCCGCCAATGCACCGCGCTGGCGGCCGATACCCAGGCGGACATGCCGCTTGGCATTCAGGTGGTGCGAGGGGCCGGCATCGATGGCCAGCTGCAATTGACCATTTACAGCAGAAGCTCGCTGGAGGCGCCGTTGCAGCTCGATGGCCAGCCTCTGGTGCTGCCGTTGAGCGATGCGCAAGAGGATGGCGTGGTGTTCTGGCTCGCCAGCGGTGAGCAGGCCATGGCCTTGCTCAAGGCCTTGCGCAACGGCACGCGCCTGACCTCGCAGAGCAATGATGGAGAACTTGGCAGCTCGCTCAACGGCTTGACGGCCTCGTTGTTGCTGATCGATTCGGTGCAGGGGCGGGTGGGGCATCGCAGTGCCTTGGTGCGCGCCGGTAATGCGCCGGACAGCGCCGTGCCGCCTGCACCAGCGCTGCCGAAGCTGGCGCCCTTCGTGCGCCCCGAGCCGCTGGAAGAAGCAGAGGCCCGGCGCATAAGCGAGGCGGTCATGGCCGCGACTGCCCATGACTGGCGCGACCCTGATACGGACTGGACGCCGGACAGTGCCCAGGCCTATGCCTTGAGCAAGGAGACGGCGCTGGTCAGCTTTCGCTTCGGTTGCGGCGCCTACAACTGCGAGTACGCGCTTTACACCACGTCGCGAGCTCACCCTGAACAGGCCAAGGCCTTGCAGTTCGAGACGATTGCGGCGCAGGAGCAGTGGGGAGATTTCGGAGGTTCGGTGGGCTATGACCCGGACACCGGGGTGCTCAGCAGTTTCATCCTGTCGCGTGGCATCGGTGATTGTGGTATCGACCAGAGCTGGCGCTTCGATGGTGAGCGCATGCAGCTGCGCTCGCTGGCGCGGATGGGCAGTTGCAGCGGAAGCTGGCCGGACAAGTGGCCAGTGTTGTGGCGCTCGCAGGATTGACCCTGAGGCTGTGGGAGCGGGCTCGACCCGCGATCTCCCACAGGGATTGTGTCGGTTGATAACCTGGATCAGAACGCCAGCTTGTAGCCGATCATCAGCAGCATGCCGGCCAGGCATGGGCGCAGGACGCTGTCGGAGATCCGGCCGGTCAGGTGGCTACCCATGTAGATGCCGGGCAGCGAACCCAGCAGCAGGTAGCCGAGCAGCGACCAGTCCATGTTGCCCATGCTCGCATGGCCCAGGCCTGCGACCAGGGTAAGGGGCACGGCGTGGGCGATTTCGGTGCCGACCAGGCGGCGGGTGACCAGGTAGGGGTAGAGCAGGAACAGTGCCACGGTACCCAGGGCGCCGGCGCCGATGGAGGTCAGCGAGACCATGACACCGAGCAGCACACCTGTGACCACGGTCAGCAGGTTGAGGCTGGTGCCGCTCAGGTGGTAGCGGTCGCCGGCGTGCTTGCTGGCAAATGCCTGGAGTTTGCTTTTGAACAGGATGGCCAGGGCGGTGAGGACCAGGACCACGGCCAGGCCTTGCTTGATGACGGCGTTGGCGGCCTGGGTGTCGGTGTCGAGGCTGGCGAGAAACAACAAGGTCAGGGCGGCGGCGGGGACGCTGCCGAGGGTCAGCCAGCCGGTGATTTTCCAGTCGATGTTCTTGTTCTTACCATGGACCCAGACGCCGCTGGCTTTGGTGATGGCGGCGTAGAGCAGGTCGGTGCCTACGGCGGTGGCGGGGTTGATGCCGAACCACAGCAGGATCGGGGTCATCAGCGAGCCGCCGCCGACGCCGGTCATGCCGACGATGAATCCAACTACCAGGCCTGCAATGGTAAAACCGAAAGAACCTACATCCATAAGTAACCTAATGCCATCGTGCCCGTGATCGGATGGCAGCCAGCATAAAGGTTTTTTTATAGCTAAATAGACTTGTTCGTTATTAGGTTATAACCGGTGTGGGTGCGGGCTTGCCCCGCGAAGCGATGTCACAGCCCAACTTCTGTCTGCGACCTACAAATATGCGTGGTGTAGCGCACAGGATGAAAAAAGGGGCCGCAAGCGGCCCCTTTAGTCTGTTACAGCGGTCAGATCTTGAAGCTGTCGACCAGTTGCTTCAGGCGCCCGGCCTGCTGGGCCAGGGCATCGCAATGACGCAGAGTGTCATTGAGGTTGGCCACGCCTTGCTGGTTCAGCACGTTGATCTGGGTGATGTCCAGGTTCAGGCTTTCGACCACGGCAGTCTGCTCTTCGGTCGCCGCAGCCACCGACTGGTTCATGCCATCGATCTCGCCGATGCGCTGGGTAACGCTGCTCAGACGCTCACCGGCCTGGTTGGCGACCAGCACGCTTTCTTCGCTGGAAACCTGGCTGGCGTTCATGTTGTGCACCGCCTCGCGCGAACCGACCTGCAGGGTGGTGATCATTTTGTGGATCTCTTCCGCCGACTCCTGGGTACGGTGGGCCAGGTTGCGGACCTCGTCGGCCACCACGGCGAAACCACGCCCGGCTTCACCGGCACGGGCTGCTTCGATGGCGGCGTTGAGCGCCAGCAGGTTGGTCTGCTGGGAGATGCCCTTGATCACGTCGAGGATCTGGCCAATGTCATCGGTGCTGGTGTTGAGGGTTTCGATCTGCTCGCACGATTCGCTGATCTTCTGCGACAGCGAGGTCATTGCCGAGATGGTTTCCTGTACCACCTGGCGACCGTCGTTGGCCTGTTCGCTGGCGCCGCTCGCGTGTTGCGAGGCGTCGGCGGCGTTACGGGCGATTTCCTGGGTGGCGGCGCCCAGTTCGTTGATCGCCGCAGCCACGCTGTTGGTGCGCATGCTCTGCTCTTCGGAGCCGATGATCGAGGCGTTGGAGGCGCTCATCACCCGCTCGGAGAGATCGTGTACCTGGCGGGTGGCCGAAGACACTTCAGCAATCGAGGCATGGATACGCTCGACGAACTGGTTGAAGGCACTGGCCAGTTCACCGAACTCGTCCTTGTTCTCGACCACCAGGCGGCGGGTCAGGTCGCCTTCGCCCTGGGCGATGTCCTGCATGGCGCGGCCCATGGTAGTCAGCGGACGCATCAGCACTGGAATCAACAGGCTCAGCAGGCCAGCGATGGCGGCGACGGCAATCAGCATGGCGATGATGGCCGAGGTGCGGAACTGGCTGAGGCCGGCGTAGGCTTTTTCGCGGTCGATGGACAAGCCGATGTACCAGTCAGCCGTCGGCAGGCCGCTGACCGGTGCGAAGGAGATGATCCGCTCCTGCTTGTTCAGGGTCACCTCATGGGTGCCCGGAGCGACTTGCAGGCCGCTGCCCGGGTAGATGTCCTTGAGGTTCTTCATCACCTGGTCTTTATCCGGGCTGACGATCACCTGGCCGTTGCGGTCGACCAGGAAGGCATGGCCGATACCGCCGAAGTCCACGGCGTTGATGATGTCGACCAGGGTCGCCAGGCTCAGGTCGCCACCGACCACACCGAGCAGCTCGCCATTGGTCTTGCTCTTGACCGGCATGCCGATGGTGACCACCAGGCCGCCGACAGCGGCCATGTACGGCGGGGTCAGCATGGTCTGGTTAGCGGTCACGGCAGCGGTGTACCACGGACGCTGGCGCGGGTCGTAGCCGTCGGGCATTTTCGCGTCAGGGCGCTGGGTGAACACGCCGTTGGCCTGGCCAACATAGGTGAACTGGAAGTTCTGGGTGTACGAAGGCTGGTCGACCAACCCCGGAAGGTCGGCGTTGGCGCCTTGGTGGGCGACGTCCTGGGCAAGGTTTTCCAGGACCAGGATGCGTCCGCCCATCCAGTTCTGCACACTGCTGGCAGCCAGCGCGCCGGCCTGTTTGACCGACGAGTCGATGTTCTGTCGAATGGTGTTGCGTTGTAGGTAATCGTTGTAAAGGGTAAACAATGCAAATGCCAGAACCACGACGCCGCAGGCGCACAGCAGGATCTTGTGGCGAAATTTCAGGTTCATGTTCCGAGACCTTGTGCCAGTAAAGAGGAGTGCCGAGCGGCGCTTTTGGCGTGTGCTCGTACCTATCCAGACGGGTATCGGCCGCGAAACTGAAAAATTGATAGGAGTTTTTGCCGCAGGGGCTGACAGGATTTTCCTACCTTGTGCTCTGGCTCGCGTGTTTCAGCCAGGCGCGCTATTGCACCCCCAGCAAACGGACCAGTTCCTGGGCCGCCTTTTGCAATGGCTGATGCTGGCGCCAGAATGCATGCACCGGCAGTTGCAACTCGTTGCGGGTATTGCTGAAATCCAGGCGCACCAGGCGCCCGTCTTGCAGCAAAGGCGCCACCCGTGACAGCGGAAAGTCACCCCAGCCAAGGCCAGCTTCGACCATTTCCACGGCCATGGTCAGGCTGTCGGTGCGCCAATGCGCCTTGCCGATCAACGCGCGGGTGTCGGCCAGTGGCAGGTCGCGGCTGGCTACCAGAATCTGCCGCAGGTTGGCCAGGTCTTCAAGGCAGACGATCTGTCGCGGGCGTTGCTGCAGCGCCGGGTGCTGCGGGCCGATGCAGGCCACCAGCGACTCCATGCCGATGTTCTGAAAGCGCTGCCGGGGGTCTACTTGCAGCCCGGCAAAGGCCAGGCACAGGTTGACACGGCCAGTGTGGAGCAGTTGCAGGGCATCTTCCTGCGGGGCCGTCAGCACCTCGACTTCGAGCATGGGGTGGCGTTCGCTGATAGTTCTGATTGCCGCCAGCAGGCGGGTGTGATCGATGTCCGGCACCACGCTCAGGCTCAGGGTGCTTTCCAGGCCCTGGGACAGCTCCAGGGCATGTACCTGCAATTGCCCCAGTTGGGTGGCGATCATCCGCGCGTGGGGCTCCAGGGCCTGGGCCATGGCGGTGGGGCGGGTTTCTCGGTGAGTGCGCTCGAACAGCGTGAGGCCCAGCTCCGCCTCAAGGTTGCCAATCGCCATGCTCACTGCCGAAGGTACCCGGCCCAAGGCCCGGGCAGCCGCTGAAAACGAGCCGCGATCAAGCACGGCGAGAAACACTTCGATGTTGTCGCTGGAAAAGTTCATGGCAATCTCCTGTCAGTCAATCTGATAGCTGCTGACTTTGGCTGTCAAGAAGATTGACGCATGCTTGCCCGCCTCAGTTGTCCGGCAAGGGCAGCGTTTTACCGCAAAATCGAGGTTAGCAACGTGCAAGGTGTTAAACGCAAACTGGTCTATGTGACCGCCTATGAACTGATCGGCCTGTGCATGTCGACCCTGGGCCTGGCCTACCTGGCCGACAGCGCGCCGAGCAACACCGGGCCGCTGGCGGTGATGATCACTACCATCGCCATGGCCTGGAACTTCATCTACAACACATTGTTCGAGTACTGGGAAAGCCGCCAGGCCCGGCGCGGGCGTAGCGTGGCCCGGCGGGTGGCGCATGCCATCGGCTTTCAGCTGACCCTGGTGGTCTACCTGATCCCGTTGATTGCCTGGTGGCTGGACATGAGCCTGCTCGAAGCCTTTGTGGTGGACCTGGCCTTTATCATTCTCATCCCGTGCTACACCTTCATCTATAACTGGTTGTTCGACCGGATCTTCGGCTTGCCGACTTCGGCCCAGGCACAACCGCAGGCGGGTGTCGCCGCTTGAGCCAAGCCCTTACTGCGCCGGCAGGGTAATTACCTGGGCCGCGGGCTGTGGCTCAGGCTCGGGGCCTTCGGCGGCCAGCAGGCTGTCTTCGATTTCCCCCGACAGGTAGTAGACCCCGGCCATGGCCCCGGTCTTGCGGTTCTCCATCAGTTCGCGCCATTCCTCGTTCAGCGCCACGTTGAGTATCACCCGCAGTTGTTCGACCATCGCCGGTTGCTCGCGATTATGGGTCATCACCCCGATGCCGGTTGCCGCCAGGGAAATCACCGTGCCGGCAGCGCGCCCCACCGCTGCGGCAACGGCGCTGGCAATGCCCCGTGGCGCCAGGGTGGCGCCAAGTTTTTCACTGGCTTGGCGGGCCACCGATGACAGGCCGATGTCCGAGCGCTGGGTACCGGCGCGCACCGCGCTGTGCAGGCGCTTGAGCAGTGCGGCATAGGCGGGCTGCTGCTCCAGTGGCTTGCTGAACAGCAGTTGATGCAGCGACGCGTTGCTGTTGGCCGGTGGTCCCAGGCCGATGGCCTGGATCCGCGTCAGGTGCAGGTTGAATTGGTCAGGTGGCACACGGTAGCGCTGGGCAATCTGCTGCAACTGCTGGCCGAGCAGTTGGATATACAGCTCCATGGCCCGGTCGCGGATGGCTTCGGGGTCGATCTCCTTGGCCACCGGGTCCAGCACCCGCTCATGGTACTGCTCCTGCAGGTACAGGGCCAGGCGCTGTTCCGGGGTTTGGCTGCCTTCGCCACTGTTCATCTTGTACCAGGCCACTTTCATGGTCAGCCATTGCTGGGTCCAGTAGCCGGTGAACCAGGGGATGAACTCGCTTTCGGTGTATTGCTGTACGCGCTCCTTCCACACCCGCATGGAGCGCCGGGCATAGTCGTTGACCGAGCTGGTGGTGGCCAGCGAAGCCTCGATGATTTCGCGGTCGATTTGTTGCCAGGTCGCCGGGCTGACCGGAATGGGGGGTGGTTCGGCGACCTTTTGCCGCGAGCCGCACCCCCCCAGCGCCAGTAACAAGGCGAGCAGCAGGGCGATGAGCGGGGAACGCGGGATCAAGGCGCAGCCCCCCTTTGGTTAGGCAAGCTCGGGCGCAGTGGTTACCTGAGTATAGGTGCCGTCACTCGGGCTGTTGTTCGGCCTCGGCTTCGTCCAGGGCGGTGAGGATGTCAGCCCAGATCTCCTTGCAGAAAAACCACACCCAGGTGGCGTTCAGCACGCGGTCGATATGGCGTCGCCACCAACTGTTGCGGCGTGCTTGCAGGGTCTGTTCTATCTCGTTGTGCAGCCAGGTTTCGCAGAAGCCGGTCCAGATCGGCGGGACCGGCGTCATCATGTTGCTGTAACAGGCGGGGGCGACTTCGCTGTAGAAAATTTCCTTGAGCAGCTCGCGGTCGAAACCCACCAGGTGGCGGGCGATCCAGGCGTATTCGATGTGGGTGTCGACGAAAGCGTCGGACATCGCCACGCGTACTTGGTGACGTTGCTCCGGAGTCATTTGCAGTGCAGGTACCGGGATCCTTTGGTTCATCCGCATGCTCTCCAAGGCATTCATCGGCCTATGGTAAAGCCTGCAGGCGTCGGCGGATATCCTTGCCGCCACACGCCCTCGCACCATCGCTGGCGCGAGGGGTGTCACCTGGGGTTAGCGAGGACTCAAGCCGTCAGTGCAGCCAGGGTCAGTCGTTTGTTGCGGATCTGGAATTTCTCCAGAAGCTTCAACGAGCCATTGAAGATCAGCGCACCGTTGTAACTGATCCCGGTGAGGACAAAGGCATCCGGTTCGCAGAACGGCCATTTGACCTGGTTGGCCGCGACTTTGACCATCGGCGCAATAGACGGAATTTCATCCGTTACCCCCCCGGCGATGACTTTCTCGATGATCACGTGGATGATCAGGCCGACCACCGCGACAATGACGGCGGCGATAATGCCGACGATCAGCGCCGCGATCTTGCCGCCCACGCCACCGGCCACTGCAGTGGCAACCGCGGCAATGGCTGCGACAATGATTTCGGTGACCACCACCCAGGTGGCGATGTCGACGTTGTTCTGCACATCCGGGTCGCCGACCATGGAATAGACCATGATCTGTTCGCCTTTGCTGTTCTCGCCCAGCTCCAGGGTCTGTTTGGTGACGATACGTGTGTAGGCAACGACGCCGGGAGAAATGTCGGTGCGAATCCTGGCTTCGGTGCGGATATAGGTTTCGTCGAAGTTGATGTCGAAATTCTCGACCACCGGGTAGTAGGTAACTGCACCGTACTTGATCGAATCAAGTTTCAAGCCTTTTGCCGTGATCGTGGTACCGGCCGTGTCGACGGTGTAGTTGCTGCTGTTGGTATCCTTGAAGATGAACGGCAGTGACGGCAGTAACTGGTACTTGACGAAAATCTCGCGGCTGATCAGGAACATCGAATTGTTGTCCTGTTCCAGGCTGACTGCCGGAAGCTGATTGGGCAAGCCGCTGTAGTCGCGTTCGTTGGTCATGCACAGTACGCCGAAAATGCTGCTTTCTTCGGTGCTCTTGTCGGTGTAGGCGTAACTCATGGCGGTGCCGCGCAACCATTTGTAGTCTTCGCTTTCCTTGCCCATGTTGTTGATGACTACGGTGGAAAACAGGGTGTCGAACTTGGCCAGGTTCTCCGGTTTATTCAGCCAGCCCTCGATGATGCCGCGCAGCAGGCTCTGATTGACGGTGTCGAGGACATTGTTGGGGTCACGCAGGGAAATCACCGCAGCAATCGGGTCGCTGGGGTCGACGATCTTGGTATTGACTTCCAGCTTGTAGGTGCCGTCTTTGGCGACGTTGGGCGCGGGCAGCGGAAAGTAGCTCAGCTTGACATAGGCCTCGACTGAAACGCCTGCGATGTCATAGGTCTTGCCGCTCAGGCCTTTGTAGCTGCCCGACTTGAGCGGGATTCTGACCTTGACGTTACGTCCGTCGCCGCCGGTGCTGATTGCCCAGGGCGCGAAGTCAGCTTTGAGCGAAAAAGTGTCAATGCTCGACTCGATGTTCGCCGGATAGGTTTTCTCGAGTTTGATCCGCTCGTTCAAGGCCGAGACACGACAGATGCTCACCGTATCCCAGCCATTGGTGGTGACGCTGCTGGCGAGCTCGAGCATGTCGGCTTCTGCAGGTTGCTCGACAACGCGCTCGGCGTTTTTGTAGAGCAACGAGTTTTTCAGCGTTGAACGCAATGTTTCATCCAGATGACTCAGGGTCAGCGAGGCAGGCTGGCTGAGGCCGGACAGGATGACATTATCTGCGCTACTCATCATACGATTCCTTGTATTGAGGGGTTATACGTACTCCACCACCAGCGCCTCGCTCAGGCTGCAGGCGATGACGTTGTTGGTGGCCTGGTTCCAGGTCGTGCAGTTGATGCTGTCGGCTTTGATTGACCCTCCACGGTTGGCAATGGAACTGATCAAGTCGCTGGAAATGACGGCTACCACGATGGTGACGATCAGGCCGACCACCGGTAGCAGCCATTGCAGGTACCAGGGGATGTCTTCGTCGTGCTGGAAATCCGAAGACAGCTTGCTGAAGGTGATCACGCCGTTGTTCAGCGTCGGCTTCATGGTCACCCAGCCGTTCCAGGTCATGTTGATGCCGGCATACAGGTCGCAGTTGCCGTCGAATTTCACCCGCAGGAAATCGCCGACGACCCTGGCAATGTTTTTGCCGGCCCAGACCACCGGGGTGTAGTAGATCAGCCCGGACTTGATCTCCTGCATGCGCAGTTGCCGACGATTGATCAGTTCGCCAGCCTGATACTGGTAGTCACCCTTGGAAGCATCCTGATAGAGCGCGACCAGACCTGGCAGGATCAGGTTCTCCAGGAGCATCTGGTTGGCAAGGATGTAGTAAGAGCTGGCACCCAGGCCCAGCCCGGTAACATCGACATCCCTTGGTAGCTCGCTGATGTCCCGGTCGCTACAGACGCCCAGAACCGCCAGGTAGCCGGAGTCCAGGTAGCTGTAGGTGCATTTTTTCGGCAGGGCCCAGGCCGGGGCTCCGGATTTGGCAAAATTGATATGGGCGAAGATGTGTTCGAATTGCTTGGGGTTGGCAATCAGGTAGGCGCAGATGGCATCCAGCACCAGCGAGGCATAAGGCCCCAGCCGCCCCTGTGGATCTTGCAGGGTGATGGGCAGGAGCCAGCCACCCTGGTCTTCGGGAATTTGCCCCGGGTTTTGCGCGACTTTCAGGTAGCTCGACTTGAGGACTGATTCGGTGCCCGACTGTGGCAACAGCGACAGGGTTACTTCAATGATCGCCACTGTGGCTGCCAGCTCAATGATCGTCTGGCCCACCTTCAGCTCACCCGAGCGGATGGGCATGCGCAAACGCAGCAGGCGGCCACCACCGCCGTTGACCACACTCCAGCAGTCGAAAACACCGGAACAGCGGTAGCTGTCGCCGACGGCCTGGTTGAATTCGGGATTGAGCTGCGGCCAGGACTTGCTGAGGCTGGCGTTGACGGCTTCCTGTTTGACGATACTGAGGGTATCCCATCCTTTGGTTTGCATGTGACCAAGCCTCCGTGCACGGGTTGTTTGTGATTTTTAACCGTTGCGCAGTCAGCCGCGTTCACGCGCAAGATCGCGAGGTGGCTGGGCGTTGTTCAGGGGTGGGCTGTCAATGATCCGGCGATTTATCCGGCGGTGTGGGCGAGGTGTTCAGACAAGGGCTCAACAGCAGGGTAGCGAGCATGGCGATCCATTCCTGCAAGCGGGTGTGCAGAGCAGTGTGGCACAGGGCCAGGGCCTGGCAAGCCCAGGTCGGAACGTTTCGAAATGAGAATAAGAGCGGGTTATAGCGTTGTGTGATGAGTCATCTGGAGGGGGCCGTGGCTGGGCCTCAGTCATTCAGATCAAGCTTGGCCTCGATATGATCCAGGTGTTCATGCATCAACGCCAACGCCGCCTCGCCGTCACCGTCTTCCAGCGCATCGATGATCGCTGCATGCTCCTCCCAGGCACAGTGACTGCACGGCCGCGCTTCATATTGGGCAATGATCAGCGAGGTCTGGGGTACCAGGCCATTGAGAAAGCGCGCCAGCGGTACGTTGTCGGCCATTTCCGCCAGCTTGAGGTGGAACTCGCCACCCAGGCGGATCGCCGTGCAGCGCTGGCCCTGTTCATGATGCTGGCGCTCACGGGCCACCAGTTCACGCAACTGGCGGATCTTGGCCGGCCGTGAGCGCTTGGCCGCAAGGCTGATCAGGGTGGTTTCGGCCAGGCGCCGGGCGCTGAGGATCTGCCGCGCGTGCTGCGGGTCGGGCGCGGCCAGGCGGGCGGTGTGGCTGGGGCGCTGGACGATCACCTGTTGATCGGACAGGCGTCCCAGTACCCGGCGAATCACCGTGCGGCTGACCCCGAAGGCATCGCCCAGCGCCTGTTCGGTCAAGGCGCTGCCGGGGGCCAGGCGCTGTTCGAGGATGGCATCGAACAGCCGCGGGTAGATCTGCTCGGCCGACAACCGGCGCTCGCCCTGGGCAAGCAGCGAGGGCAGGGCGGTGTCATGGGCGTGGGCGCTGGCGTTCATGGTCGCACTCCTTGGGGTCAGAGGCCCGGATGATCGTCCGGGATGTTCAGTTCGATGCCCATGCGCCGGCCTTCCTGAAGGATATGGTGGCGCATCTGCGCACTGGCCTGGGCGCTGTTCTTGTTGCGGATGGCGCGTACTACCGCTTCGTTTTCCTCAAGCCGTGCCGCCAGGTGCTCGGGCGAGTTGCGCAGCACCGCGGCGCTTTGCTTGAGGGCGTTGCTGGTCTGCTGCACCACGCTCTGAAAGATCGGATTGGCGGTCAGGGTGAACAGCTCTTCGTGAAAGGCAATGTAGGCGTTAACACCGGCTTCGCTGTCTTGCTCTTCGAGGGCTTCGCGCATGTCCATCAGGGTCAGGCGCAGCTGGCCGATCTCCTTGCTGCTGATCGACTGCGCCACCAGGCCGACGATGAAGGGTTCGAGGGTGTAGCGCAGTTGCAGCACGTCTTCCAGGCTGGCCTGGGCGACGCCGCTGGGGGCAACGGCTGCGTCGGGAGCATCGGTGTCCAGCACCAGCACGCCTTTACCCGGCATCGAGCGTACCAGGCCCAGAGTTTCCAGCACGGTCACCGCTTCACGCAGGCTCGGACGGCTGATGCCCAGTTGTTCGGCCAGTTCGCGCTGGCCCGGGAGCATGTCGCCAGAGCGCCACTGGCCGCGGGCCAGGGCCTGGCGGAGTTTTTCCACCACCGAATTGACGACGGTCGATGAGCTGATCATTGTTCACTCCATGAGAACAGGTGCAGGGTTTGCTCCTGGGGCCGGCAGGTGTGCTGCCGGCCGTTTTATTCAGAACTCTTGTTGATGGGCGTTCGGGGTCTTGCGCTGGGCAAAACCGAAGCCCTGTTTGCCGGCCAGCACATTGTTGGCCCGCTCCATGTCGATATCGCCTTCCCAGCGGCCAATGGCAACCGTGGCGACACAGTTGCCGATCAGGTTGGTCAAGGCCCGGCCGATGCCCATGAACCAGTCCACCGCCAGTACCAGCACCAGGCCGACCACCGGGATGGCCGGGATCGCGGTCAGGGTCGCAGCAAGAATCACCAGCGCTGAGCCCGGTATGCCGTGGGCGCCTTTGGAGGTGATCAGCGATACCAGCAGGATGGTCAGCAGGTCGGTCATGGCCAGCGGCGTGCCAGTGGCGTTGGCGATGAACACGATTGCCAGGGTCAGGTAGATCGAGAATCCGTCGAGGTTGAACGAGTAGCCGGTCGGGATCACCAGCCCCACCGTCGAGCTGCCGATGCCCAGGTGTTCCAGTTTGCGCATGACCTGCGGCAGCACGGCGTCGGAGGAGGCGGTGCCCAGGACAATGGTCAGCTCTTCGCGCAGGTACTTGATGAAGGGCAGGATCTTCAGGCCCGACAGGCGCATCACGGTGCCGAGGATCAACAGCACGAAGCCGGTGCAAGTCAGGTAAAACAAAGCCACCAGGCCGCCCAGGTGCTGCAGTGATTCCAGGCCATATTTGCTGGTGGTGAAGGCAATCGCGCCGAACACGCCGATCGGCGCCAGACGCACGATCATGCCCATGATGCGGAAAATGATATGGCTGAGTTCGTTGATCAACCGCGAGATACCCGAGGCCGCTTCACCCACCAGGTTCAAGGCGCTGCCGAACAGCACCGAAAACAGCAGGACCTGAAGGATGTTGTTGTCGGCAAAGGCGCCGATCACCGAGGTCGGGATCAGGTCCATCAAGAATGCGGCGGTGCCGTGGATGTGCTGACCGCGTTCGGCCAGGGTGCTGGCTTCGGCGCTGGACAACTGGTCGAGGTGAATGTTGGCGCCGCTGCCGATGCCCGAGGTGAAGGCGAACACCAGGCCGATGACCAGGGCGATGGTGGTCAGGATTTCGAAGTAGATCACCGATTTCAGGCCGATACGCCCAACCTTCTTCAGGTCGCCGGCACCGGAGATACCGCTGACCACCACGCAGAACACGATCAGGCCGATGAGCATCTTGATCAGCTTGATGAAACCGTCACCGAGGGGTTTGAGTTGCAGGGAGACTTCAGGAAAGCTCAGGCCGCAGGCTATGCCTAGCACAAGGCCCAGCACCACTTGGAGGAAGATCGAACGCGAGCACCATTTGAGCATGGGAGGGATCTCTGGTCGGTGTCCCTGCTTCGATGCCACGGGGGCGAAAGAGCGGAGGACTTAATTATTGTGGTCTTACCGGTATGTCCAGTGCCTGGGCAGTGTAGGCGCGGTTTTTTCGGCTTGGCAAGGGATTGTTGCGCAAGCAGAAGATGTAAAATCTCAGGGTGAGTAAAATCAGTGGCTTAGCCATTCAACAACCGGAGTTGGAGCAGATTCATGACCTCGTCAAATCGTCCTGATGTGACATTTCATATGGGCCAGTTGCGCTTCTCAGTCAGGTGTTCAGTCTTTTTGAAGAACGACCAAGGGGAGTTGCTGGTACAGAAGAAAAAAACCGACGATGACGCCAGTTGGGCGCTCCCTGGCGGGCGCTTGAAGGTTGGCGAGTCTGTGCTCGAAGGGGCCAGGCGAGAGATCGTGGAAGAGTTCGGGGTGCAGACGTTCAACCACCGTTTCCTGGGGGTTGTCGAGCAGAACATCACCCTCGGTGAGCAGAGAATCCACGAGCACAATTACCTGTTTAGCGCCGAGTTTTCCGGCGAAATCGTGCTGTGCGACCAGACCCTGGACTGGCGGTGGATTGATCCGGCGGCAATCGATGCGATCAAGCCTGCTGGCTGTGCTGGTTTGTTGCACGGCAGCTCACAGATGATTTCTAATGGCTTTACCGGTCTGACCAGTTAGGGTGCGCTGTGCGGGCAAAAAAAGCAGCAGGTCCGACCTGCCGCTTTTTCCGTGTTGCCGGGACTATGGCTTGGACATGGCCAGGTCCACCGCCGCGATCAGCTTGCCCAGGTCCTGCGGTGGGGCCTTGTGGATGACACCGAAGAGGTAGGCACGCTGCTCGTCTTCGTCGTCTTGCTCGGCGAAGAAGGCTTTGAGTTTGATGCCCAGCACCTCGGCAAAGGTCAGCAGGGCTTCCACGCTGGGGGTGTAGGTGCCAGTTTCGAAGCGGCTGATGGTCTTGGGGTCAAAACCGGTTTTCTCGCCAAGTTCAGCCTGAGTGAGCCCGGCTACCTTGCGGTAACGTCTGATGGCCGAACCCAAACTTGAAATTGTCATCGCTTAATTCCCATTTAGAATCAAGAACTTAACGATATCCATAGGCAATAGACAACGCCACGATTCATCACCTTTATTTGCAAAATGTGATGTAATTCGTAGAATTGTGCGTTTGGACAGGTCAAAAGCCATCGAGTTTCAACCCCTGGCTGGGCGCTGTATCCCTTTAGCAAAGCATCCCGACAAAGCGGGGCCCTCGGTGTCGGACGAATGGTTTGCGCACTGCGCCGCTCAACCTCGCAGACCCCTGCATATGGAGTTTTATCGTGCGTCTCAACATGCCGGTCACCTCGCTCGAGCAGACTTTCGGCGAGGATCAGCGGCTTATTTCCGCCACCGACACCAACAGCAAGATCACCTACTGCAACGCCGAATTCGCCGCCATGAGCGGTTTCAGCCAGGCCGAACTGATCGGCAGCCCGCACAACCTGGTCCGCCACCCGGACATGCCGCCTGCCGTGTTCGAACTGATGTGGCACTACCTCAAGGCTGGCCAGAGCTGGATGGGCATCGTCAAGAACCGCTGCAAGAACGGCAACTTCTACTGGGTCAGCGCCTACGTCACGCCGATCCTCGAAGAGGGTCGCCTGGTCGGTTACGAGTCGGTGCGGGTCAAACCGAGCCGTGAACAGGTACGCCGCGCTGAGGCATTGTATGCGCGCATGCGTGAAGGCAAGGCGCCGGTGGCTGCCGGGCGGCGGCTGACGCAACTGGGCCAGGTGCTGAGCCTGCCGCTGTCCGCGGGGGCGCTGGCGGTGGCGGTAAACCAGGCATTGCCGGGCTGGCTAGGGCAGGTCATCACCTTCGTTTTGTTCGCCTTGCTCGGCCTGTGGTCCCACAGCCGCCTTGGCCGTCAACTGAGCCGAATCGTGCAGTGCGCTGGCAATACCTTTGCCGATCAGATCAGCGCCCTGACCTACAGCGATGAGCTGGGCTCGGCGGCGCAGTTGCAGATGATCCTGATCAGTGAAGAGGCGCGGCTGAAGACGGCGCTGACCCGCCTGAGCGATCTGGCCACGCAGATGGCCGAAGCGGCCCGTGATGCCAGCCAGCTGTCCGGCAGTACCGAAGCTGCGTTGCTCCAGCAGCGTGGTGAAACCGACATGACCGCCACCGCCATGACACAAATGGCTGCGTCCATCGCCGAGGTGGCCGAGCATGTGCAGCAGACGGCGGTCCAGGCACAAACCGCTAACCAGTTGGCCGAGCAGGGCAGCCAGGTCGCCGGCACCAGCCGCGAAGCAATCCAATTGCTGGCGGGCACCGTCAGCCAGATCAATCAGGCGGTGACCCACCTGGCCGGGCAGACCCAGGACATCATGCTCGCCGCCGAGGTGATCCGCTCGATCGCCGAGCAGACCAACCTGCTGGCGCTCAATGCGGCCATCGAGGCGGCCCGGGCAGGCGAACAGGGCCGTGGCTTTGCCGTGGTTGCCGACGAGGTGCGGGCGCTGGCGGCCAAGACCCGGCAATCGACCGTGCAGATCCAGAGCATCATCGAGAACCTGCGCAGTGGCGCCGACGAGGCGGTGGGTATTGCCAGCCTGGGCATCACCGAAGCCGAGCAGGGCGTGGCCCAGGTACTTGAAGCGCAGCGCGCGCTGCAGGGTATTCGCAGGGCGGTCGAGCAGATCAGCGACATGAGCCAGCAGATGGCCGCCGCCTCGCAGGAGCAGTCATCGGTGGCCGAAACCGTCAGCGAGCAGATCAACAACGTTGCCAGCACCGTGCAAGCCACCGCGCTCAACGCCAATGCCGCGGCCAGCCGCGGTGCCGAGCTGCAAAGCATTTCTTCGGGTCTGCGGGCCCTGGTCGAGCGTTTCAATCGCTAGCCGCCAGGGTGCAGAGGAATTCATGGACGATAACTACCGCGCGGCCGTCGATGCCGCCGCGATCTTTTCCGAAACCGACCTCAGTGGCCGGATCACCTACGTCAACGAGCAGTTCTGCAGCATCTCCGGGTACAGCCGCGAGGAGCTGCTGGGGGCCAATCACCGGATCCTCAACGCCGGCCTGCATGGGCCGGAGTTCTTCCTTGATATGTGGCGTGCCCTGGTTGCCGGCAGGGTCTGGAAAGGCGAGATCTGCAACCGGGCCAAGGATGGCTCGCTGTACTGGGTAGACAGCACCATGGTGCCGTTGATCGACCTGGCCACTGGCAAGGTGCGCAAGTACGTGTCGATCCGCTTCGACGTCACCGAGAAGCGTCAACTGCTGCATACCCTGCAATGGCGGGTGGGCCACGATGTGCTCACTGGGCTGCCCAATCGCGCTTATCTGTCCGACCTGCTCAACCAGGCCTTGGAGTTCTCACGCAACGAGGACATCCCACTGGCGGTGTGCATGCTCGACCTGGACGGTTTCAAGGCAGTCAATGACGGTTACGGCCACGCTTGCGGCGACCTGCTGCTGGTGGAGGTGGCCACGCGCCTCAAGGGCATCCTGCGCGGCGGTGATGCCGTGGCGCGGTTGTCGGGAGACGAGTTCGTGCTGATCTTGCGCCACGTGCAGGCACCGGCGCACCTGCAGGCGGCCCTGGACCGGGTGCTGAGCGCACTTGCCGCGCCGTACCGGATCCGCGACCAGCAGATTCGCGTCAGCGCCAGTATCGGCGTGACCTTGTTCCCTCAGGACAATGAAGACACCGACACCCTGGTGCGGCATGCCGACCAGGCCCTGTATGTGGCCAAGCAGCGTGGACGCAACCGCTTTCACCTGTTCGACGTATCGCTGGACCAGGAGGTCAAGGCCACCCACCAGACCGTGGCACGCTTGCGGCAGGCCCTGCACAACGGCGAGCTGTGCCTGCACTACCAGCCCAAGGTCAACATGCGCAGCGGTGCGGTGATCGGCTTCGAAGCGCTGCTGCGCTGGCAGCACCCGCACAAGGGCCTGGTGCTGCCCGCAGATTTTCTGCCGCAGATCGAACAGACCGACCTGATCGTCGAAATCGGCGAGTGGGTCATCGACCAGGCCATGACCTGCATCCGACGCTGGCAGGCGCAGGGCCATGAGTGGCCGGTCAGCGTCAACATCGCCGCCCGTCATGTGCAACGTGACGATTTTGTCGAACGCCTGCAGCGGCTGTTGAACCGTCACCCGCAGGTGGCGCCGGCGCTGCTCGATCTGGAAATCGTCGAGTCGGTGGCCATCGAGAACATCCAGCGAGTCAGCCAGTGCCTGGATGCCTGCCAGCGCCTGGGCGTGCAGTTCTCCCTGGACGACTTCGGCACTGGCTACTCGTCGCTGAGCTACCTCAAGCGCTTGCCAACGCGGACCATCAAGATCGACAAGTCGTTCGTGCGTGACATCCTTCACGACCAGGACGACCTGGCGCTGACACGCGCGGTGATCGGCCTGGCCCGGGCCTTTGGCCGCCAAGTGATTGCCGAGGGCCTGGAGACTGTCGAGCATGGCCAGTTGCTGATGGGCCTGGGCTGCGAGATCGCCCAGGGCTACTGCATTGCCCGGCCAATGCCGGTTGGGCAGGTGATCGACTGGGTTGCCGGCTACCAGCAGCCGTCGCAGTGGAAGACCCAGTAGGGGCGGCGCTGGCTCGTTCTCACCGAGAGCCCCGCTGACCTGGTGGGAGCGGGCCTTGCCCCGCGATTCGTGCGCGCAGCGCTCGCAATCCAGACAGCATCAGGTCAACTGGCTGCACTGGCCTTATCGCAGGGCAAGCCCGCTCCTACACGTGTGTTATTTACGCATTCTTTATGCCTGCCCCAGGCTCTGGGTCTCGTCCCTTTACAGCCGCTCTACCGACAATGACCGTCAACGGCACGTGCCGTAAGGACGGAGAGTTTTCATGAGCATTCTGGACGGGGTGTCACTGCTGTTGGCAGTGGCGTTGATGATCTACCTGCTGGTCGCGCTGTTGCGCGCCAATCGGGGTTAGGAGCGACCATGCACAGTTACGATTACGCGTTGCTGCTGGCGTTCTTTGCGCTGGTACTGCTCCCGGCGCCCTTGCTCGGGCGTTTCTATTTCAAGGTGATGGAAGGCCAGCGCACCTGGCTGTCGCCGCTGCTGGGGCCGGTCGAGCGGGTGTGCTACCGGCTGGCCGGGGTCGATGCCGGCAAGGAGCAGAGTTGGCAGCAGTACACCCTGGCCTTGCTGGCCTTCAACTTCGCAGGCTTCGTGCTGGTGTTCGCCGTGCTGCAGTTGCAGGGCTATCTGCCACTCAACCCGCAGCACCTGGCGGGGCAGGAGTGGTCGCTGGCGTTCAACACGGCGGTGAGCTTTGTCACCAACACCAACTGGCAGTCCTACAGTGGCGAAGCCTCGGTCAGCTACCTGAGCCAGATGCTCGGCCTGACCGTGCAGAACTTTGTCAGCGCCGCCACCGGCCTGGCCGTACTGGTCGCCCTGTGCCGTGGCATTGCCCGCCGTTCGGCCAAGACCCTGGGCAATTTCTGGGTCGACATGACCCGCGCCACCCTCTACGGCCTGTTGCCGCTGTGCCTGCTGCTGGCCTTGCTGCTGGTCTGGCAGGGCGTGCCGCAAACTTTCGCCGACTACGTGCATGCCCTGACCCTGCAGGGCGCTGACCAGACCATCCCGCTGGGCCCGGCCGCCAGCCAGATTGCGATCAAGCAACTGGGTACCAACGGCGGCGGCTTCTTCGGCGTCAACTCGGCGCACCCGTTCGAAAACCCTAGCGCCTGGAGCAACCTGTTCGAGGTGGCCTCGATCATCCTGATTCCGGTGGCCCTGGTCTTCACCTTCGGCCACTACGTCAAGGACATGCGCCAGAGCCGGGCGATCATCGCCGGCATGCTCGCGCTGTTCCTGATCGGTGGCGGCACCGCGCTGTGGAGCGAGTACCAGGCCAACCCGACGCTGAGCAGCCCGCTGGTTGAACAGACCGCGCCACTGGAAGGCAAGGAAAGCCGCTTCGGCACCACCGCCAGCGTACTCTGGACGGTCACTACCACCGCCGCCTCGAACGGTTCGGTGAACAACATGCACGACAGCCTCAACCCGCTCAGCGGCATGGTCGCGCTGGTCAACATGATGGTTGGCGAGGTGATCTTCGGCGGTGTCGGTGCCGGTCTTTACGGCATGCTGCTCAACGTGCTGATCGCGGTGTTCCTGGCCGGCCTGATGATCGGCCGGACCCCGGAATACCTGGGCAAGAAACTGCAGGCGCGGGAAGTGCAACTGCTGGTGGCCACCTTGCTGGTGATGCCCGTTGGCGTGCTGGTACTCGGCGCCCTGGCCGCCAGCCTGCCAGGACCTGCGGCGGCCATCAGCAACCCCGGTGCCCATGGCTTCAGCCAGCTGCTGTACGCCTACACCTCGGCCAGCGCCAACAACGGTTCGGCCTTTGCCGGCCTGGGTGCCAATACCACCTTTCACAACGTGATGATCGGCCTGGGCATGCTCATCGGCCGCTTCGGCTACATCCTGCCGGTGCTGGCCCTGGCCGGTAGCCTGGCACTGAAAAAATCCGCGCCTGTGGGGCAGAACAGCTTCCCGACCCACGGCCCGCTGTTCGTCACCTTGCTGGTGGTGACCATTCTATTGATCGGTGGCCTGACCTTCCTGCCGGCCCTGGCCCTGGGGCCAGTGACCGAGTACCTGAGCCTGGGCTTGTGAGGAGCGATTCATGAACATGCCGATTCCTGAAGTAAAGGCCAAACCTGTCGAGGCGGCGCGTACCACCTTTGCCGCGCTGTGGCGCCCGGCGCTGGTGCAGGCCTTCGTCAAACTCGATCCGCGCCAGCTCAAGCGCTCGCCGGTGATGCTGGTGGTGGAACTCACCGCAATCTTCACCACCTTGCTGTGCTTGCTGCCTGACAACCGCGTGCCGACCGGCGTGGCGGTGCAGATCGCCCTGTGGCTGTGGTTCACCGTGCTGTTCGCCAACTTCGCCGAGGCCCTCGCCGAGGGCCGTGGCAAGGCTCGCGCCGACAGCCTCAAGGCTGGCAGCCAGGGCCTCAGTGCCCGTCGCCGTACGGCTTCGGGCAGCTTCGAAGTGGTCCCGGCCACAAGCCTGCGCAAAGGCGATGTGGTCAAGGTCTCGGCCGGGGAAATGATCCCCGGCGACGGCGAGGTGCTCGAAGGCATCGCCGCGGTCAACGAGGCGGCGATTACCGGTGAGTCCGCGCCGGTGATCCGCGAATCCGGTGGTGATCGCTCGGCAGTGACCGGCAACACCCGGCTGGTTTCCGATTGGCTGCTGATCAGCATCACCAGTAATCCCGGCGAGTCGACCCTGGACCGCATGATTGCCCTGGTCGAAGGCGCCAAGCGGCAGAAGACGCCTAATGAGATCGCCCTGGATATCCTGCTGATCGGCTTGACCCTGATCTTCCTGGTGGTCGTGGTGACCCTGCAGCCGTTCGCCCACTTTGCCGGTGGCAGCATCGCGCTGGTGTTCCTGGTGGCCTTGCTGGTCACCTTGATTCCCACCACCATCGGCGGCCTGCTGTCGGCCATTGGCATCGCCGGCATGGACCGCCTGGTGCGCCTCAACGTCATCGCCCGCTCCGGCCGTGCGGTAGAGGCGGCGGGCGATGTGCATGTGCTGATGCTCGACAAGACCGGCACCATCACCTTCGGCAACCGGCGCTGCAGCGCCTTGCACGCCGCGCCTGGCGTCACCGCGCGGGAGCTGGGTGAGGGCGCCTTGCTGGCGTCGCTGGCCGACGACACCGCCGAAGGCAAGTCGGTCGTCGAGTACCTGCGCCAGTTGCATGACTTCAACGAACCGGCTGCCGATCAGTTCACGCCAGTGGCCTTCAGCGCCGAAACCCGGCTGTCCGGTATCGACTATCAACAGCATCGCTATCGTAAGGGCGCGGTGGATTCGGTGCTGGCCTTCGTCGGCATGCAACGCCTGGAAATGCCGGTACCGCTGGCCCGGGAAGTGGACAAGATCGCCCAGAGCGGCGGCACGCCCTTGCTGGTGTGCGCCGACAAGCGCCTGCTGGGGGTGATCCACCTGAAGGACGTGGTCAAGCCGGGCATCCGCGAGCGTTTTGCCGAGTTGCGCAAGCTGGGGATTCGCACGGTGATGGTGACCGGTGACAACCCGCTGACCGCCGCTGCCATCGCCGCCGAAGCCGGGGTCGATGACGTGCTCGCCGAAGCCACCCCGGAGAAGAAGCTGGCGCGCATCCGCCAGGAGCAGAATGACGGGCGCCTGGTGGCCATGTGCGGCGATGGCGCCAACGACGCCCCGGCGCTGGCCCAGGCCGATGTCGGCATGGCCATGAACGATGGCACCCAGGCAGCCCGCGAGGCGGCCAACATGGTCGACCTGGACAGCGACCCGACCAAGCTGCTGGATGTGGTCCAGGTCGGCAAGGAGCTGCTGGTGACCCGTGGCGCCCTGACCACCTTCTCGATTGCCAACGACGTGGCCAAGTACTTCGCCATTCTCCCGGCGCTGTTCGCGGCAATCTACCCGCAACTGGGCGTACTCAACCTGATGCACCTGAGCAGCCCGCAGAGCGCGATTCTCTCGGCGATTGTGTTCAACGCCCTGATCATCGTCGTGCTGATTCCCCTGGCCCTGCGCGGGGTCCGGGTGCAGGCCGCCAGCGCCGCCCACCTGTTGCGCCGCAACCTGCTGATCTATGGCCTGGGCGGACTGATCGTGCCGTTCGCCGGGATCAAGCTGATCGACCTGTTGCTGACTGCCCTGAACCTGGTCTGAACCAAGGAGATGACCATGACTACACACATTCGTCCGGCCCTGAGCCTGATCCTGTTGATGACCCTGATTACCGGCGCGGTATACCCGCTGGTGGTCACCGGCATCGCCCAAGTGGCCTTTCCGGAACAGGCCAATGGCAGCCTGCTGCGCGATGAGCAGGGCCAGGTACGCGGCTCGCAGTTGATCGCGCAACGCTTCGAGGGCGATGCCTGGTTCCAGTCGCGGCCATCGGCCGGTGACTATGCCACAGTGTCGAGCAGCGCCAGCAACCTGGCGCCGAGCAACCCGGCGCTGGCCGAGCGGGTCAAGAGCAGCGCCGCGCAACTGTACATCGAAGCGCAGGGGCCAGTGCCGCTGGCCTTGCTCACCACTTCCGGCAGCGGCCTGGATCCGCACCTTTCGCCCGCCGCAGTGGCCTATCAACTGCCGCGGGTGGCAGCGGCGCGCAAGGTTGCTTCTGAGGCCTTGCAAGTCCTGGTCGAGCAGTCCACCCTGCACCCCTTGATCGGCCCGCCGGTGGTCAATGTACTGGCCCTGAACAACGCCCTTGAGCGTTTGTCGCCGACGTCGAAATAAGGACAGGCAGTGAGCATGAGCAATTCCGAACGCGCCGATGCGTTGTTGGCCGGGCTGCCGCGCGAGGGGCGCGGCCGGCTCAAGGTATTTCTGGGTGCGGCACCCGGGGTGGGCAAGACCTACGCCATGCTCCAGGCCGCCCATGCCCAGCAGCGCCAGGGCGTGGCGCTGCTGGCGGCAGTGGTGGAGACCCACGGGCGCGCCGAAACCGAGGCGCTGCTGGGCGGTCTGCCCCAGCAGCCACTGCTGCGCAGCGAATACCGTGGCATGCAGCTTGAAGAGATGGACCTCGACGGTCTGCTCAAGGCCCGCCCGCAACTGGTGCTGGTCGACGAACTGGCCCACAGCAACGCGCCTGGCAGCCGCCACGCCAAGCGCTGGCAGGATGTCCAGGAACTGTTGGCCGCCGGCATCGACATCTACACCACGGTCAACGTCCAGCACCTGGAAAGCCTCAACGACCAGGTGCGTGGCATTACCGGCGTGCAGGTGCGCGAAACCCTGCCGGACTGGGTCTTGCAGGAAGCCTTCGAGCTGGTGCTGATCGACCTGCCACCGCGCGAGCTGCTTGAACGCCTGCGCGAAGGCAAGGTGTATGTGCCGGAGCAGGCGCGGGCGGCGATCGATGCATTCTTCACCCAGACCAACCTGACCGCCCTGCGCGAGCTGGCGATGCAGACGGCCGCCGCCCAGGTCGATGCCGACCTGGCCCACGGATACCGTCAGTTGGGGCAGGATGCACCAGCGTTGCGTGGGCGGCTGCTGGTCGGTGTCGATGGCGATGCCCAGGCCGAGCGCCTGGTGCGTCACGCCAGCCGGGTGGCACAACGGCGCCACTTGCCCTGGACCCTGGTCCACGTCGACAACGGCCGCTTGCGTGACGAAGCGGCGCGCCAGCGCCTGCAGGCGGCCCAGCAACTGGCGGAACGCCTGGGCGGGGAAGTGGTGCTGCTGCGTGCCGGCGAGGTGGCCAGGACTTTGATTCAGCATGCCCTGGAGCGGCGCGCGAGCCTGGTGCTGGTCGGCCAGTCGCGCGACCGCCTGCGTCGGCGCCTGTTCGGTGCCGGAGTGGCGACACGCCTGCTGCGTGACGCCCACGGCCTGGAAATCAACGTGCTTGACCGCGACACCCAACCCGAGCCGCCCAGCGCGGCGGTGAAAAAGGTCTGGGTCTGGCGTCATTACCTGTTGGCATTCGCCGCCACGGTCCTGGCCACGGGCCTGGCCTGGGCGGTGGCCAGCGTACTGGCCCTGCCGAACATTTCCCTGGTGTTCCTGGCCGCGGTGTTGCTGGTGGCGGTGCGCAGTAGCCTGGGCCCGGCGCTGGCCTGTGCGGTGATGTCGTTCCTGGCCTACGACTTTCTGTTCATCCCGCCGAATTTCTCCTTCAGCATCCAGCGTGAAGAGGATGTGCTGACTTCGCTGTTTTTCCTGCTGATGGCGGCGCTCACCGGCAACCTTGCCGCGCGTCAGCGTCGGCAGTTGCAGGCCCTGCGCGAAACTCAGGAACAGACCAGCCAGTTGCTCGACCTGTCGCGCAAACTGACCGCCGCCACCGACCGCCAGGCGGTGTTCACCGCCGCCGGGCAGCATCTGGACGGTTGGCAGGACTTGCAGGTGTGCCTGCTTGAGCGCGACGCCGAGGGCCGCCTGCAAGTGGCCAGTGGCGGTAACCTGCAGTTCAGCGACAATGAGCGCGCCGCTGCCGATTGGGCCTGGCAGCACGACCAGGCGGCGGGGCTTGGCAGCGACACCTTGCCCAATGGCCGCTGGTGGTGGTGGCCGTTGTCGGTGGACGATGCGCGCCTGGCACTGCTCGGTGTGCGGCCGCGCAAGGGCGAGCAACTGACGGCCCAGCATTGCCGCCTGCTCAAGGCCCTGAGCCAGCCGCTGGCCCAGGCCCTGGCCCGGGCGCGCTTGGCCGAGCAGCTGGAATCGGCACGTTTGCATGGCGAAACCGAGCAATTGCGCAGCGCCTTGCTCGCTTCGGTATCCCATGACCTGCGCACGCCGCTGACCGCCATGCGTGGCAGCATCGACAGCCTGCTGGCCCTTGGCGAGGCGATTCCCAGGGCCGATCGCCAGGAGCTGCTCGAAGGCACCCGCAACGAAGCCGAACGCCTGGATCGCTATATCCAGAACCTGCTCGACATGACCCGGCTGGGCCATGGCGGGCTCAAGCTTGCCCGCGACTGGGTGGCGCCAGGCGATATCGTGGGCAGTGCGCTGAACCGCCTGCGGGTGGTGCTGGCGCCGTTGCAATTGCGCACGCAAGTGCCGGCCGAACTGCCATTGCTGTTCGTGCATGCGGCGCTGATCGAGCAGGCGCTGATCAATGTGCTGGAGAACGCCGCGCGCTTTTCGCCGGCGGCGGGGCGTCTGGATCTGCAGGTCAGCGTTGACGAGCAGATGCTCTGCTTTGCCGTCAGCGATGAAGGGCCAGGCATTCCCGAAGCGGATCGCGAGCGCATCTTCGACATGTTCTACACCGCTGCTCGCGGTGATCGGGGCGGGCAGGGCACGGGCCTGGGGCTGGCGATCTGTCAGGGCATGATCGGTGCCCACGGCGGGCACATCCGGGTCGCTGACGGTATCGATGGCAAGGGCACCTGCATCACTCTATGCTTGCCGCTGCCAACCCAACCCGAGCCTGAAAGCGAAGCCCCATGAGCCAGAGCGCGACCCTGCTGGTCATCGATGACGAACCGCAAATCCGCAAGTTCCTGCGTATCAGCCTCAGCTCCCAGGGCTACAAGGTGGTGGAGGCCGGTACCGGCGCCGAGGGCCTGACCCAGGCGGCACTGGCGCGCCCCGACCTGGTGGTGCTTGATCTCGGCCTGCCGGACATGGACGGCCAGCAGGTGCTGCGCGAACTGCGTGAATGGAGCGCGGTGCCGGTGCTGGTGCTGTCGGTGCGCGCCAGTGAAATCCAGAAGGTCGAGGCGCTGGACAACGGCGCCAACGACTACGTGACCAAGCCCTTCGGCATTCAGGAGTTCCTGGCTCGGGTGCGCGCGCTGCTGCGCCAGGCGCCGCAGGCGTCGGCGACCGCTGCGGCGCTGAGCTTCGGGCCGCTGACTGTCGACCTGGCGTTTCGCCGGGTGACCCTGGACGGTGTCGAGGTGGCGCTGACCCGCAAGGAGTATGCATTGCTTGCGCAGTTGGCCAGCCACCCGGGGCGGGTGATCACCCAGCAGCAATTGCTCAAGGACATCTGGGGGCCGACCCATGTCGATGACAGCCATTACCTGCGCATCGTCGTCGCCCATGTGCGGCAGAAGCTGGGCGATGATCCGACGGCGCCGCGGTTCATCGTGACTGAGCCCGGGGTGGGCTATCGCCTGATCGGACCGGAGCAGAATTAAGGGCCCTGTGGGAGCGGGCTTGCCCCGCGATGCTTTTAGCCATCAACGCCGCTCCGCCTCATAGTTATCCAGGGTATCGCGGGCAATCTCCCTGCCCAGGGCAATCAGCTCCGGCGCCTTGTAGAACTCGAAGAAGCGGCACACCCGCTTGGGCACGTTGATCAGTACATCCGGCGGATACCCGGCGATCTTGTACTGCGCAAGCGAGGTCTGCATCACCTCGAAACTCTGGTTGATCAGGTCCAGCAGCGACGCTGGCCCGACATTGTCGATGATGAACGAACCGGTTGCCGATTTCGGCGCGCCTTCGGCTTCCGGGGCTGCCGCCGGTTGCTGGGCTTCGGGGGCGGCGGCATCGCTGAGCCAGGGGTTGGGGATTTGCGCAGCTTCAGGCTGCAGTCCCTGCTCCAGGCGCATCAGTTCCTCGGCCGGTTTGCGCCGGAACGGCAGGTGCGAACCCAGTGAGCTGATCAGATTGTCAAAACGCAGCTTGAACGCCGCCGGCCGCTCGATTACCGGCAGTTGGTACTGTTTCTGGTTGGTCGAGTTGAGGTTCACGGCGATGATCAGGTCGCAGTGGCTGGACACCACCGGAATGATCGGCAAGGGGTTGAGGATGCCGCCATCGACCAGCATGCGGTTACCTTGTACCACCGGGGTGAACAGGCTGGGGATCGCTGCCGAGGCGCGCATGGCCTGGTGCAGGCAGCCTTCCTGGAACCAGATTTCCTGCTGGTTGGTCAGGTCGGTGGCCACTGCCGTGTAAGGGATACGCAGCTCTTCGATGTTGATCTCGCCCACGATCTTGCGGATCTGGCCGAAGACTTTCTCGCCGCGGATAGCGCCGAGGCGAAAGCTCACGTCCACCAGGCGCAGCACGTCCAGGTAGTCCAGGCTTTCGATCCAGTTGCGATAGTCATCGAGCTTGCCGGCGGCATAGATCCCGCCAATCACCGCGCCCATGGAGCAACCGGCGATGCAGGCGATGTCATAGCCACGCCGCTCGATTTCCTCGATCACGCCGATGTGGGCATAGCCCCGGGCCCCGCCTGAACCCAGAACCAGTGCGACGCGCTTTTTCATGATGCTTCCCCGGTGTTGTGCTTCCATGGTCTAACAATGCACCTAATTATGGCTGTGCTTCAATCGTCGCTGGCGCTGCGCTACGCTGATCAGGGCACTTTTCTCGCGGTTTGCCGTCGAACGCGCCACCCTGTAATTTTTCTATTGAGGTATTGCCGATGAAAGCCTGGATTTGTCTGCCCCTGATTGCCCTGGTCCTGACCGGTTGCGCTGGCAAGACAGCCTACCGCGACAGCTGCGCCAATCAGCTGGACTCGGCCTGGAAAGAGCTCGACCTGGCCAAGGCCGAAGGTTTTGCCGGTACTGTCAGTTACTCCAAGGCGTTGTCGCTGTTGACCGGGGCCAAGACCCAGCAGCAGTTCGAAGCGTTCGAAGGCTGCAGCAAGAAGGCCGAGAAGGCCCGTTTCTACATTCGCGAGTCCCGTGCCGGGCGTTGATCACAGGAGTAAACCATGTCGTCGGCCATGCTCGACCATGTCATTGCTCAGGTTCTGAGCCTGCAGGTACGCCTGTTGGCCTGCCAGGCGCGCCTGGCCGCCGATACCGACAGCGAGGCGCTGCACGACCTGCGCATCGGCGTACGGCGCTTGCGCAGCCTGCTGCGGCCGCTGCGCGAACTGCCCGGGGTCGAACAACTGGAAGCCGCTGCCCAGGCGCTGGGCAGCTTGACCACACCGCTGCGTGACCGTGAGGTACTGGCTGCGCAGTTGCTCGAACGCCGGCAAGTGGCGGCCGCGCAAGCGCGCCTGGCCCATCGCACGCAGACCTTCGCCCGGGTTGCCGCCAGTGCTGAACTCGCGCGCCTGCTGGCGATTGTCGATGCCTTCCCGGTATTCCTGCGGGCGGCGCAGCGCCAAGGGCTGATCCGCCGTTTGCAGCAGCGCATCGACAAGCGCCTGGTCAAACAGGGCGAGCAATTGCGCCAGGCGCTCGACGATCCCGCCCATGACCGCCATCGCCTGCGCCTGCTGATCAAGCGCGAACGCTATGGCGCCGAAGCCTACCCGCAACTGCGCCACTGCAACCTGCGCCAGCAAAAGGCGCTCAAGCGTGCCCAGGGCGACCTGGGTGACTGGCACGACTTGCTGCAATGGCTGCTGCAAGCCGAACAGCAAAGCGACCTGGTGCCCTGCGTCAGCCATTGGCGAGCGCAACTGGCGATTGCCGAACAGCGCGCCGACGCTACCCTCGATGAGCTGCAGCGGCAGCTTGCGCAGCGATAGCCCGCTGAAATGGCCGAAATGCGTGCTGTAGACCGCTTGCTGGCTGGTTAAGATCGTTTTTTTCAGCACGCTGAGGTCGGCATGAATTTCTCGCAATTGCTCACGGCGGTCCGCCAGCATCCCCAGGCCGTTACCATCGACTCGAGCTGGGCCCAGGGCCGCGCCTGTTTTGGCGGGGTGATGGCGGCCCTGCTGTATGAGGCCATGCTGGCAAAGACCTCACCAGGACGGCCGGTGCGCTCCCTGGCAATTACCTTCGTCGGCCCGGCCGAACCCGAGGTGCCGATCAGTTTTGAAGTGGAGTTGTTGCGCGAGGGCAAGGCGGTCAGTTCGTTGCTCGGCCGGGCCACTCAGAACGGCCAGGTGGTGACCCTGATCCAGGGCAGTTTCGGCGCTGGCCGTGATTCGTCGATCGATGTTCCGGCGTTGCCGGCATTTGCAATGAAAAGCCTGCAGGAGGCGGCGCCCGAGCTGCCTTACATCAAGGGGGTAACTCCCGAGTTCATGCGTCATCTGGCCCTGCGCTGGGCGGTAGGCGGCTTGCCATTTAGCAACACACCCTCGCGCAGCATGGGCGGTTGGGTTCGCCTGCGCGGTGACGTCAAGGATGAGCCGGTCAGCGAAGCGCACTTGTTGGCGCTGGTCGATGCCTGGCCGCCGATCCTGATGCCCCACCTGAGCAAGCCGGCGCCGGGCAGCACCCTGACCTGGACCATCGAGTTCGTGCAGCCGGTGCCGAGCCTGAGCACCCTGGACTGGTGCCAGTACTGCGCTCATATCGACCACGCTCGCGATGGCTACGGGCATGCTTCAGCCGCCCTGTGGACGGCTGGGGGTGAACTGCTGGCGATCAGTCGTCAGACGGTGACGGTGTTCGCTTAACGGCGATGGCGTTCGCGCCAGGCACGCCACCAGGCGCCACTGAGCACGAACCGCGGAAAGGTGATGAACTGTTCGACCAGCAGGCGGCCGACGGCATCCTTGCGGTTGGCGAAGGGTTCGGGTTGTTCGGCTTCCAGGCGATGCCCTTGGCGCTGCAAGCCGAGCCCGGCGACCAGGGCAATGATGCCGACCGCCAGTTGCCCCAGGTCCAGTGAAAACAGCCCGGACAGCACCAACAGCACGCCGAGGATGAACAGCGGCACGGCGATCAGGTGCAGCACCAGGTTGGTCGGGTTGCGGTGGTTGTGGTGGTAGCCGCGCCATTGCCAGGCCGGCAGGTTGGGCAAGCGTTTGCTCATGACAACATTCCTCAGGGGCTTGCCTGAAGAATAGTGCGGCCCCGTTGAAGGGGCCAATCGAGGACGGCTATGGCGCCTATAGCTTGAGCTGGCCGATGGCTTTGTTCAGCTCGCCGGCCAGGGTCGCCAGTTCGCTGCTGGTGGTTGCCGAGTCGACGGTCTGCTGCACGGTCTCTTCGGTCACATCGCGAATGCTCACCACTGCCCGGTTCATTTCCTCGGCTACGTGGCTTTGCTGCTCGGCAGCCACGGCAATCTGCGTATTGCTTTCACGCATCTGCGCCACCGCGCCGGTGATTTCCGCCAGGGCAGCGCCGGCTTCCTGGGCCTGCTGGACACAATCGTCGGCCTTGAACGAGCTTTCCTGCATGAAGTCCACGGCGTCGCGGGTACCGGCTTGCAGGGCCGAAACCATGGTGGTGATTTCGTCGGTGGAGGCCTGCACCCGTTTGGCCAGGTTGCGCACTTCATCAGCGACCACGGCAAAACCACGGCCCAGGTCACCGGCGCGGGCGGCCTCGATGGCGGCGTTGAGCGCCAGCAGGTTGGTCTGTTCGGCAATGCTGTGAATGACCCCGACCACACCGTTGATCTTCTGGCTGTCTTCGGCCAGCTGGCGGATCATTTCGGCGGTCTGTTGCACCCCGCTGGACAGCCCGGCGATCGAGGTCTGCACCCGGCTGACCACTTCCTGGCCGCTGCCGGCCAGGGTGTCGGCGCTTTGCGACAGGTCACGGGTGGCGCCGGCGTGCTGGGCAATGTGGTAGACCGTGGCGGTCATCTCGTTGATGGCGGTAGCGGCCTGGTCGGTTTCGCTCTGCTGGCCGAGCATGCCGTGGCGCACCTCGTTCATGCTCGCGGCCAGGCGCGCAGCGCCGGAGTCCAGCTGCGCGGCGGTGCGGGCCACGGTGTTGACCACCCGGTGGTAGGTGGTCTGCATGGCGTTGAAGGCGCTGGCCATCTGTCCGACTTCATCGCCGCAGGCCAGGGGGACGCGGGCCGACAGGTCGCCGGTCTTTTCCACGTGCAGCATCACATCCTTGAGGGTGTTGAGCTGGCTGAGCAGGAAGCGGATCAGCAACTGTGAGGCGCAGAGCATCGCCAGCATCAGGATCAGCACGCACACGGCATAGTTGGTGAAGCGATCGGTGAACACCTGGATCAGGCTGGGGGAGGGCGCGAGCACGGCGATCTGCTGGCCACCGCGGCTGATGACCTGGGCGCCGGTCAGCGGGTTTTCACCCAGCGCCGGCAAACCTTCGAGCTCGACCCAGCCCTTGGCCGTGGCCAGCGCATCCAGGCTGCGCCCCTCGAACTGCGGCGTCTGGCCGGGGCTGTAGCTCAGCCACAGGGCATTGCTCGGCAGGGTTTGGCCATCCGGCCAGGCCGCCAGCAACTGCGCCTCGGCCTGGGCTTTGCTTTGCGCACTCTGGGCCCGTGCCTGTTGTTCCAGGTGCACCGCGTAGAGCACCAGGAACAAGGTGGTGACGAAGGCGACCGCGTTGACGGCCCAGAACTTGTACTTCAGGGAGATATTGCTAAGCCAGGCACCCATGGTAGGTCTTCTCTGATTGAGCGGAAACATTATTGGCAAGGTGCCATCATTGTGCCGGCTCGATCATCAAGACGTTTTGATATGCGTCAAATAATCGCGGGCAAGTTAAAGAAGGCGCGGGCGGCAGCCGTACTGTGGGCTGCCAGTTGCTCGGCAGTTTCGTTGCGGTGCAGTGCCACTTCGTGCAGGACCTCGGTGAGAAAGGCCGGTTCGTTGCGCCCGCTTTTCGGCTTGGGCCGCAAGCTGCGTGGCAGCAGGTAGGGTGCATCGCTTTCGAGCATCAGGCGGCCCTGGGGGATACTGCTGACCAGCGGGTGCAGATGGGTGCCGCGGCGTTCGTCGCAGATCCAGCCGGTGATGCCGATGTGCAGGTCCAGGTCGAGGTAGGCGAACAGCGCCGCCCGTTCGCCAGTAAAACAGTGCACCACCGCCGCCGGCAGGCGATCGCGAAAGTCCTTGAGGATCGCCAGCAGGCGTTCGCTGGCATCGCGCTCGTGGAGAAACACCGGCATCTGCAGTTCCACCGCCAGGGCCAGTTGTTCTTCCAGGGCTTTTTCCTGCTGCGGGCGCGGCGAGAAATCGCGGTTGAAGTCCAACCCGCATTCACCCACGGCGCGCACCCGTGGTTGCTCCAGCAAGGCGCGCAGTTGCCGGTTGCTGTCTGTGGACCAATGGCTGGCGTCGTGGGGATGAACACCGGCGGTGCTGAACAGGCGCTGGGCGCTTTCATCGAGCTGCTGGCACAGTTCCAGGGCGTGCTCGCTGCCCGCAAGGCTGGTGCCGGTGACCATCATTTGCACCACGCCTGCTGCCTCGGCGCGTTCGACAACGGCCTGGTGTTTGTCGGCAAAACTTGGGTTGGTCAGATTGACGCCGATGTCGATGAGTTGCATGGTGCTACCTCAGGCCGGGGGCCGGCCAGCATAACAAAGCTCGAAGAAAATCGATAAAGCCAAGAACTTCAACGAGTTGTCGTGGTCTTTTGCGGTCAATTGTCATGGAACGACTGCAAACTATGGCGCCAACCCCACACGCGCGGACCTCGCAACGGATGACCCGAGCGCTGTTTTTGTTGATCGTGCTGAGCCTCTCGCTGCTGACTGCAGGGCCAGTTAGTGCGCGCCTGGCCGGGCCGCAACAGGCCGTGCCCAAGACCCAGGTGCGCGACCTTGCGCAGATTCGCAGCAGCCGGGTACTTAAAGTCCTGGTCAACCAGAGCCGCAACAGCTCCGGTGAAGTCAAGGGCGAGCCGGTGGGGGTCGAGTACCACCGCTTGCGCGCCTTCGAGCATTACCTCAATGCGCGCGCCCGTGACGGCGAACAGATCCGCCTGAAGATCATCCCGCGGGCCAAGGAGCAACTGCTGGCCGCCTTGCAGCGCGGTGAAGCCGACCTGGTCGCCCCCGGTGAGCTGGTCGACCCTACCTCGACCCGTGGCCTCAGCGCCAGCGACCCGGTGGTCGACAAAGTGCCCCTGGTGCTGGTCGGGCGCAAGGGCGAACGCAGCTTCCAGCGCGTCGAACAGTTGTCCGGGCGCACCCTGGCCCTGACCAGCTCGAGTGCCGCTGGCGATACCCTGCATGAGATCAACCAGAAACTGGCCTTGCGCAAGCTGGCGCCGATCACGGTGGAGTGGGTCGACCCGAGCCTGGCGGTGGAGGATGTGCTGGAGATGGTTCAGGCCGGGATCTTCCACCTGACGGTGGTCGAACAGCCGATTGCCGAGCGCTGGGCCAAGGTCATGCCCAAGCTGCGGGTTGATCGCAAATTGCAGGTCGCCAGCCCCGAGGCCATGCGTTGGTACGTGCGCCGCGAGGCGGTGATGCTGCACGCCAGTGTCGATCGCTTTCTCCAGGGTTACAAGGCGCCGGCCAACCAGGATGCGGCTTTCGAGCGCATCTACCGGCGTTTGTACCGGGTCCACAACCCGCTGGCGCGCACTGACCGCAAGCGCCTGGAAGCCCTGCGGCCGGTGCTGCAGCGCCACGCCAGCGAACAGAAGATCGACTGGCTGAACCTGGCGGCCGTGGCGTTCAAGGAGTCGGCGTTGAACCCGGCGGCGCGCGGTGCCGGCGGTGCCCACGGTCTGATGCAGATTACCCCCAGTGCCGCTCAGCGGGTGGGGGTGAGCAATATTGCCAATGTCGATGGCAATGTTCAGGCCAGCGCCCGGTACATGGCGCTGATTCGGCGCAAGTTCTTCTCCAGCAACCAGCTCAACGAGCGCGAGCGCATGGCCTTCACCCTGGCGGCCTACAACCTGGGCCCTGAGCGGGTCCAGGCCATGCGCGCCGAAGCGCGGCGGCGCGGGCTCAATGGCAACCAGTGGTTCTTCCAGACCGAGCGCATTGCCATGGAGCAGGTGGGCATGGGGCCGGTGAGCTACGTCAACAGCGTCAACAAGTACTACCTCGCGTTTGATCGCGAGCGCGAATCGCTGGAGCCGAAGGGTGGCAAAGGAAGCGGGCGAAAGTGATCGAATAAATCGATTTTAATGTCGCAAATATTGCGATTTTAACATCTGTAGATTTGATTAATATGGCGCCCAACACCTCACATCACACCCTTTAAGGAAGACCCATGAACAACAACACCCTCAATGCCGTATTCGCCAGTCGTGCCGGTTGGGGCCTGAGCATCATCCGTATTCTGGTCGGTATCATCTTTATGGCCCACGGTGCGCAGAAACTCTTTGGCCTGTTTGGCGGCGGTGGCCTGGCCGGTACCGCGCAGTTCATGGAAAGCCTTGGCCTGGCACCCGGCCTGCTGATGGCGCTGCTGTCCGGCGGTGCCGAGTTCTTTGGCGGCCTGGCCCTGGTGATCGGTTTGCTGGTGCGGCCAGCAGCGCTGGCGCTGACCGTGACGCTGATCGTGGCGATCTTCTCGGTGCATATCGGCAACGGCCTGTTCATGGCCAACAATGGCTATGAGTTTGCCCTGGCGTTGCTGGCAGGGACCTTGGCGGTGTTGGTCGAGGGGGCAGGGCGGGGCTCGTTGGATCGGTTGATTGCTCGCTGAAGTCGAGGTTGATCTGGATGCCGCTGTGGGAGCGGGCTTGCCCCGCGATAGCGTTCTGTCTGCCAGATCGCATCGCGGGGCAAGTCGGGTCGCCGCACCGCCGTTCCCACCGTTTGATGTCCGATTGCAATGGTTTTTCGCCCCCGGGCCGTTGACATTACACTCGCAGCTTCTCTAGGATGCTGACTTGCGCCGATTTAAACAGCTACTTGCGGGGCGCAGGGTTACCTCTTTGGAGGTTTCACCAAATACCGCTAAAACGCTGGTTCGGTGACGCCTCCCACCGCAGCCCAGCGGGTTTTGCGAGGCGGAGATCTAACCATGAGTTGTCCACGTTCCAGCGTTTGCCTGACCCCGTTGCCCGCCAGCCAAGGCACGCGTACGCCGCGTATTCTTCTGGGCGGCAGCCATCAGCCAACCCTCCTGCGCTACCTCGACGGCTGGCCACGCCGCAACAGCCGCAACACCGCCTTCCTTATCCAGTTTGCCGATCCCCGTGATTCGCTTGGCCAGTTCGCCAACGACCGTTTCGATCTCGCCGTGATCCAGGCGCCCAACGCCCTGGACGCCGCCGAAATCATCGGCCACCTGACCCGCGTCGCCCGCCAGGGCCTGATTACCCGGGCTTGATCGGCCTGGGCCTCAGTGGGCCTTGGCTTTTCTGATCCGCAGCAGGATCACCAGCATGATCAGCACCACCAGCGGCGCCATGCCCAGCAATGCCTCGCGGGGCGAGAACGGTGCGCCGAGGGTGTGCAGGCCGGCATAGAACAGTTTGAACAGGCTCAGCAGGTAGTAGCTGATGGCGATGATCGACAGGCCTTCCACTGCCCGCTGGATCTTGATCTGGGTGTCGGCGCGGGCGTTGAGGCTGCGCAGGATTTCAGCGTTTTGCTCCTCCATCTCGACCTGCACCCGCGCCTGGAGCAAGTCCCCCAGGTTGGCCACGCTTTCGGCCAGGTGTTCCAGGCGCTGTTCGGTGGCCGCGCAATAGCGCACGGTGGGTTTGAAGCGCCGCTCGATGAACACACCCAGGCGCTGGCAATCGCCGACATGGCTTTCGCGCAGTTCGCCCAGGCGTTCGAACACCAGTTGTGCGTAGGCCTGGGTGGCACTGAAACGATGACGGTGCTGGACCGTGCTGCCGACCACCTGGCGCGACAGCTGGGCAATGTCGGCCAGCAGGGCCTTGGCGTTGCCGCCATCACTGCTGACATTGCGTTGCGACAAATTCACCAACGTACGGTCGTAGGCATCCAGTTGCGGGCCGAGGGCCTTGGCAGCGGTCAACGACAATGACGCCATCATCCGGTAGGTCTCTATCTCCAGCAGGCGGCGGATCATTCGCCCCTGGCGGTAGGCATTGAGTTTGTGGTTGATGAACAGGAAACGGTTGGTGCCATCTTCGGTCAGGCGAAAATCGCTCCACACCACCGCATCGCCGCCGCCCACGCAAGAGCCGCTGGGGTCTTTGAAGCCGTAACGGCTCAGGTCAAGATCCTCAGCATCGCGCACCAGCACCTGCACTGCATTGATCATCTGCTCACGGCAGGGTTCGATGCCTGTGGCCAGGGCCGGGGGCAGGGTGGTCCAGTTGAGCTCGGCGCTGGCGGCGGGTACCACCAGCGTCAGGGTGAAGAATTCGGCATGGCGCTCCCATTTGAACGGATGGCCGTCCAGCTGGGTGATGCCCTGCGCGGCATCGGCCTCGAAGGCGCCTGGGCAGCAGCGCTGCAGCAGGGCATTGCAATCGGCATCGGTGCCGAGAAACGCCAGGTGGAAAACATGCGCTGGCTCGTCGAAGTACAGCGACGGGCGGGCGTGCAGCTCGTTGTGCAGGGCAGTGCGTTGGGCGTGCATGCGGGGCGGACCGTATTTGTTGTGGTTGTCTGCGGTTTCCCTTTGGGACTGGTGCCAGCAGGCACGAGTCACGTGCAGTTGCACAGCAAAGCGCCAGGGTTGATGATCAGGCCCTGCAAGCCACCCCGTCAGTCTGCAAGCGAGAATTTTTGTTGAGTACGCAAATCATCACGAAGGAAGGTCACGAGGCGCTCAAGCAGGAGCTGGACCATCTGTGGCGGGTAAAGCGTCCCGATACCACCCAGAAAGTCACCTGGGCCGCCTCCCTGGGCGATCGCAGTGAAAACGCCGACTACCAGTACAACAAGAAGCTGCTGCGCGAAATCGATCGCCGCGTGCGCTACCTGCGCAAGCGCCTGGAAGACATGCGCGTGGTGGAGTATGCGCCGGAGCAGGAAGGCCGGGTGTTTTTTGGTGCCTGGGTCGAGATCGAGAACGAAGAGGGTGAAACCAAGCGTTTTCGCATTGTCGGCTATGACGAGATCTACGGGCGCATGGACTACATCTCGATCGACTCGCCCATGGCCCGCGCCTTGCTGAAAAAAGAGGTCGGCGATGAAGTCATCGTCCAGACCCCTTCTGGCGAAATGTGCTGGTGGGTCAACGCCATCGACTACGTCAAACCCTGATCAACCCTCGCGCAGGACTGCCAGGGGGCTGGCATTGAGTGCCCGGCGCGTGCCGTAGACACCGGCGCCGCCGACCAGCAGCGCGCCGATCACCGGCAGCAACAGCAGCCAGGGGTGCGGGCTCCAGTGCAGGTCGAAGGCGTAGCGGTACAGCAGCAGGGTGATCAGTTCGCAGCCGATCGCCGCCAACAGGCCGCTGGCGGCGCCGAGCAAACCGAACTCGATACGCCGGGCTTTGACCAGCAGCCCGCGCCCGGCACCCAGGGCGCGCAGCAAGGCGCCCTGGCGAATGCGCTCGTCCAGGGTCGCCTGCAAGCCGGCGAACAGCACTGCCAGGCCTGCGGCCAGCACGAACAACAGCACGTACTCCACCGCCAGGGTGACCTGGGCGAGAATGCTGCGCAGTTGCTCGAGCAGGGCATCGACCTGGAGGATGGTCACCGCCGGGAACGCCCGCGACAGTGCCACCACCTGCTGGTCATGGCCGGGGGCCAAGTAGAAGCTGGTCAAGTAGGTGGTTGGCAGATCCTGCAGGGTTTGCGGCTGGAAGATCATGTAGAAGTTGGGCTGGAAGCTGTCCCAATTGACTGTGCGCAAACTGGTGACCTGCACCTGGCGTTGCAAGCCGCCCACCGTGAAGGTCAGCTGGTCACCCAGCTTGAGCTTGAGACTCAGGGCCAGTTCGGCTTCTACCGAAACACCCGGCAGGCTACCGGCCGCAGGTTCTGCCTGCCACCACTGGCCTTCGCTCAGGGTGTTGCCCTGGGGCAGGTCGGCGGCCCAGGTCAGGCTCAGGTCGCGCTGCACGGCGCGATCGCCGGTGGATTCCTTGCTGACGATCTGCTGCACCGGTTCGCCGTTGATTGCGGTCAGGCGTCCGGGGATCACCGGGTACAGCGGTGCGGCCGCAGCGGAGAACTCGCTCAGGCGCTGGGCAAAATTGTTCTTGTCGTCAGGCAGGATGTTCAGGGCGAAATAGTTCGGCGCATCCTTGGGCAGCTGGTTCTGCCAGGTGTCGAGCAGTTCGGCGCGCAACAGGGCAATCAGTGCCATGGCCAGCAGGATCAGGCCGAAGGCCAGGGCTTGTCCGGCAGCGGCCAGGGGGTGGCGCAGCAATTGGCCAAGGCCCAGGCGCCAGGCCAGCGGGCTGCCGGCCAACAGGCGGCGCAGGCTGCGCAGACCGAGCAACAGCAGGCCGCCCAGCAGCAGGGCGGCGACCAGGCCGCCGCCGAGCAGGGCGAAGGTCAATAGCAGGTCCAGGCTCAGCCGCCACATGATCAGCCCCAGGGCGAACAGGGCGGCGCCATACACCAGCCAACTGCTTGCCGGTACCGGCAGCAGGTCACGGCGCAGTACCCGCAGCGGCGGCACCCGGCCAAGGGCAGCCAGCGGCGGCAGGGCGAAGCCGGCCAGGGCGACCAGGCCGGTGGCGATCCCGGCCAGGGCCGGGGCAATACCGCCAGGAGGGATCTGCGCCGGCATCAGCCCTTGCAGCAGCTGGAACAGGCCCAGCTGGGCCAGCCAGCCGAGCGCCGCGCCACACAGTGCGGCAAGGCTGCCAAGCATCGCCAGTTGCAGGCAGAACAGGCTCAATGCCTGACGGCGCGACAGGCCCAGGCAACGCAGCAGGGCGCTGGCATCGAAGCGGCGGGTAGCGAAGCGGCTCGCCGACAGCGCCACGGCGACACCGGCGAGCAGCACCGCCACCAGGCTGGCCATGTTCAGGTAACGTTCGGCCTTGCCCAGGGCGCCGCCGATTTGCCGGTTGCCGTCCCGTGAGTCCTGCAGGCGCTGGTTGGCCGCAAGATTCTGCTCGACGGCTTCGCGGTAGCTGGCCAGGGCTTCGGGCTCGCCGCGCCAGAGCTCGCGATAGCTGACCCGGCTGCCCGGTTGCACCACCCCGGTGGCCTCAAGGTCGGCAAGGTTGATCAGCACCCGCGGGGTCATGCTATAGAAGTTGCCGGCGCGGTCGGGCTCGTAGGTCAGCACCCGGCTCATGCGCAGGGTTTTCATCCCCACATCGATGCTGTCGCCGATGTTCAGCTCCAGTGCTGCCAGCAGCCGTGGCTCGACCCAGGCCTCGCCCGGCGCCGGGCCGCCGCCTGCGGTTTCGACGCCATAGGGCTCGGCGGCGCTGCGCAGCTCACCGCGCAGCGGATAGGCGTCGTTGGCGGCCTTGATGCTCGACAGCTGAATGCCGTTGTCGGTGGCGATGACGCTGGAGAACTCGACCACCTGCGCATGCTGCAAGCCCAGTGCGGCGCCGCGGCTTATTTGCTCGGGCTGCGCGGGCGAGCTCCCCTGCAAGACCAGGTCGGCACCCAGGAACTCGGTGGCGCGCAGCAGCATGGCGCCATTGAGGCGGGCACCGAAGTAACCGATGGCGGTACTGGCTGCCACCGCGACCAGCAGAGCGAAGAACAGCACGCGCAACTCGCCGGCGCGGGCGTCGCGCAGCAACTGGCGCAGGGCCAGGGGGAACAACGGCAAGCGTTTCATCAGGGCTCCAGCGGTGCGACCAGGTGGCCGGCGTCCAGGCGGATCAGGCGACGGCAGCGCTGGGCCAGGCGTTCGTCATGAGTGACCAGTACCAGGGTGGTGCCGCGTTCCTTGTTCAGTTCGAACAACAGGTCGCTGATACGCTCGCCGGTATGGCTGTCGAGGTTGCCGGTGGGCTCGTCGGCAAACAGCACCGCAGGCTCGGCGGCAAAGGCGCGGGCGATGGCCACCCGTTGCTGTTCGCCGCCGGACAGTTGGCGCGGCGAGTGGCTCAGGCGCTGGCCCAGGCCGACCCGTTCGAGCAGGCTGCGGGCGTGCTCGCGGGCATCGCGGCGGCCGTCCAGTTCCAGCGGCAGCATGACGTTTTCCAGGGCATTGAGGCTGTCGAGCAGTTGAAACGACTGGAACACGAAGCCGACGTGCTCGGCCCGCACCCGCGCGCGCTGGTCTTCATCCAGCGGGCCGAGGTTGTGGCCGGCCAGGGTCACGGAGCCGGCGCTGGGCAGGTCGAGCCCGGCCAGCAGGCCGAGCAGGGTCGATTTGCCCGAGCCCGAGGCGCCGACGATGGCCAGGCTGTCGCCCTGTTTCAATTCCAGCGAGAGTTCGTGCAGGATGGTCAGGTCGCCTTCCGCGCTGGGAACCACTTTGCTAAGGTTGCGCGCACTGAGAATGCTGGGGCCCATGGAGAATCCGATGCGAGTGTGGTTATTGAGTGCCGGCCTGGCCTTGATGTGCATGGCCCAGGGCGCAGCAGCGGGGACCGTGCTGATTGTCGGCGATAGTATCAGTGCCGCTTTCGGCCTGGATACCCGCCAGGGCTGGGTTGCTTTGCTGGAGCAACGCCTGAAGAGTGAGGGTTTCGATGCTGAAGTGATCAATGCCTCGATCAGTGGCGACACCAGTGCCGGCGGCCAGGCGCGGCTGCCGGCGCTGCTTGCAGAGCACAAGCCGGAGCTTGTGGTGCTCGAATTGGGTGGCAACGACGGCCTGCGCGGGCAACTGCCGACACAATTGCAACAAAATCTTGCCTCGATGATCGACAACGCGCGGTCAGCCGGCGCCAAGGTCCTGCTGCTGGGCATGCGCCTGCCACCCAACTACGGCAAGCGTTACACCGAAGCCTTCGCCAAGGTGTACGAAAACCTGGCAACGGAAAAACAGGTGCCGCTGGTGCCGTTTTTTCTCGAAGGTGTGGGCGGTGTGCCCGAGTTGATGCAGGCCGATGGCATTCATCCAGGGCAGGGCGCCCAGGCCAGGTTGCTGGAAAATGCCTGGCCGCAACTAAAACCGCTGCTTTGACGCTTTTATAGTGACCGGCTTTGGGCTAATGTGGCGCCCCCGATTTGGAGCCCCCGATGCCGCGTCCCGCCTGGTCCCTGTATGCCTATCAATTGATCGAGCCTGACGAACAGCTTGACCTGTTCGCCTGCCAGGAGATTCGTGTCCACCTGGTCGCCCGTCAGCTCGAACTCGGTGGCTCGGCCGACCGTACCCTGTGTGGCACCCTGTTGCCGGCACAGCCGCGCTGGTCCCAGGCCGAACGCAGCCTCTACCGCGACCGTCGCCTGTGTTCGCTGTGCCGGGCGATTCTCGATGCCCAGCGCCGTGGCACGCGGCCGGTATGGCCCCAGCTGTAACCTGTTGATATAACCTTTCATCCCTTGTACGGCCAACTGCGCCCGGGACATCTCCCGATTACGCGGGGGGCGGTGTACAATCGACTGCTTGACTCAATTGAATTAGCGAAGGATTTCCCGGATGTTGCCGCGCTTTCCCGCCGTCACCCGTTGCCTGTCCCTGGCCGCCCTGCTGGCGGCAGGCCCTGCTGCTGCGCTGGAGTTCCCCCTGCCGCCTCCCGGTGAAGACGTCATTGGCCAGGTCCAGGTGATCAAGGCCAAGTACGAAGACACCTTTGCCGATATCGGCACCGCCAACGACCTTGGCTACCTGGAAATGATCGCCGCCAACCCGGGCGTCGACCCGTGGCTGCCGGGTGCCGGCACCGAGATCATCCTGCCGACCCGCTTCATCCTGCCGCCGGGCCCGCGCGAAGGCATCGTCATCAACCTGGCCGAGTACCGCATGTACTACTACCCGAAAGGGCAGAACGTGGTGCACACCTACCCGCTGGGTATCGGTCGCGAAGGCTGGGGCTCGCCGATCGCCAATACCAAGGTCACGGCCAAGACGCCGAACCCGACCTGGACGCCACCGGCCTCGATCCGCAAGGAACACGCCGCCGACGGTGACATTCTGCCGACCGTAGTCCCGGCAGGGCCGGACAACCCGCTGGGTCCATTCAAGTTCACCCTGGGCGTTCCGGGTTACCTGATCCACGGTTCGAACAAGAAGTTCGGCATCGGCATGCGTACCAGCCATGGTTGCTTCCGCATGTTCAACAACAATGTGCTGGAACTGGCCAAGATGGCACCGGTCGGCGTCCCGGTCCGCATCATCAACGAGCCGTACAAGTTTGGTCTGAGCGCCGGCAAGGTCTACCTCGAAGCGCACACACCGCTGGACGACAAGGGTGACCCATCGGTGGTCGACAAGCACACAGCGGTCATCAATGCCCTGCTCAAGCGTGAAGACCTGGCCAACAACCTGCGCATGAACTGGGATATGGTCCGCGACGTGGTCGCCGCCGAAGACGGCATGCCGGTGGAGATCGCCGTGCCCAATGGCAATGGCGGCCCGGCACCGATGGTGTCCAGCGTGCCTTACGACATGCAGTAAGGCGCAGTTGCTATACCCGAGGCCTGCCATCGTGCAGGCCTCGTCGTTTCTGCTGTTGCACTTTTCTGGCGGCAACAAAAAAGCCGACCCACAAGTGGGTCGGCTTCCAATAACAATCCCGAAGGACTATTACTTGCGGCTGGCTTTGTCCAGCATACGCAGAGCGCGCTCGTTAGCTTCGTCAGCGGTCTGTTGTGCTTTTTGAGCAGCAGCCAGAGCGTCGTCAGCTTTGCGATAGGCTTCATCGGCACGAGCTTGTGCACGAGCAGCTGCGTCTTCGGTAGCGGTCAGACGAGCTTCGGTTTCTTTCGATACGCTGCTGCAACCGGTAGCCAGGACTGCGGCCAGAGCCAGAGCAGAAAATTTCAGAACGTTGTTCATTGGTGTTCCCCTTCAAGGACTTTCTATTAAATAGCCATCTCTCAAGAAAGAGAAACTGGCCGGCGTACATAGTACCCATTACTTGTAGTAAGTAAACTGACAGAGCGCAAGAACTGCAAAAAAATGCGCCGGTCCCGGGTCCAACACAGCCTGATGTAGAAAAACTGTGAAGGCGCCGCTTGCGCGGGTGCTAACAAGTGTAGCAAGTGTGTATTTTGTTGAACTAAAAGTGACTTAAAGTGTCATCAATCGTCATAGCACTACAACATCCGGCAACTGTTCAGGGCACTGCTCGCCGCTGTGTGCGCCCGCTTCAAGTGGGTGAAATTTGCGACCAGCCGCCTTGAGCATCTGGGCGTGTGGCGCCTACTATTTGTACGTGCTCATTTGCCAGAGAACAGCCATGCTCTTCTCGTTGTCCAATGGGGCACGGGGTGGCGTAGAGGTTCCTTCGCCGGACAAACATCGGTAAGGTAGGGGTCATAGCACAAGACCCGCGAGGAGTAGTGATGAGCGAGGCGTTGTCCATCCACCATGACCAGGCTGGTCATCAATTCGAGACCAATGTGGACGGTCATCGTGCTTACCTGACCTACATGGATCTGGGCAAGCAGACCCTGGATATCTACCGCACCTTCGTGCCGAACGCATTGCGCGGCCGGGGCATCGCAGCGGCACTGACCGAGCAGGCGCTCAAGTATGCCGAGGACATGGGCTACACCGTGATTCCGTCATGCTCCTATGTCGAGCGTTATATGGAGCGTCAGCAAAAGCACTCCACCAAGGCCTGAGGGTCGCGACGGTCAGCCATTGAGCACACCAACAAAAACGCCGGGCAATTGCCCGGCGTTTTTGCATCTGCCTGTCAGTCGCGCTGGCGCTTGGGCAGGACATCCTTGAGCTTGGCGTGCATGCTGCGCAGGGTCTTCTGGGTGGACTCCCAGTCGATGCAGGCGTCGGTGATGGAGACACCGTACTGCAGGTCGTTGAGGTCTTTGGGAATCGACTGGCAGCCCCAGTTCAGGTGGCTCTCGACCATCAGGCCGATGATCGACTGGTTGCCTTCGAGGATCTGGTTGGCGACGTTCTCCATCACCAGCGGCTGCAGGGCCGGGTCCTTGTTGGAGTTGGCGTGGCTGCAGTCGACCATGATGTTCGGCTTGATCTTGGCCTTGGCCAGGGCCTGTTCGCACAGGGCGACGCTGACCGAGTCATAGTTGGGCTTGCCGTTGCCGCCGCGCAGCACCACGTGACCGTAGGCGTTGCCCTTGGTGGTGACGATGGACACGCCGCCTTCCTGGTTGATACCCAGGAAACGGTGCGGGCTTGAAACCGACTGCAGGGCGTTGATGGCAA